>CAYNKE010000049.1:0-13732 GCA_964397715.1 uncultured Bifidobacterium sp. | reverse complement strand
CGCCCCGTCATGTACGCGGCGGCGCCACCGCCGTGTGAGACGCAGATGTCGAGACGTGGATGACGCTCGAGAACACGACCGTAGACGAGGTGCGCGATGGCCATGGTCTCTTCGTACAAGAAGCCCACCGACAGATCGAGGTCATACTTGCGGATACGAGCATCGCGCAACGGCCCATCGATTCCCCACGGTGCGGGGTGCACGAAGATCGGCACGTTCAGAGCCACGGCCCTCTCCCAGAGCGGATCGAGCGCGGGCTCATCGAGATCGGTACCGAAGTCGGTTCCGATGTAGGCGCCAACCAGACCGTGCTTCTCGACCGCGCGTGTGAGTTCGTCGCAAGCCGCCGCCACGTCCTGCATGGGCAACTGTGCGAAGCCGCGGAAGCGGTCGGGATGCGATGCCACGACCTTGGCCATTTCGTCGTTGTGCCACTGGCAGAAGTTGCGGGCCAGATCGGTCTCGATGTGGTGGAAGTACGTGAGCGGGTTGGGGGACAGAACCTGAAGGTCGATGCCCAGATGATCGTTGGCTCGGAGTCGAAGATCGACGTCCATGAACGGCGAGTTGGCGTAATTCACGCCGTCGAGCACGTAGCCGCCCACTCGGAAACGCGGACGGCCCTCGGGCCCGGTGCTGAGCTCAGGTCCGTAGTGGCCCGCGCAGCCCATGACTCCGCCCAACACCACATGGGCGTGCACATCGATCATCTCGTTAGTCTCGCACCGTGACGACGCGAGTCCAGGATCCCGGGTCGGTGTCAGGTCAGGACCCCGGGCTGGATTTCGGTCAGGGTCTCGATCGGATTCGCTCGTGAGAAACCTGTACTTGGCCGCCGGTTCGTTCCTCGACGTGTCGGCGGGTGAACTGGCCGATATCGCGATCGACCTCGACGGATGTGCCGGAATCGGGCTGCGCCTGTCCGGAGAGCACGGAGTAGCCGACGTCGCCCGGGCCGCGGCGATCCGTCATCGCCTCGAGGTTGCCGATCGGCGCGTTCATGACATCGAAGTCGTGCGGGTGTCGGCCGACTTCGATCCGCGGACGGCTGTTCCCCTCATGAGCCGGGCCAGCGAGGTCGGGGCCGGTCATGTTCTCGCAGTCTCCGATCTCGGCGAGTCCGGTGGTCGCAGCGCACTGGACGAGTCGATCGACGTCTTTGCTGCGCTGCGCGATCTCGCACGTGAGCACGGTGTCGACGTGGCCGTCGAATACATGGCCTGGACCACACCCCATGACGTCGACGGAGCATTGCGAATCTTCGAGACCACCGGATGCCGTGTCGTGGTCGATCTCCTGCATCACAGTCGAATCGGCGCGACGGTCGCGGAACTCGAACGTCTCGTTCGCGCCGATGCCATCGCCTGGGTCCAGGTGTGCGATGCGCCCGCCCACCTCGAGGCCGAGTCGCTGCTCCACGAGGCCCGTCACGGGCGATTGATTCCGGGTGAGGGTGGGCTGCCGCTACGCGACTACTTGGCCGTGATCCCGTCGCACGTCGACATCAGCATCGAAGTGCAGAGCGATCGATTGCTCGCGGTCGAACCCCGCGAACGGGCTCGACGACTGCTCGACGCGACGCGTGTGTTGGTCGATTGAAATCTCCGACTTGGCGACTCAGGAGAACAGCACGGGGTACTTGCCGAAATAGGGGCGGGTGGTCGACTCGTCCATGACCGGCGGGTCGTTGGGATCGGGTCGCGCACCGTGGTCGAACAGCGCCTGAACCGCGCAGGGAACGAGGCCGTAGGTGTGCTCGGCATCCACGCTGTTGACCGCGGTGAGACCGGCCGCCAGGTCCTGTCCGATGCACGCGTGCATGCCCGACCCGAACGACAGTCCGTACTGCGACACGCCGTCGGGAGTCGCGCGGTGCGGATTGAAGTCGTCGGCGTCGGAGCCGAACACCGACTGGTCGCGGTTCACGGCCAGCAGGTCGATCACGACCTTGCTGCCCTTGGCGATCTTGCGGCCGCTCTTGAGTTCGATGTCGGCGAGAGCCCAACGCATGGCCACCGGGCTCGAGGGCTGGAGCCGGATGGTCTCGTGCGTGCAGCGCTGGACGAAGGAGCGATCGGTGCGAACCAGCGGCGCATCCTCGGGGTGCGCGTCGAGCCACTTGAAGATGTTGTGAGCAACGCGCGTGAACGCGGTCGCCGACGTGTGGGCTCCGGCCAGAAGGTAGAACGCCACCTCGCGCACGAGGACCTCGTGGGGGAGATGCAGCTGATCTTCGTTGGCCAGCAGGATGCTCATGACGTCCTTGGGGAGCTCCTGCCCGGACTCGAGGAGCGCCTTGCGACGTTCGAGCGACGGCTTCACGAATACCCGGTCGAACTCCGACAACTTGTCGGCTACCTCCGCACGCTTGGCGTCCTTGTCGCCCGTGAAGTGAGCGAGCGTGGCCCCCTCGATGAAGCGCATGAGGTAGTCGTAGAGACGGTGGGTTTCCTCGGGTGTTCCGAGGGGACGATCCACACCGGCGGTGCTGGCGGCCAGGTTCATCATCATCTGGTGCCCGAGGTCGACGAGCTCGGCACGACCGGTTGCCACGTGCGGGGCGATGGTCTCGGCGATGATCGGCGGGAAGAGCGTGTGTTCGTAGAGATCGAAGGTCTCGCGACGGAACAGACGATTCTCGAGGCGACGACGATCGCGATGTTCGGCGCCGTGGAGGTTCACGAGCACGTCGCCCATGATCACTTCACCAGCGTCGTAGAGCGCCTGGCGGAGATCCTTCTGGCGATACGTGTCCTTGGCCTCCTCGTACGTGGAGATCGTGACGACCGGAATCTCGGTGGTGCTCATGGTCTCAGTCTTGTCGCTTTCTCGATTGATTCTGGTAGTCGAGTTTCAGGCGTTCGTGACGCCGAGTCCGAGTCCGCCGTCGACGGTCATCACCGCACCGGTCGTCCATTCCGCCCGGGCCAGGTATTCGATCGCCTCGGCGATCTCGTCGGGAGTACCGATCCGTCCGAGAGCATGAGCCGACGCCAGCCCCTGGAGACGCTCGAACGCGGTGGCGTCGTCGAAAAGGCCGGCTCGCTGGTTGATCTCGGTGAACACGCCGCCGGGCCGGACACACGACACTCGTACGCCCTTGGGTCCGAGTTCGGCGGCGAGCACACCCGTGAGCGTCTCGACGGCGCCCTTGGTGGCCGCGTAGGGCGAGGCACCAGGAAACGCGCGCTGCGAGTGCACCGACCCGATGAAGATCACGGCACCGTGACTCGCTTCGAGATGGGGGAGTGCCGACTGCGTGAGCATCATCCCGGCGATCACGTTCGAGTGGAAGACGTCGATGAGGCTTTGCTCGTCGAGTGTCCCGAGCGGTCCGCGATACATGTTGCCGGCGTTGTTCACCAACACGTCGAGTCGCCCGCTTCCGTGGGTGACGGCGGCGTCGATCATCGTGGCCCGGTCGGCCGCCACTGTCACGTCGCCCACCACCGCGGCGCAGTTCGAGCCGATCGACGCGGCGACGGCGTGCACCTTGTCGGCTCGCCGACCCGAGATGGTCACTCGGGCACCGCGAGCGGCGAAATGCCTCGCGGTCCCCGCGCCCAATCCCGAGCCGCCACCGGTGATGAGCACCGACATTCCATCGACCGATCTCATGAACGTCCTCCTGTCGACTCAGAACTCCGCGCGGCCCACGTCACCGACTGCTCGATCAAACGCGACACGTCGGGGTGACGCAACGACTCCACATCGTGGCCGAAACACACGTACGCCACGCGACCCTCACCGAAGCGATGAGTCCAGACCACCGGCTGATCGCGGTCGTCGGGAGTACGGCGGGCGGTGGCCAGAACTTCCACGTCGCGCAGAGCCAGATCGCCGTACACCTCATCGTCGAGGGTGACGGTGCGCGACACACCGCGGGTGATGTCGTGGGACTCATCGACGATCGTGGCCGTCACCGGTCCGCGCGGGGGATGAGACGACACGTCCCACACCCAGCCGCCACCCATCACATCGGCCCACTCGGGCCAGTCGTCGAAGCAGATCGGTGCGGTGTGACTGCCGACCAGGCCGCCGCCCTGGTCGACGAATGCGGTGATCGCTGCTCGGGTCGTCGGCGAGGTCGTGTACGACCACTCGTCTCGCCATTGCGCGTAGCGATCGGCGAGCATGCGCCACCGCAGCGCGTTCACCACCAATACGTCGACACGCGGGTCGTCGAGCAGCGAGACGACGTCGTCAGGATGATCGACGAGCGTGACGTCGCGTCCGGTTCGCTCGACGATCGCGGCCAGCGCCGGCCCGGTCTCCACGAACGCGTGCGCGTAATCGGGGCCGCCGCTGAGAACGACCGCGCGCGGAGCCGTCATGACTTGGAGGTGTGTCCGACCGAGTCGACGCTCGCCGGCCGTGGAAGGTGGGCGATCACCGAGCCGGTGACGCCACCGTCGACCACGATGTTCTGCCCGTGTATGTACGACGCGTCGTCGGACGCGAGGAAGAGCACCACGGATGCGATGTCATCGGACGTTCCGAGCCGTCCGAGGGGCACCTTCGATTCGCGGGCCTGACGGGTGGCCGGGTCGGCGTAGATGGGTTCGGACATACCGGCGTCGATGAGACCGGGAGCCACGGCGTTCACACGAATGCCGAGTGAGCCCCATTCGATGGCCATCTGCGATGTGAGCAGAGCGACGGCGGCCTTGGTGGAACCGTACGCACCCGCGTTGGGGCCAGCGGCCACACCGTTCATGGATGTGATGTTGACGATCGCTCCGGGCGATCCCGAGTCGCGCCAGGCCGCTGCCGCGGCGCGCGACATCAGGAAGGTCCCGACGAGATTGACGTCGACGACGGCGCGGAAAGCATCGGAGGCCAGATCGAGAAGCGGACCGAAGCGCACGATGCCGGCGTTGTTCACGAGAACGTCGACCGGCCCGTGATCGGCGAACACCGATGATGCAAACGACTCGTCACTGATCGATCCGGACACGCGCGTGACGTCGGAGCGCTGCGCGAGCGATGAGCCATCGAACGACACGTCGACGGCGATCACGCGGTAGCCAGCGTCGGCCGCGCGTTCGGCGATGCGCTGACCGAGGCCACGGCCGGCCCCGGTCACCAGGAGCGACTTGGGTCGAGAAGCGTTCGCGGCCATCGACGAGAAACTATCCGTTTCGCGGTGTTATCGGTCTAGGGTGAAGGCGCGCGATGAAGACGATTGCTCTGTCCACGTACGCGGACGCCCGTGAGGCCTACCGGCACAAGGGATTGCAGCAGGCCTTGTACGACGAGGGCCACCGGCTCATGTCGGGAGTCATCGTCAACCTTCACGGACAGGCTCATCTCGACCGCCGACGTCTCGAGAATCGACTGTTCCGACGCGACGTGTTCGCCTGGTACGAAGCCGAGCGGATCCCGCAGATCATCGCGGCGGTGCTCGATCGGGCGATCGCGGCCGGACGGGCCGATCTGCTCCCACTCGCGCGCCGCACGATGATGACTCTGTCGATCGCCGTGGCCGGTGTCGACCGCGTGGTGGGTGACGACACCGAACTCGACGAGCTCTACGTGCTCATGGACCGACTGGCTCGGGCGTCCACGGTGGCCCACGCGGTGGGCGACAAGGCGGTGATCATCGAGGACGGTGATCGGGCCCTCGACGAATTCCGTGAACGCTTCTTCACGCCGTCACTCGATCGGCGTCGTCGTCTCATCGAGTCGTTCGAGTCCGGTGCGATCAGCGAAGACGACTTGCCACGTGACGTACTCACGACCCTGCTGCGAAACCAGGACCGGCTCGAATTACCGCCCGACGTCGTTCTGCGCGAGGTCGCATACTTCCCGTGGGTCGGCTCACACTCCACTTCCAATCAACTCGTCCACGCGATGCATCACGTGTTCGAGTGGATCGAGGCCCAACCGGCCGATCGCGATCGTCTGCTCGCTGACCGAATCCTCTTGCAGAGGTTCGTGCACGAATCGCTGCGACTGCACCCAGCCAGCCCGGTCTCGTTGCGTCACGCACTGGAAGACATCGTTCTGAAGTCGGGAGTCGAGATCCCTCGTGGCGCCTTGGTCGCGATCGAGCTCGAGAGCGCGAATCGCGATCCGTCGGTGTGGGGTGATCACGCCGGCCAGTTCGATCCGTTCCGTTCGCTCGCCGATGGCGTGATGCCGTGGGGACTCTCGTTCGGGCACGGACTCCACGCCTGCCTCGGCCAAGAACTTGCCGGAGGTCTGGAGTGTCCGGCTCACGTGACCGCGGGGAGCAACCACGACCCGAGTGATCATCTCTACGGATCGATCGCCGTGATGGCCGAGGCGATCCTGGCCGCCGGCGCTCGGCGCGATCCGGCCGATCCGCCGCGACGCGATGTTTCCACCACCCGACAGGTGTGGGGCCGCTACCCGGTGATCTTCCGGCGCTGAACTGCCAGGTCTCTGTTCAAGCTGCCCGACGCCGTCTAGTTTCGGGTCGTGCACAGCCAGCGCGCGGTCGAACTGCTTCAACAAATCGGCATGTCGGGATACGAAGCCAAGGCCTATGTCGCTCTACTCGGAGCCTCGACGCCGATGAACGGTTACGAAGTGGCGAAGACGAGCGGGGTTCCCCGCAGCACGGTGTACGAGACATTGGCCAAGTTGGTCAGCCGGGGTGCCGCTTCGGTGATCTCGAGCGATGATGGCACGTCTCGGTACGTGGCGCTCGAAGCGAGTCGTTTCGTCGACGGAGTGCGACGCGACACGTCGGCGACCCTGGAGGGCCTCGACGCGGTTCTGTCCGAGTTGAGCGGCAAGCAGGACACCACGGTCGTCGTGCACGTCAACGGTCGTGCTCAGGTGCGCGACCGATTCATCGACGTGATCAACAAGTCGCGCGAGCGCTTGTGGCTCTCGGTTTGGCCACGCGGCGCCGAAGAAATTCGAGTGGCTGCGACCGCCGCCGCTGAGCGCGGGGTCGAGATCACCTCGGTCGTCTTCGGCCGTGGCATCAACTTTCCGGGTCACGTGATCGAGCACGAATACTCCGATCCCGGGACGGTCCTCGACGTCATGGGTTGTCTCTTCTACGTGGCGGTCGCCGATCAGAGCGAAGCGATCGTCGGCATTCGTGAGGACACCACCACCTGGGGTGTGTGGAGCGACGACTTGGCGATCGTGACCCTTGCCTTGCAGTACGTGTACCACGACATCTCGATGCAATTGATGGGCCAACGCTTGGCCGAACTCGGCGAGCCCGACTTCATCAAGTCGCACGTTGAGTTCTCCGACATGCAGTCGACCGCGATGTTGGGTCGTTCGTTGCGTTACTTGGCCGAGCGCACGGCTTCGAGTTCGAGCCGAACCACTCCCTGATCGTCAGGGCGCTGGGTGTTCCACGGCCCACCGAACCGATTCGACGATCATCTGGTAGCCGGTGCAACGACAGAGATTGCCCTCGAGTCCCTCGCGGATCTGCTCGGGGCTCGGGTCGGGGACTTCACGGAGCAGGCTCGTCGCCGCCATCACCATGCCCGGTGTGCAATATCCGCATTGCAGACCGTGGCACTGGCGGAATCCCTCTTGCACCGCCGAGAACCCGTTGAACGGACCCGAAACGCCTTCGATGGTCGTGATCGCACAACCATCGGCCTGAACGGCCAGAACCGTGCAACTTTTGGCCGATTCGCCGTCGATCATGATCGAACATGCTCCGCAATTGGACGTGTCGCAACCGACGTGGGTGCCGGTGAGACGGGCGTGCTCGCGGATGAAGTGGACGAGAAGCGTGCGGGCGTCGACCGTGCGAGTGATCGATTGGCCATTGATGGTCATCGAGACCGTCACGTTGCGGGTGATGGTGGTCATGATTTGTCTCCGCTCTTCATGGCTTTCCAGATCTTCTCGGGAGTGACGGGCATGTCGATGTGGTCGATCCCGTAGTCGGCGAGCGCGTCGACGATCGCGTTCACCACCGCGGGCGGAGCGCCCACCGAACCCGACTCGCCGATGCCCTTGGCCCCGAGTGGGTTGTTGGGGCACAACGTGGTGGTGCGCCCGACCCGATAGTCAGGGAGGTCGGCGGCCGACGGGACCAGATAGTCGAGAAGGTTGGCCGTGACCGGCTGGCCGGTGCTGGAGTCGTAGTTGACACCTTCGAAGAGAGCCTGGGCGATTCCTTGGGCGACACCACCGTGCACCTGGCCCTCGGCGAGCAGTGGATTGATGACCGTTCCGCAGTCGTCGACGAGGACCATGTCGCGGATCGTCACGTCTCCGGTCTCGCGATCGATCTCGACGACGCACGCATAAGCACCGGACGGATACGAGAAGTTGGGCGACTCCTGGAAGAGGCGCTCCTCGAGCGATCCGGCTTGCAATTCGGGCGGAATCCGCAACGGCTGGAACGACGCCCAAGCGACATCACCCCAACTCACCTTCTTGCCGGGTGAGCCCTTCACGTTGAACGCATCGTCGGCGACTTCGAGATCTTCTTCGGCCGCTTCGAGGAGATGCGCGGCGATGCGCTTGGCCCGAGTGAGCACACGGCTCGACGCAACCTTGACCGCCGACCCGGCGGTCGGGGCGCCACGTGAACCCATCGTGCCGATTCCCTGGAGCACCGCGGCGGTGTCGCCGGTGATCACGCGGATTCGATCGAACGAGATGCCGAGTTCATCGGCGGCGATCTGCGACAGCATCGTTTCGTGGCCCTGGCCGTGCGGTGACGACCCGGCGTAGACGATCGCCGAGCCGTCGGGTTGCACGCGCACTTGGGCCGATTCCCACGACGCGAGGTGACCGAAACCTTCGAGCGATCCGTTGGGCCCGAATCCCGCGATCTCCAGCCAACACGAGAGGCCGATGCCGAGAAGTGGCTTGCTCGTGTCGTTGCGACGCGACTTCTGCTCGGCGCGCACGGCGTCGTAGTCGACGAGGCGCAGACACTCGGCCAAGGCCGCCGGGAAGTCGGCCGAGTCGTACACGACCGCTTCGTTGTGCGTCTCGTACGGGAACGCCGAGGGCGGAATGAAGTTGCGTTGGCGAACCACGGCGGGGTCGAGGCCGGTCTGGCGGGCCACCTGGTCGACGATGCGTTCGATGGAGAACGCCGCCTCGGGTCGACCGGCACCGCGGTACGCGGCGACGGGTGTGGTGTTGGTGACGACCGTGCGGAACGAGGTCGACACCTTCGGAATGCGGTACGCCCCCGCGGCCATCCAGGTGGTGAGGACGGCGAGGCCGAGTCCGGTCGGATCGCCGTACGCCCCGAGATTCTGCGAGACGATGAGACGCAGCGCCTTGATCGTTCCGTCCTTCTCGTATCCGACCTCGATGTCGTGAACCTGATCACGTCCGTGAGCCATTTGCATCATGGCTTCGGTGCGAGTCTGGGCGAACTTCACCGGGCGCCGCAGTAGCTTCGAGATCACTGGTGCAACGAACAATTCGGGGTACCACACGATCTTCGAGCCGAATCCGCCACCGACATCAGGCGCGACCACCCGGCAATTCATCTGCGGAATGTCGAGCCAGGTGGCGAGATAGTTGCGAAGGTGGTGCGGCGCCTGGAAAGTGGCCCACACCGTGAGTCCATCGGGCTTCCAGTCGGCGAGTACGGCCATGGGCTCGATCGGCACCGCGGCGCAACGTTGGTTCACGATGTGCAACGACGCCCGGCCGTGGCACTTCGAGAGTTCCTTCTCGAGATCGTCCATGGTCGGCACGATGGTGATGACGTTCGATCCGTGACGCGGGAAGAGCGGCAAGGCGTCGCTGGCGGTCGCGTCCTCGATCGTGGTCATGACCTTGAGGGGCGTGTACGCCACCGACACGGCGGCCGCGGCATCGGCCGCGACGTAGCGGTCCTCGGCCACGACGATCGCCACTGGCTCGCCGACGAAGCGCACGGTGTTGCGCGCGAGGGCCGGGCGCTCGAGCGTGGGGAGTCCACCGGGAAGGTCGGGATAGTCGGTGAAGTCGGCCGCGGTGTAGACCGCGAGGACGCCCGGAATGGCGAGAGCCGCTCGGATGTCGATCGCATCGATGGTGGCGTGGGCCTCGGTCGACATGACGAAGCTGGCGAAGACGCAGCCGGCCGGCGACATGTCGTCGACGTACGTGCCGGTTCCCGACAGCAGTCGCGGATCTTCTTTGCGCAGCACCTTGGCTCCGACGAGGCTCATCGGCCACATCCTTTCGTATCGGGATGAATCGAGTTCACAGTTCTCACGGCAGTTCTCACGTCGTTGGTCACGGCATTGGTCACTTTGTTGGTCACGTCTTGGGTCACGGCTTCAGGTGGTGACCCTGTTTGTCCTCGGGGTCGAACCACCATTCCTGGGCGTTCGATTTCGAGGTTTCGGTCTTCGGAGCACCCCATCCGAGGAGGCGACCGAGGAAGAACTCGGGTCCGCTCTCCTCGCGACGCCACCATCGGCGTTGACCGCCGTGCACGCGCTTGCGATACGACGAGAAGCCGACGGCCACGACGAGAGCGATGCCGAAGAAGAGTGCTTCGATCCACGTCGATCCGACACCAGCCAGTTGCAGACCCTTCACACCGGACTGAAGAACGAAGACCGATATGACGGCACCCCACACGTTGAAGCGCCGCTTGAACTGCGTCGATCCGAGGAACGCCGCGGCGAACGCCGGGAGGAGATACGGGGCTCCGGACTGCGCCTGGCTCGAACCGAACTGCGAGGCCAGGAGAACTCCGGCCATGGCGGCGAAGGTCGAGGACACGACGAGCGACCCCCAGACGTAGCGATCGGTCTGGACACCGGCGAGACGCGCCGCTTCGCGCGCGCCACCCGTGGCGAAGAGGTAGCGACCAGCCGCGCTGTGCTCGAACACGAACCAGAGCACCACCGCCAGAATCAGACCGAAGAAGACCGTCTTGTTGAGACCCCAGATCAACTCGTTCGAGAGATTCTTGAACGAGTCGGGGAAGCCGAGAATCGAGCGGTTGTTCGATCGCCAGACCGCATAGGCCGTCAGGATCGAACTCATGCCGAGGGTCGCGATGAACGAGTCGATCTTGATCTTCACGACGAGGAATCCGTTGATGTTGCCGACGATGATGCCGACGAGGAGAGCGACGAGGATCGCGACTGGCACCGACCACTGTGCTTCCACGAGTCCCCACGAGACGGTGATCGCCGAGGCCGACACCACGCCGGCGATCGAGAGGTCGAACACTCCGGCGGCGAGCGGCACCAGGAGACCGAGTGCGACCACGGTGAGAATCGCGTTCTGGTTGAGCACCGATCGGTGGGTCAGCCACGTGATCCACGTGTCGGAGATCCAGGTGGAGAACACCACCCAGATGAGCGCGTAGAGATACAGAACGCCGATGTTGCGCGGATGAAACGTCTTCCACTTGATGGGGGAGCGACGGGTGTCGAAGCGCGAGTCGATCTTCTTGGTGCGCTCGACTCGCTCGTACGCGACGCGATGGCGCCGCAGGACCTTGTTCTTCTTGAGGACCGGCTTCTTCACGACGTCGCCGGTTCTGGCGTCGATCTTGGCGGTCCGGGAGCTTCTGGCTTTGGGCATCGGGATCTACCTCACGACTTTCCGAGCAGACGATCGGCGGTGCGCCGAATCCATTGAGCGAACTTCCCGCCGCGATTGTTGGCGGCGACCGCGGCGCGCTGACGGTCTCGGCCGTCGCTCGGACGGACCGTGATCGCCTGGCTGTCGTCGCGGATGACCTTGAAGTTGATGGGCTCGCGATTCATGCGCATGTTCTTGCGGTTCGAGGTAGCGCCAAGCGTCTCGGCCACGAGGCGCTCTTCGGTGAGCTCACCACCCGCCAACTCGACCGCCGCCGCCCCCGAGCGCATCACGAGGACGCGATCGCACATGTGCACGAGTTCCTCGGCATCGGACGACGCGATGATCACACCCATGCCCGATTCGGCTGCGGTGACGATCTGGCGGTACACCGAAGCCTTGGCGCCCACGTCGACACCTTGAGTGGGCTCGTTGAGCAAGAGGACCTGCGGCTCGGTACGGAGCCAGCGCGCGAGGACGGCCTTTTGCTGGTTGCCGCCCGAGAACTTCTCCATGCGCCGACCGAGCAAAGGGGGCTGCACGTCGAGTCGCTCGACCCACGCCTTCACGTCCTTGCGGATTCGACGATGTTTCAAGCGAAAGCGACCCTGCACGGTTCCGAGACGGGGGAGCGGAACGTGTTCGACGAGCCGCTCCTGCGGGTCGAGGCCCGCGGCTTTGCGATCGGCTGGCACGAGTGCCAAACCAGCCTTGATGGAATCACGTGGTGTGGCGAACACTTTCTTCTTGCGCAGCAGCACTTTGCCGGCGAATCGAGGGGTCGCGCCGAACAGCGAGCCCGCCACCTCTTCACGGCCCGATCCGACGAGTCCGGCGAATCCGAGAATCTCGCCCTCGTACAACTTGAATGTGAGTCCGCGCAGCGTGATACCGAAGATCATCTCGGCCTCGAGCAGTTCGCGTCCGGGCCGGCGCTTCTTGGTCGGGTAGAGATCGGTGGCCGAGCGGCCCACGATCAACTCGACGAGCTTCGACGCGTCCATCGAGGACGACTCGACGCCACTCGCCACCACTTTTCCGTCGCGCAGAACGGTGATCCGATCGGCGAGGTCGAGGACCTCGTCAAGGGCGTGACTCACGAAGAGCACCGCCACTCCCATGGATGCCACGCGACGGACCTCGCGGAACAACGCGTCGACCTCACCGCGATTCAGTGAGGCCGTGGGCTCGTCGAGAATCAGGAGACCATTGGTGGATTCGTCCCAGTCCTGTAGCGCGCGCACGATCGCGATGGCGGCTCGTTCGGCCGCCGACAGTGCGCCGACCGGCTGGCGGACGTCGGGGGCCAGTCCGAATCGAAGAAGCAACTCCTGCGCGCGTTTCGCCTCGACGCGCCAGCGCATCCGTCCGGCGACACCGGTGTCGAAGCCGCGTCCGAGTCCGAGGTTCTCGATGGTCGAGAGCGTGGGTACCAGGCCGAGGTCCTGGTGAACGATGCGAATGAAGCGGCGTTGTTCCTGATCCATCGACCACAGGTCGATTCGCTCGCCGAGGAGGCGAACGTCCGAACCGTGGTCGGCCTTCACGTAGCCGCCGAGCAGCTTGATGAGCGTGCTCTTTCCCGACCCGTTCTGGCCCACCAAGGCGTGGATCTCGCCCGGCTCGATGCGTAGCGACGCGTGATCGAGGGCGACCTGTCCGGGATACGTCTTCGACAGATCGCGAATGTCGATCACGGGAACGGAAAGGGGACCAGCGTTTCCGCTGGTCCCCTCCGAATCCCGTGTTTCGACCGTCATCGACTCAATATTGGTTCAGAGTCGATGGTGAGGTCGTCTCGGATCACAAACCCCAGAGGGCCGTGAACTTGTCCTGGAATCCTTCGACGCCGGGCCACAGAGCGGCCGGGTCCTTGATCGAATCCTTGGTCAGGATCTGCAGCGGCAGACCACCGGCCAAGATGTCGGGGTGTCCGTCGACGACGGCCTCGGCACGAGCCTCGGCGCGGCCCGGGCCGCTTCCGAGAAGCACGCGAGCAGCGGCGTCGACCGCGCGCCAGCCGAGAAGCTCGGAGGCGAGGGCCACTTCGGCGACCTGGTGGCGGCCACTGGCGATGAAGTCGAAGTTGAGCGGTCCACCGGCCTGCGAGATGGCCTTGGCCTGATCGGTGAGTCCGGCCGCATCGAGTGCGTCGGGAACGCCGTACAGCATGCCGCCGAACGCGTAGACGATGAAGTCGAGTTCGGGGTCGGCCTGCAGAGCC
>CAYNKE010000048.1:0-13926 GCA_964397715.1 uncultured Bifidobacterium sp. | reverse complement strand
CGAATTCGCGCACGACTCGTCCCGGACGAGCGCCCGTGTTGACACCGTTCTCGGTGACGATTTCACCGTTCACGAGAGTGGCCGCGTACCCGGTCGCGCCCACGCGCAGTCGCCCCTTCCCGTTCGGGAAGTCGTTGACGTACTCGGGGTACCCCACCTGAAGGGCATCGGGATCGAAGACGTTGATGTCGGCGAACGCCCCCGAGCGCAAGGTGCCGCGGTCGACGAGACCGAGCACGGCCGCCGGGCGTGACGTCAGGCGGCTCACCGCATCGGGCAGCGACGCGATCTTGCGCTCGCGGCACCAATACGCGAGGTAGTGCGTCGGAGCGTCGGCATCGCAGATCTGACCGGCATGGGCTCCGGCGTCACCGAGCCCCGGCACGACGGCGTCGAGCTTCAACAATTCGCCGATGTTCGCGCGATTGCGATTGAAGAACCACACGTTGAACAACTCGCGACCCTGGGACTCGAGCAAACGCTCGACGATGACCTCGACCGGATGCTTGCCCTCCGCGGCCGCAATGTCGGCGAGTGATGCGCCGCCCTCGACGTCGTACTCCGGCACCGCACCCCGACCGAGAGGGTGGATGTACTGCGGGTCGTACCACGTGCCACGAGCCTTGCCTTCTTCGATGAGTTCGGCGCGCGTCGACGCATCGGCGAGGGCCGCGAGTCGATCGTCCAACGTGGGCAGCGACATGACAGCGCGCCAGCGCGAACTGCCGACCGGCGGCACCTGGTAGAGACCCATCAGACTTCCGCTCGGGCGAGTCATCGAAATCGCGGTGATGTCACCATCCTTCGCGCGGATGTCGGCGAGCATGCCGCTCCAGAAGCCGGCGGCATCGGAGTCGCCGTTGCCCACTCCGCCGGAGAACAGGACCCGGCCACCGCGACGGGCCATGGAACGAAGCAACTCGATCTCGTGCTGGAACTTGGTCTCGAAGTCGAGCACCGCCTGGAAGAGGCCGCCACCGCCGTCGTTCATTCCGTCCGCGATCGAGAGGTACTCGTCGATGGGCGCGTACGTGCCCGGCACCTTGCGACCGTCGGGAACGACATGCGCGAGAATGCGCGACGTCGAGAAGCCCACCGCGCCGCCTCCGATCGCCTCAGCCGCGATGTCGCGCATCCGCGCCAATTCGTCGGGAGTCGCCATGGCGTCCTCGGCCATCGAGCGCTCACCCATCACGTGATACCGAACCGCGCAGTGACCGAGCAGACCCACCACGTTGAGCGCCGGACGGAGACGCTGCACAGAGTCCAGATACTGCGGGAAGGTCTCCCAGTCCCAGGGCAGACCGTTGAGGATCGCCTCGCGCGGGATGTCCTCGACGCTCTCCATGAGTTCGGCGAGATACGACTTGGAAGTCGGCGACACGGGAGCGAACGTCACTCCGCAGTTGCCCGTGAGCACCGTCGTGACTCCGTGCCACGAAGACGACGTCATGTACGGATCCCAGGCGACCTGCGCATCGAGATGCGTGTGAAGGTCGACGAAGCCCGGGGTGACGACCTTCCCCGATGCGTCGAGTTCCTGCTTGGCCGTCCCGGCCGACAAGTCGCCGATCGCCGAGATGCGATCGCCGTCGACCGCCACGTCGGCGCGAACTCCGGACGCGCCGGTTCCGTCGATGACCGTGCCACCGCGAATGATCAGATCGTGGGCCATGTCTCCCCCTTGTTCCCGACGAGATTGTAGGAGCCACCTATGCTCGCCGAATGACCGTGGCCTTGGTTCGACGAACGAGTTCCCGCCTCGCCGACGGGGTCCTCACCCATCTGGAACGTCAACCCGTCGACGTCGAACTCGCCCGGCGACAGTGGGACTCCTACGTCGAGGTCTTGCGGCAGGTGGGCTGGGGGATTCGCGAGGTACCAACGCTGGAATCGTGCCCCGACTGCGTGTTCGTCGAGGATGCCGTCGTGATGTACCGCGACGTCGCGGTCATCACCCGGCCGGGCGACGACACCCGAAAGCCCGAGATCGATGCCGTCGAGCCCATCGTTCGCGAATTGGGTTGTCGCATCGCCCGCATCGATGCTCCGGGCACCATGGACGGCGGCGACGTGCTCAAGATCGGCGACACCATCTACGTGGGTCGTGGTGGCCGAACCAATCAGTCGGGCATCGACCAATTCGCCGCCATCGTCGAACCGCTCGGCGCCCGGGTGGTCGCCGTACCGGTCACCAAGGTCCTCCACCTGAAGTCCGCGGTCACGGCCCTCCCCGACGGCACGGTTGTCGGCTGGGACCCGGCCGTCGACGACACGTCGGTGTTCTCCCGATACTTGTCGATGCCCGAGGAGTCGGGAGCGCACGTGGTCCTGATCGACGACAAGCGACTCCTCATGGCCGCTGACGCGCCACGCAGTGCGCAGATGTTTCGCGACCTCGGCTACGAACCGATCTGCGTCGACATCTCCGAGTACATCAAACTCGAAGGCTGCGTCACGTGTCTGTCGGTACGACTGCGCGACTTCAGCTAGCCGCGCGCCACTTCATGATGTCGGCGACGCCGATGGTCGACCCGCACTCGATGCTCGCTTTCATGACCGCGGGGGTCATCACCGTGGCCGTGTCGAAGTAGTCGGCCGCGTACACGGTCCAACCGTCGCGGTAACGCCGAACGCTCGTGCCGCGCGTCATGGGCACGCGATCACCACTCGGCAGGACGGCCATCTGCACCCACTCCTGCACGTACGTCGTGCCGTCGTTGAGTTCGGGTCCGACCGGCGAGAACTCGATGTTGCCGCACTTCGGCATCACGTCGACCATCCACTCGCGAATCTTGTCCTGGCCTCTGAACTCGCCGAAGATCGGATCGATGTAGATCGAGTCGGTCGGATGGAACTGCTCGCAGTCCTTGTCGAAGTCGACGTCGCGAGCCGCCGTGACGCGGGCTCCGGCCCAGCGTTCCCATCCCTCGAGCGACGGTGCCGGCGGGAGCGGTGCTACTTCGCCGTTGGGCCCCGGTTGACGGAACGGCCCGGTGTCGTAGACGTCGCAGGCCCAGGTGATGAAACCATCGCGGAAGCGCCGCACGCTCACACCCTTCGACAGCGGCATGTCGCCGGCGAACATCTGCCATTCGTCGAGCGAGGTTCCACCTTCTCCATCGTCGAGAAGAACCGGCGGCTGAGTCGGCCGGAACTCGATGAATTCGATCTCGGCCATGGTCGGAATCAGCCAGCCCGCGATCGCCTCGCGGCCGAAGAACGAGCCGTAGATCGCGTCGTAATAGCGCGACCCCTGAGGCGCCATGAAGTCGATCATCCGCTGGATGCCCTGCTCGCGCGTGAGACTCGGATCGACGAGCGCTTCCATGATCTCGTGAGCGTTCATGTCAGAGGCCTCGAACGAGGGTTCCGGGACGCTCGCCGGTGTCGGCGTCGTGACGACGAGTCACTTGGCCCTTCACCATCGTGGCGAGATACCCCGCGACCGGCTGGATGAGTCGAACACCACCAGCCGGGAGATCGGCGAAACCGCGTGGCGGAGCGACGGTCAGATTCTCGAAATCGATCACGTTCAGATCGGCGCGGAGACCGGGCACGAGTCGTCCGCGATCCTTCAGCCCGTAGAGGTCGGCGTTGCGTGCGGTCTGCTTGTGCACGAGGAACTCGACCGGGATGCGCTCACCCTGATGGCGGTCGCGAGCCCAGAAAGTGAGCTGGGTGGTCGGCATGGTCGCGTCGCAGATGAGCGTCACGTGCGCACCCGCATCCGACAACCCGGTGACCGTTTCCGAATGAACGAGCATCTCGCGGAGCACGTCCATGCGCTGATTGACGTCGGCCCCGCCCATCAACGCGCACATCGAATGTCCGCCCTCGCTGATCAGGTGGTCGTAGAGAACGCTCAGCACGTCGTCGCCCTTGGCGGCTGCGATCGCCCCGAGCATCTTGTCCGGGGTCGGCTCGTAGTCGACCGGGTTGCCGAGCGGGTACAGGAACGGTGCGGCCATCTGGAAGAGGCGATACGTCGTGGCCATCGATCCGGGGCGATCGACCGGCACGTCCGACTCGGCGAGAATCGCCGCCTTCACCTCGGGCTTGGACATCTCGCGGACGCGCTCGGCGAGCGGCAGTGCGGCCAACTTCATGTACGTCGGCCGGCGCAAGAAAGCGTGATAGCCCGACAGACCCGATACGAGACCGATCGGTCGCGACGACACCTGCGGATTGAGCTGGGCTCCCGAGCGGTTGGCGGCAACCGTCGCGTCCAAGAGTTCACGCCAGGTGTCGGGCGGGTAGTCCGGTGACTGCACGAGGGTGAACGTGACCGGACGTCCGCTGCGTCGCGAGAACTCGGCCATGACCGCGTGCTCGTCGTGCGGAGTGGTTCGTTCGCCTCCGAGTCCTTCGAGTTTGCCCACGGTGCCCGCCGGAATCATCTCGAACACGCCGCGACCGGCGGCGGCCATGGCGTCAGCCAGGGCGGCGAGCTCTTCGGCGGGCGCGAAAGTTCCCGGAACGGGAGAGCCGTCGAGTGCGCGGTGTCCGATCGTGCGGGAAGTCGTGAAGCCGAGTGCGCCAGCACGCAACGAGTCGGTGACGATGCGCGACATGGCGACGAGGTCGTCGGCGGTCGCGTCCTCGTTGCGCGCCCCGCGCTCCCCCATCACGTAATAGCGAAGAGCGCCGTGGGCGAGTTGGGCGCCGATGTCGAGCGAGTACCGCCGCGACTCGATGTAGTCCATGTAGTCGGTGAACGACTCCCATCGTCCCCACTCGATGCCCTCGTACAAGGCAGTGCCCGGGATGTCCTCGACGCCCTCCATCAGTTCGATGAGCGCCATCTCGGCACCGGGGCGAACCGGGGCGAACCCGACGCCGCAGTTGCCCATCACGATGGTGGTCGCACCATTGCCGGCCGACGGATCCATCACGTCGTCCCAACTCACCTGTCCGTCGTAATGCGTGTGCACGTCGACCCAACCCGGCGTGACGAGCGCTCCATCGGCGTCGATCACTTCGCGAGCCGCACCGGTGATCGATCCGCCGACCTCCACGATGCGTCCGTCCTGAACTGCGACATCACCGCTGCGAGGTGCCGAACCGGTGCCGTCGACGATCGTTCCACCCTTGACGACGTAATCGAACATGACTGTCCCCCCTGGACTCGCCCGAACCACGGACCCCCGTGCCCGAGCACAGACTAGGTGCTCGGGGTCGGATCAATCGGGCCGAGTGCGGGCCCGTAGGTAGCGCTGGCTGGCCTCGCGACTCTCGGGGTCGTGCATCGCGAAGACCAAGACCTCGGCGTCCGTCGCGTTGCGCCGTGTGCCAGCGATCTCCTCCATCACCGCGTTCACCTGTTGCTTGGTGACCGTGAGCGCGTACCGGGGTTTGGCCGCGAGCGACTCGGCGAGTTCGAGTGCGCGCGGCATCACGCGATCGGGTGCGACGACTTCGTTGAGGAACCCAATGGCCTTGGCCTCGTCAGCGCCGAACGGCCGACACGTGAGAACGAGTTCCTTGGTGAGGGCCGGACCGATCTCGCGGACCAGACGCGGTATTCCGCCCCACGCCAGCGGGATGCCGAGATCGACTTCGGGAATGGAGAAGCGCACGTCGGAGGCCGCGACACGCAGATCACAAGCCGCCGCCAGAACGAGTCCACCACCCACGCAGTTGCCGCTGATCGCCGCGATCGTCAGCGGCCGGACTTCGGTCAGCGCTTCGGTCGCCAGCCGTCCGAGGTCGGCGCCGTCGCGCGGGTTCGCGTCACGTTCGGCGAAATCTCCCAGATCGAACCCGGCCGAGAACGACGTTCCCTCGCCACTGACGACCACGACGCGAACGTCCTCCTGACGATTCAGCCAATCGCAGGCCACGACGATCTCCCGCAACAAGTCTTTCGACAATGCGTTGAGACGATGCGGACGGGCGAAGGTCAGTCGAGCGATGCGCCCGTCAGCGGTGACACGAAGGTTGTCGAACTCCATCGACGAAGATTAGGAGGCCGACGCGATCAGTCGTTCACGATGCGCTGCACAGCCTGGATCCGGGCATCACTCGGCAAACGAGTGATTCGAACCGATGCTCCACTGAAGGGAGCCTCGATCCACTCGGTCGCGCTGATCGCGATTCCGACGTGGCTGATCTGCGTGGGATTACGCGTGGAGAACGTGAAGACCAGGTCGCCCGGGCGAACGTCCTCGCTGATCCAGTCGACCGCGACACCGCGCTGCGACTGCAGGAGGCTCTGGTGCGGAAGGTCGACACCGATCTGCTTGAAAGCCGCGCGAACGAGACCCGAGCAGTCGTAGGCCTCGGGACCGGCCGAACCGAACTGGTAGGGCTTGCCCACCTGATTGCGGGCGAACTCGAGCACACGGTCGATTCGCGAGGGCTGCGGCGCGACCACGGGCGTGGCACCGGCCGGAACCGCGATCTGCTGTCCCGGAACGATCACGGAAGAGCGCTGAAATCCGTTCAGGCCGAGGAGCGCATCGAGGGAGATGCCGTGCATCGAGGCGATTCGGCTCAGCGAATCCCCCGCTTTCACGGTGTACGAACCGGTCGATGATGCGGCGGACGGCATCGACTCCGACTGAGCGACGACCGAGCGCGAGCCCGAAGGCAGCGAGATCGTCTGGCCGGGCAGGATCACGGTCGACTTCTTGAAGCCGTTCACGGCAAGCAACGCATCGAGAGACACGCCGGACTTGGCAGCGATACGACTCAGCGAGTCGCCGGCCTTGACGACGTAACCAATCGAGGTCTTGTTCGAACTGGCGGCGGCCGGCGACGCGAAGACACCGAGAGCGAGCACCGCTCCGACGACGATCGTGGCCATCCGTTTCACGGGATGGGTATCGAACGGTCAGTCGAAACCCTTGAGAAAAACGCCGAAAAAACGGCGTGAGCAGGTCAGATCCGGATCTTGCGATCCATGTTGTCGTGGTAGTGCGCGATCTTGCATTCACGCTCCGACAACACCTGCTTGGTGAAGCCACTCGAGTTCTTGGTGCGGGCCATCTGCTCGTAGATGCCGATGTCCTCCCCCACCACGTGCTTCAGCCCGGCCCAGTGCATCATCGTCTTGTTCCAGTACTTCTCGTACTTCGGATCGCTGTGATCACCGGGGTAGACGATCTCCCAGCACAGGAAACGGGTGCGGTCGACAGCAACGGGGATCGGTTGGAACACCTGGATGTGTTCGGGGTTGCAGTTGAACACGGTGTTCGGAAAGACGACGTAGTGGCAGATCGCGTTCTGCTGGTGGTCGTAGTCGGGCGATTCGAGCAGAGCGAGATTCTCCGGCTTGGGCACGAAGCACATGTAGTTGTCGCCGACGATGTGGAACGACGCGCAGCGAGCGGCCTTCGTGAACTCCGGTGGAACGTGATGAAGTTCGGTCACGTGGTAGATCTCGTTGAATCCGTCGACGACCGCCTTGTAGTTGACAGGGACGTCGAACTCGAGCACTTCGTGAAGGACCATGTCCTCCATCCGGAACGCTCCGAGATCGCTCACGATGTCGGCTCCGATGGCTTCGAGGAGCGGTGTCGCGGAGTCCGGGCCGGCGAGGTTGATCCAGACCCAGCCGCCCCACTCATCAGCGGCGACTTCGGGCGCTCGCAGACCGTCGAGGTGCGTCGGATCGAAGTCCTCCCGCTCGGGCACTCCGACCACTCGACCGGTCGTGTCGTACACCCATCCGTGGTACGGGCACGTGAAGCGACGGGCGGCGCACCCCGACATCGCCGTCACGAAAGCCGGGCCTCGGTGCTGGCACACGTTGTGGAACGCGGCGAGTCGGCCATCGGGTTGACGCGTGATCACGATCGACTCGCCGTGACCCTCGTAGGTCAGCCAATCGCCCGGTTCACGAACTTGCTCGGATCGCCCGGCCAGCAGCCAATGCGACGTGAACACCTTCGTGCGTTCGAGTTCGAAGCGCACCGGGTCGCGATACACCGAGGCATCCATGGTGGATGCGCCGTGATCAGGAATCGACTGAACACCGGCTCCGACGCGCGCGGGAAGAGAACCCCGAGTCGGAACGTGCACCGGTGACTCCCCCACGGGGCCGAGATTAGTCAGGTGATGTCGCCGATGAAGCCCGCCAGGCGTTCGGCGTCGAGCGAACCCTGCACCCGGGTCACCGTTCCGTCGGCGGCCAGGAAGACCCACGCCGGTTGGTACGGAACGTCGTACTCGCCGAAGACTTCTCCGGACTGGTCCTCGATGTTCGCGAACGTGAGCCCGTGGCGGTCGATGAACGCGAGCATCGACTCCCGCGAGCCGGCCCACGCCACGCCGACGAATTGGACGTCGGCCCCGTACTTCTCGAATGCGGCCTCGACCGAGGGCGCTTCATTGTTGCAACTGGTTCAACCAGGCGCCCAAAACCACAGGACCGTCGGCGCCGAGATCGCGACATCGGCCCGCGCCACGAGTCGAACCGGTGCGACGTTCTCGGCTGGCGTGGTGGCGGCCGATACGTCTACTGGTGTTTCGTCGACTTCGACGCCGGCCGCGGCGGGGGCATCGGCGGACTCCCCCGCACAAGCGACGAGCCCGATCGGAGCCACCACGACGAGGACCAAACCGATCAAGCGCTTCACGAGTCAGAACCTACCGAAGTCGGCGCCTTCGACGGTCGCGAGGCGTTGGTGACGATCGCAACGCCGACCAGGATGACGGGTAGGGCGATCGCCATGTTGGCCGACACCGATTCATCGGCGAACAGAACGCCGAGCACCACCGCGATCAACGGATTCACGTACGCGTAACTCATCGCCAGCGGCGGCCTCACGGTCGCGATGAGGAAAGTGAAAGCCGAGAAGGCAACGATCGATCCGAACGAGACGAGATAGAGAACCGCCAACGCACTCCGCAGGCTCGGGACGTCGATGTTCTCACCTCGTACGACCGAGATGATCATGTAGCCCACGGCCGCCGCGGCCATCTCGATCCCCGTCGTCATCGCTCCCGCGGGCATGTCGATTCGCCGACTGATCGCCGACCCCAGGCTCCAATTGAACGAGGCGAGAAACACCAGACCCACTCCGCCCCACGAACCGCTCAGGCCGTTGTCGGCGACCAGGATCACGACACCCCCGAGGCCGATGACCATGCCGAGCCATTCCCATCGGCGGGGCCACTGACGCCAGAGCCCACCCCACAGGGACATGAGCATCGGCTGAATGGCGATGATCGTCGCCACCAGACCGGTGTCGACTCCGCGGTCCTCCGACAACGTGACGAGGCCGAGGCCGCCGATCAACAGCATGACGCCGATGACTGACGCGTTGCGGGTCTGACGCCACGTCGGCCAGGCCACACCTCGCCACTTGAGCCACGAGAGAACCGCGACCGAGGCCAGCACGAAGCGCGAGCCCTGCATGAAGAACGGGGGCATGGTCTCCAGGCCGATCTCGATGGCCAGATACGTGGAGCCCCAGATGATCCACACCGACGCGACGGCCGGCGCGACCAAAGACGTGCGACCCGACGACATCGGTCCCAGTCAACCGCCGATACCGTGATTCCGGTGACCGACCTGTGCGTTCTCGGCGACTTCGCGTGGGACGTGTTGATCCGCACGAACAACGAATTGCTTCGTGGTGGCGACACGTTCGGTGAGGTCATGCTCACACCGGGCGGGAGTGCCGCGAATGTCGCCGTGTGGGCGAGCCGCAATCACCTCGCCACTTCGTTCGTCGGCAAGATCGGTCGTGATCGATTCGGGCAACTCGCGGTGGAAGATCTCCAACGCGAGAGTGTGGACGCTCACTTCGTGGAGACCGAGGCCCACTCCACCGGGTCGGTCGCCGTCTTCGTCGATCACACCGGTCAGCGCTCGATGGTGTCCGGACACGGCGCCGACTTCTACCTCATGCCCTCCGAGCTCCCGCTCGACGTGATCGGCGCGGCCCGACATCTCCACCTGACCGCTTGGTCGTTCTTCACCGATCCGCCGCGGTCGGCCGCCCGTAAGGCGGCGCGATGGGCGCGCGAGAACGGAGCGACCATTTCGTTCGATCCGGGTTCGTTCCAGATGATCCAGGAGATGGGCGTCGCCAACTTCCTCGACACGTGCAGCGACTTGGAGATCGACATCGTTCTTCCGAACAAGGAAGAAGGTCAGGTTCTCACCGGTTCCGATGAGCCCGACGAAATCGCCGAGGGACTGACCAAGTTGTTTCCCGACGCACTCATCGTGTTGAAACTCGACGCTGACGGTGCCCTCGTCTTCGACGGTGACGACACCGTGCGCATCCCTCCGGCCACGAATCGCCTGGTGGACGCCACCGGGGCCGGGGACTCCTTCGCCGGCGCGTTCCTCGCGCATTACCTGAAGCACGGTTCGTCCGTCGATGCGGCGGTCCACGCGACCAAGATCTCGGCGTGGGTCATCGAGCACATCGGCGCACGCCCCGGAGCCGATGCGCGTCTTCACTCGATCTTGAATTCACTCTGACCCTCGAGGTAGCCACCGCCGCTACTGTCGCGTCATGCGCCGCATCACATCACTCTCGGTCTTCGCGTTGCTCTCCCTCGGCCTCGTGGCCTGTGGAGGTGGTGGAGGTGATTCCGGGTCGTCTTCGGGTGGGAGCTCAGGCGACTTCTGCGCCGCGGCCAACGAGTTCGCGAGCCTCAACTCGGTCATCAACGGCGCGACGCAGCCCGACGATCTGAAGGGTCAACTCGACGTCATCAAGGCGTCGCTCGACGACCTCGCGAGTTCGGCGCCCAAGGAGATCAGAGGCGACGTGAAGGACGTGGTGAAGGCGTACGGGAGCCTGGTGACGATGATCACCGAGAGCGATCCGTCGGACCCCGAAGCGATGATGGGCGACATGATGGCGATCGGGCTCTCGATCGCCGAATCGGCGCAACGGATGAACGATTTCATCCTCTCCGAGTGCGGCCTCGATCTCGACGCGGTGGCGGCCACCGCTCCGACCAATGTCGACGGAGGAGCCGGTGACTTCGAGCCGGGTCCGGTCGCGTACGAGGTCGTCAATCTCGATGCGACCAACGGTCCGGTCGACGTCTACGTCACGACCACCAATGGTTTCGTGAACGAGTACGAAATCGCCAAGGGATTGGCCGTCGGCGAGTCGATCACCGTCAATCCGCCGATGCCGGGATATCTCCTCGTCGTGCCGGCTGGTGAGCAGACGATCGATTCGTTCAGCGACGTCAACCTGGCGAGTGAATATGTGAGCGAGGACGACACCTACGGTCCGCGCCGTCTGGTGGTCGTGCACCCCGACTACTCGTCGTTCGCCGACACCGAAGGGGCGGCGACTTCGTCGACCTACTGGTACGACTCTGAGGACGACTCGTGGAGCAACGCGGTCAAGGATGCGACTCCGGGCAAGCACGTCGTGACCGTCACCAACCTCACCAAGGCGTCGATGAACGCCTCGACGCCGGGTGCGGGGCTCTGCCTCACCACCTCCGACTCGTCCCAGGAGGGACTGCTCATCGGCGGAACGAGCGCGCTGCCTTTCGCATTCGACCCGGGCGCGATCGACCTCACGCTCCACGACTACGACGCCGGCGACTACGACTGCACACTCGAGCCGGTGGCCACATGGTCGGGCACCGGGACGGACGGCGGTCGCACGCTGGTCGTCGTCTACTCTGATGCGGCCGGCTCGCCGGCAGTCTGGTCCGTCGACTTCTGAGGTGCTCATGATCCGCCACGTCGTTCTGTTCCGTTGGAAGGAGGGCGTCGGCGCCGATCACGTCGAGTCCACCAAGCGGGGCCTGGCCGAACTCCCGGCCAAGATCCCTCAGATCAAGAACTACCGATTCGGACAGAATCTGGGCGTGAATCCGGGAACGTTCGACTTCGGCGTGGTCGCCGACTTCGCGAGCCTCGACGACTACCTGGTGTACCGCGATCATCCCGACCACAAGGCGTTCATCGCCGCGCACACCGCCGACTTCATCTCCGAGCGAGCATCCATCCAATACGAGATCGACTGACATGGATCTCGGAATCGCCGGCCGTCGGGCCCTCGTCACCGGAGCATCGAGCGGTCTCGGCCTCTCCACCGCGCGCGCCCTGGCCGCCGATGGCGTGGCGGTCGTGATCGCCGCTCGATCGAAAGAGAAGCTCGACCGAGCACTGGCGACGTTTCCCTCGAAGGCCACGGTTCACGCGGTCGTCTCCGACGTCTCCGACCTTCCTCAGATCGATGCGCTCATGGCGCGCACGAACGAGATCCTCGGAGGCATCGACATCCTCGTCGCCAACGCCGGCGGCCCTCCCCCGGGCAACTTCGCATCCACCCCGGTCGAGGCCTACGACGGCGCACTCCGCCTGAACCTCGTCGCCACGGTCGCGATGTGCAAGGCGGTCGTTCCGGCCATGCAGGCTCAGAAGTGGGGCCGCATCCTCGCCATCACGTCGTCGTCGGTGCGCGAGCCGATCGATCGGCTGATCCTGTCCAACACCGCCCGGGCCGGACTCACCGGTTTTCTGAAGACACTCGCTCGCGAGGTCGCTGGTGACGGCATCACCGTTAATTCATTGCAACCTGGGCTGCACGCGACCGATCGACTCTCGTCCCTCTACGGCGATCTCGACGCCGTGGCCAAGTCGGTGCCGGCCGGGAAACTCGGGGACCCCGACGACTTCGGCCATGTCGCGGCGTTCGTGTGCTCGGAGCACGCCAAGTTCGTGACCGGCGTGGCTATACCGCTTGACGGCGGTGCTCTCCACGGGCTGCAGTGATCACGGTCTGAACGACTTCCTCGGCGGGTGCTCCCGGTCCGAGAACAGCCGCAACACCGGCCTCGATCAGTTCGGCCGCGTCTTGATTGGGGATGATTCCACCCACGACGACGGGAATGTCGGAGTTGCGCGCTCGTACCGCCTGAACGACCAACGGCGCGAGCGTCATGTGAGCACCCGACAACATCGACAAACCGATCACGTCGACGTCTTCGTCGACAGCAGCCGCGGCAACGGTCTCGGGAGTCTGGAAGAGCCCGGTGTAGATGACTTCGAGGCCGGCGTCGCGCAGCAGTCGAGCCACGACCTTCACGCCACGGTCGTGGCCGTCGAGGCCGACCTTGGCGACGAGAACGCGAATGGCAGCCATCAGATCGTCGGCACCTCGACGTGGCGACCGAACACGCCGGCCATGGTGGTCATCATCTCGCCGACCGTCGCGAACACGTTCGAGGCGTCGATGAGGGCGGGCATGAGGTTCACCTCGGGGTCGACCGCGTCCTTGGCGAGGCGGTCGAGCGCGTCGAGGACGGCTGGTTCGTTCCGGTCGCGCTTGACCTGGCCGAGGCGTTGACGCTGCTTCGACTCGTCTTCGTTGGTGATCTTGAGAATGTCGAGCGAGTCCTCGTCGTTGCCTTCGAGGAACCGGTTCACGCCGACGATGATGCGTTCACCGCGGTTGAAGGCCCGCTCGAGTTCGTACGCCGAGTCGGCGATGCGGCCCTGGAACCAGTTCTCTTCGATCCCGGTGATGCACCCTTCGAGCATCGAACCGCGGCCCATGTCGTCGATGTGCGCGAAGATCTCCTCGGCACGGCGTTCCATCTCGTCGGTGAGCGCTTCGACGAAGTGCGAACCACCGAGCGGATCAGCGACGTGGGCCACGTTGGTCTCGTAGGCGATGACCTGCTGAGTACGGAGCGCGAGACGAGCCGCCTTCTCGGTGGGGAGGGCCAGCGCCTCGTCCATCGAGTTGGTGTGCAGCGACTGCGTCCCGCCCAGGACTCCCGCCAGCGCCTCGATGGCGGTGCGGATGAGGTTGACCTCGGGTTGCTGCGCGGTGAGCGACACGCCGGCCGTCTGCGTGTGGAAGCGCAACTGCATCGACCGCTCGTTGGTCGCGCCGTAGCGCTCCTTCATCCAGCGCGCCCAGATCCGGCGGGCGGCGCGGTACTTGGCGATCTCCTCGAAGAAGTCGATGTGGGCGTTGAAGA
>CAYNKE010000047.1:0-13948 GCA_964397715.1 uncultured Bifidobacterium sp. | reverse complement strand
TCCGCCGGCCCGGCTTCACCGAAGACCACCGGAACGCAGCCAGCGAGCATGGCCTCCACCACCGCGATACCGAAGTGCTCGAATCGCTCGGGATGCTTGGCGACCTGCTCGCCGAAGCCCGTTCCGTGCCAGTAGATAGACGCCTCAGCCAACGTTCGCTCGACCACCGAACGGGGCTGATTGATCTGCACGTCGATCGGATGCCCAAGTGCCGCTCGCTTCACGTCGAGCGTGTACTCGCGATTGGGTGCGTCGGCGCCACCAACGAGAGCAAATCGCCACTGCTCCTCACCCACACGCGAACGCCCAGCATCGTCGAGTAGGCAGAACGCCTCCACGAGATCGAGTTGCTTCTTCCCGTGCCCGTGAATCGGATCGAAGAAGCGACCGAGTGTCGCAATCGTCGAACTCTTGCGCAACCAATCGGCCTGCACCACCGGCCGCACGGCCGGGTACACCACCGTGCTCGACACACCCCAGATCTCTCGTGTCCAGTGGGAGGTGTACTCGGAGTTCGACAAGAAGTCGGTGTACGAACCGACCCACGAAACATCGACGATGCGTCGCTCGAACCCACGATGCACCCGAGCGAACTTCGATGATGAGCGCAGCCTTTGCGGAACCGCACCGAGCACCTTGGTCGCTGCCCGCGACACGGTTTGGTTCACTCGTTGACGCGGCGTGTCGAGGGGTTGCGGAAAGTGCACGTAGTAAATGCCCCGTCGCGCTCGATTGACCGCTTGGCTGCGATACGTGCCATTGATGAAGACGTCGTATTCAAGACTCGCCTCGCCCGCCTCCACGTCATTCATCACCCGCTCATAGCCGCAGCCCGACAATTCGAGCCCGAGACGGTCGCGCGACTTGTCGAGGTCGATCGGTTCGGGACCGAGGAGCGTGACTTCGTGGCCCTCGCGCAGGAAATCGGCGAACGCTCCGCTCACCTGTTCGGCTCCCCCGTAAGTGGCCCAGTAGAGGTTGTAGATGGCGATGCGACTCACTTGGTGACCTCCCACCGCATGAGCGAACGTCGACTCACACGACGGTCCATCATCCAGCGATCGCGGATCATTCCCGGCAAGAACTTTAGATACGACAACAGAACGTGACGACGCTCACCCGCGATGGTCTTCAACGGCATCTGCAGCGTGAGCGGCCTCGCGATGAGATCTTTCCAGTGGACGATCAGATTGCGCTTCACTTCGCCGAGTCCGGCCCGAATGGCCACTCGCGCGGGTGCGCACTTCGCCAGCATCAACAGTCGGTTGCGCTCGGTATGGAACCGGAAGATCTTCGAGCCCACGCCACTGGACTGCGCATGGCGATGACGAACGACCGATCGCGGTTCGTACACATACCGCCAACCCTGTAGGCGGCCTCGCCACGACAGATCGGTGTCTTCGTAGTAGAGAAAGAAACGTTCGTCGAAGACTCCGACCGAGTCGAGATATTCGCGACGAAGCAAGACCGCACCACCGCACCAGGCGAACACCTCGGCCGGCTCCTCGTACTGACCGCGATCCCTCTCGAGGAACCCACGATCGCCACCGAAGCCACCGGCGTACAGGTTGGACCCCACGTTGTTGATCACGTCGAACGAATCGGTGCCCACAGGTATCTCGACCCAGCGCGGTTCGCCCGTGACAGCGAATCGGAACACGCCAAGATCGGTGGTGAACACGACGTCACGATTCGACCACGAGTACAGCAACAGGCTCACCGTGACGGGTGTGATCGCGGCGTCCAAGTCCCATGCCACGCGCAGACAACCGGACGGCTTGGTCCAGCGGCGTATTTCGTGCCCCGAATCGTCGTCGACCGTCATCGACGCGTACACACCTTCGTCGGTCGCGAACCGGTCGTAGTCGCGCTTCCCATCGAAGTGCACCGACGCGATACACACGCCGGGTGGTTCGTCGGCCGCCGCACCTCTCGGTGCTTCGACGGTGAACTCCATTCCGGTGAACCGTGGCGCGAACACCATCTTGGCCGAGACCGCACCGATGTCAGATGCCTGTCCGATCGATTCGACGAGTGGTGCGAGCCAGTTCGGCGCCACCGTCGCGTCGTTGTTCACGAGGGCAATGAAGTCGGGCTCGAATCCGTTCTCGACCGGAGCGAGCATGCCGAGATTGCAACCACCCGCGAATCCGAGATTGGCCAAGGGTTCCAGAACACGCACCGATGGAAACTCTGAGCGAACGCGCGGGGTGATGTTGTCGAGCGAACCGTTGTCGACCATCACGATCTCGAGGCGATCGGCGGGCCATTCGGTGCGCATCAGAGATTCGAGGCAATCGATGGTCATCTGCCCGCCATCGAACGACAAGATCACCACGCGTACTCGCGGAAGATCGGTCATCATTTCACTGGACATCTGATCGCTCGACAGTAACAGTCGTGCCAAGAGTGTTCCGGCAATGCCTTCCCGCCATCGACACGACAGTTTTCGTTAACCTGAACGTGTGTCGGTGTCACCTATCAGTCTGAACAGCATCAAGGCACCGCTACGACCCCTCGCCCGCAAACTCGGCCTGGCCGCTCCCGCCGGCGACTGGTGGAACGCTCGGCGAGGCCCCTGGAAGATCGATCCATCGGTCGATGACCGTGCGGCCGCCTGCAACATCTGCCACTGGACCGGCCCGGCCTTCGACGGGCCCTATCACTCGGAAATGGCCCAGTGTCCACAATGCGGGAGCATCGCGCGCGACCGCTTCTTGATGCACTGTTTTACGGCGACCGTCAAGAAGCCCCGGGGCCTGCGCATCCTCGAAACGAGCCCGCGACTCGGCCACGAATACCGCGTCATGATGCGTCGACACTTCCGCTACACGGCGAGCGATTTCGACCTGTCGGCTCACGAGGGCGACATCCAGATCGATCTCCAGAACATCGCGCTCCCCGATTCGTCGATCGACGTTCTCCTCACGCCACACGTTCTCGAGCACGTTCCCGACACCGACAAGGCCCTCGCCGAGATTCACCGCATGCTCGCTCCTGGCGGCCACATGTTCCTTCAGGTACCACTCCTCGTCGGCACGACCTCGGTTCCGAGCGAGCCCGAATTCCATGCCGACAACACTCCGGTGTTCTTTCGTTTCGGGTGGGATCTCACGTTCCGCCTGCGCGAAGCCGGATTCACGACCAAAGTGCTCGTCACCGAAGAATGGCGCGAGATGCTCGCAGGTCGCATCGAGCCACCGACCTCGAATGGCGACGGATTCGACGTGGAAGACATCGTCGCGGCTGCCCGCCGAAGCCTCGATGTCGATCGAGATGTCGCTGCGGCCTGCACCACCCAGCAGTCACACTCGTTCGGCTTCCTCCCGCCCTATCACTTCGCCACTTGGCACTGCCACAAGCTGCGCTAGCCGCGTTGCACGATGTTGCGCGTGCCCGTGATGTTCCACGTCACCGGGATGTGCACGGCGCCCATGTCGTACGCACGCAACTGACGAACGTCGAAGCACACGCGACGCTCCCAACGATCGAACATGTGTGTCTCGGGCGAATCAGTGATGCCCACCGACAAGTGATAGCGACCTTCCAGTAACGGCAGCGACGGAACGTGCACCTCCACCCGGGCCGGACCATCCACCAAACTGAGAGCCTGGCCGCAACGCCGAGACGTGGTGCCCCACATCATGTGTCCGTGATCGGAATCGATGTTGACCTGAATGACCAAGTCTTGCAGTGGCTGATGTGACGTGATGTCGATGGCGATCGTGAGTGGATCGAGCGTGGTGGGTTGCTCGGTGGGTGCACCATCGGCGTCGAGCAGCGTGACCGCCACGACCTGCGCCTCCCCCGTGCCGAATCGAGTTCCGCGCTCTTGCGTCGCCGAGACGACTGGCAACGACTCGCCGAGATAGCGAGCGATCACCTCGTCGGCCTTGCCCACCATCTGCAGATTGCCCTTGTCGATCCAGGCCACGGTCTCGCACAACTGCGCCACCTGCGCTAGTCCGTGGCTCACGAACACGATGGTGCGACCCTCGCGTCGGAACTGATCGATCTTCTCGGCACACCGACGTTGGAACGACTCGTCACCCACCGACAAGACCTCGTCGATCAGAAGAACCTCGGGTTCGACGTGAGCCGCCACCGCGAAACCCAACCTCACGAACATGCCCGACGAGTAGTTCTTGACGGGCGTGTCGATGAAGTCGTGCAGGCCGGCGAAGTCGACGATGTCGTCGAACTTTCTCTCGATCTCCTTCTTGGTGAGACCGAGGATGGCGCCGTTCAGAAACACGTTCTCGCGCCCCGACAACTCGGGATGGAAACCCGCACCGAGTTCGAGAAGGGCCGACACCCGCCCGCTGATCTCCACCGATCCCTTCTCGGGATAGAGAATGCCGGTGAGGCACTTGAGCAAGGTGCTCTTGCCCGATCCGTTCGAACCGATCACCCCGAACGTGGCGCCCTGCGGAACTTCGAACGAAACACCCTTGAGCGCCCAGAATTCTTCGTACCGCGCGCGCCGGCCGCGAAGCACGGCGGCCTTCAAGTACTGATTGCGCTCGTGGTAGAGCCGGAAGCTCTTCCACACGTCACTGACGACCACGGCCTGATTCATTGCCCGTCCAGTCTTACCGATGGGAACTAGGTTTGACCGCCATGAACCCGGTGACCCGAGTCTTCGCCTCGCGCGAGATGCTCTGGAACCTCACCCTTCGCGAGTTGCGCACCAAGTATCGGCGCTCGGTGTTGGGCTGGGCCTGGTCGATGCTCAACCCACTGGCCAACGTGGCCATCTACTTCTTCGTCTTCGGCGTGCTGTTCAATGCGCAAGCGCCCCGCGGTTTCAACAGCCCGGTGGAGGGTTTCGCCTGGTTCTTGTTGTGCGCTCTTCTGCCCTGGAACTACTTCGCCAACATCAACAACATGGGTCTCGGTTCGATGTCGGCCAACTCGGGTCTGGTCCGCCGGGTGGCCTTTCCGCGCGAAATCCTGGTGTTCTCGAACGTGTTGCACGCGACCGTGCAATTCGCGATCGAGATCGCACTGCTCTGCGTGATCCTCGCGATCGTCGGCAGCCCGCTCTACGCGTACGTTCCCGTCATGCTCGTTGCGGGGGTTCTGCTCGGTCTCTTCGCCGCGGGCCTCGCCCTCGCCCTCAGCGCTCTCGCCGTGTACTTCCGCGACCTCGCGTACCTGTGGGGAATCCTGCTCCAAGTGTGGTTCTTCGCCACGCCCATCGTGTACGACCCGGCCCTCATCGACCGCGAGGCCCCGGACTGGAGCCAGCCGATCCTCAATGCGAACCCACTCAAGCTCGTGGCCGAGATCTTCCGCGACTGCCTGTACCACGCTCGTTGGCCCGAGTGGTCGAGCCTCGGGTTCCTCGCGCTCTACGCGGCCGGCGGGCTCTCGATCGGTTGGTGGATCTTCCGCCGACTCGATCGCCGCTTGGCCGAAGAAGTCTGACCGACCACGTAGGCGAGAGCAACGGCTGAGAGGGCCGACGCCACGGCGATGAACAGCACCGCCACGCGATTCGACATCATCGGCGGCTCCCACGGTGCATTCGAGGTGAACCACCACGTACCTCGGTAACCGACGGCATACCGCCGCAGGTTCTGAAGCAGCGACCACACGTGCATGCCTCCCCACACGACGAGTAGCGCGACAGGCAACGCGGACTGCGCGAACCGAGCCGACCCTCCCGTCGAGATGGCCACCGACGCGGTCACGGCAACGATCACCCAGATCGGCAGCATGTAACGACCCTGGAAGTAGGGGAAGATGAACATCCCGAACACCACTGGCGTGGCGAACAACGCCACGAGCGCAACTCCCTCAGCCAACACCAAACGCCCGCGGCCCGCGACGAACCCCAAACCGATCACCACCACGCACACTGCCGCCGCGACCAAGAACGCGGTACGACCGATGAAAGTGTCGATCCAGCCGAACGTTCCGATCATGTGATCGAGGTACAAGCGCATCGACCCCAATCCCTGCCATCGCGAGCCGTTGCCTTGCACCTCGCCGGTGGTCACCAACCTGTGAATGATCGGCCCGATCCACATCAGCACCGACACCACCGCTGCGACCACGATGCCGAGCCCGATCACGCGACCTCGTGTCGACCACGAGCGTGGATCGACGGCGCGCAGTCGCGCTCGAACCTGCGAACCGGACAGTGCCAAGGGCAGCAGAGACACGGCGAGGATCAGCACCCACAGCGCACTGTCTCGCCGCACCAAGAAGAGAGACGGTACGCCAACCGCCATGGCGGCGATGGCGTTGCGTGCGCCATCGCCGTAGACCCAACGCGCGACTGCTCCGGCCACCACGAGCATCGACAAAGACAACGTGATTCCCGACGGATTCACTGTCGACGACACGAACATCGACATGGGCGTGAGCGCCACCGCGAATCCGACCACTGGCCACGCACCCTGGCCGGGGCGAACGAGCAGCGCACCAGCCCACGCCAACAATGCACAACACACGAGTGCCATCCACAGCCGCATCACGTACGCGCCGCCCAGGCCGCTCACGAACACCGCGGGAACTGCCGCGACCGCGTGAAACAACGGCGGATAGTCACGAGTCTTCGTCTCCACTTCGGTGCCATCGGCCCCCCAGGTGAGATCGGCGCAATCGGCCGTCACGTTCGCGATGAAGCGATAACACTCGGGCGCGTTCATGGGTAGCCCGTCGGTCTCGTAGGGAGGCGTGAAATCGAAGCGGGAAAATCCCTGTGCCCGAGCGATGTGAGCCGGTTCGTCGGGTGAGGCGAACATCGGATTGGTGAGGGCCCACGCCGTGCACAACGGCAGCAACACGGCCATCATCGAGAGCCAACGCCGACGCACGTTGCGACCCTAGTCAGCGCGTGCCGAACGATCAGGCGATGACCCCGCCGCAGACATCACCGCAGACACCAACACGAACCACACGAAGCGGTTGGGGCCGATGTTCGTCTCGCCGATGTTCGAGACCAACGCGAACACCACGGCGGCCACCCACCACGGAGACCACACGGAGTCGAGCCGCGATTTCAGGACTCGGCCGACCGCCACCAGGAACCAGACCAGGACGGCAACACCGATGAGCCCGGCTCCGAGCAACACCTCGAGATACCCGTTGTGCGCCTCCCAGTGGTTGTAACCGATGTCCTTCAGGGCAACACGTAGAGCCGGATCGAACCAGCCAGCGAAGTACCCGAACCCGACGAGCGGTCTGCGTTGCCACGTGTCGATGAGGAGATCCCACGTGCTCGTTCGACCCGTGAAGGTCGCATCACGACCGATCCACCCGGCCAAGGTGTCCCGCCACGCGAACGCGGCGATCGATGCGATCACGACCACCGCCGGCACCGTGCTGTACGTACGTCTCCACCGGGATGGCACTCGTGGTCGACCCACCACCCACGCCCCCGCGGCAAGCCCGGCGACCGCGGCGATCATCGACGTGGCCGAACCGCTCCGCCACCAGACGACGAGACCACTGGCGACCAGGAACGGTCCGAACCACCGCACGCTCGGACGCGACCGCTCCAACCACCACCACGACGCTGATGCCACCACCAGCATCACCGCAACGGCACCGAGCGAGTTTCGGTTGTAGAAGACTCCTGTGAGTCGCCCGTGACGATCGACCGAGAACTTCCAGTCGAGCGCCCGGGCGAAGACACTCGCCACCACAGCGATGGAGCACGCCGCGACGACCCCCGTCAGCAGCCGAATCGGCTGCAGACGTGACGACAAGATCGCCACGGCAAGGGTTCCCGAGGCGAACAACAGCGATTGATTGAGCGTTCTCCCTCGATCGATCGACCAGGCCGTCGACGCGATGAGGGTCGTACTCAACGCCACGAGAGGAACAACGACCCGCCCCGGGATTCGAATCCGGCCTGTGCCCAACCCGACCGCGAGAGCAACGACGTAGAGGGCGTGGAAGACGACCTGCGTGGGGCGATCGTCGAGGAAACTCCCCGTGACGTCACCGAACTGCAAGCGGACCCGATACACCAGGCCACGCATCCCGGCGAGGAGCAACACCACCAGTGCGCACCACACCGCGATCTCCGCCCGCCGCGACGATTCGGATCGTGACCCCAACATCCGCCTCCAGCGTCGCACACGATCGGTCCCCGGCTCGGGCCCATCGGCGCGGAGTACCGTTGGGTTCAACCATGACTCCGCGAACCGAGGCCGACCAGTCGCGCGACGTCACGCGCGGCACCCAGTGGCTGGGCCAACGCGTCGCCCCTCGACTCGTCCCTCTGTGGCGACGAGGTTTCCGGGTGCTCTTCGTTCTGGACGCGCTGGCTCTGTACGCGCTCATGGTGTTGGTCAATCTGGTGCGCTTCGGAACCGACTGGCCCACGTATCCCCTCAGCCACTACTGGGTCGGATTCGGCATCGCCAACGCCATTCACGTGGTGGTCAACTACTTCACCGGTCTGTACGAACGCGAGCCACGGCTCGGCCAGCGTCCGTGGCTACCACGCGTCGTTCTGGCCATGGCCATCGGCATCGGAGTCGACGGCGTGGCCTTCGTGGTTCTCGATCGCTACTTGATGCCCCGACTCAACCTGGCTGTGCTGTTCGTGCTCGGCTCGCTCGTGTTGGTGGCCAGTCGCCACTTCAGTCGCAGGTTCGGCGTTCGTTGGCAGGGGCCACCGCGCGTGGTGCTGGTGGGTCGACCCGACGACATCGCGAACGTGACCACACATCTGGCCCAGAGCGACCGTGCCGCCGAGGTCGTGGCCACCATCAACTCCACCGATCAATTGGCGGCCGCGGTGCGCGCTCATCACGCAACCGATGTCCTACTCCTCGACGTCGATGCGTTCGGACGCGTGTTCCCCGAGCCGATCACGTCGCTCGAACACGAAGGAGTCGGCTTCCTTCAACGAGTGGGCGCGCAGGAAACCATGCTCGGCCTGCAGTCGGTTCGCGAAGTTGCCGGCATGCCTTTCGTCCGTCTACGACTGCATTCTCTTCCGTCGCACAAAACGAAGTTGAAGCGCGGTTTCGACCTGGCGCTCTTGCTGGCGTTGGCGCCCATCGCCCTGATTGCCATCGCGCTCCTTGCCGTGTACGTCAGACTTCGCGCTGGTGCACCGGTCATCTACCGACAGGACCGAATCGGTCGTGGTGGAAAAGTCTTCAGCCTGGTGAAGTTCCGTACGATGCGCGTCGACGCCGAAAACCAGGGCGCGATGCGCTCACATGAAGGCGATCCGCGTGTGGTCGCGGGCTTGGCGTGGATGCGTGCAACCCGAGCCGACGAACTCCCTCAACTCTGGAACGTGCTCACAGGCGACATGTCACTGGTCGGGCCACGACCCGAGCGGCCGGAGTTCATCGCGGAGATTTCCGCCGCAGTTCCCGGCTTCGAGCGCCGCCACGAATTGCGTCCTGGCCTCACCGGTCTCGCTCAGGTGCAAGGCCGCTACGACACCGACGCGGCGTTCAAGGTGGGACACGACCTGCAGTACCTGGTGAACTGGTCGCTGGCACTCGACGTGCAAATCCTGCTGCGCACCGTCTGGGTGGTGCTCGCGCGCCGTGTCTGACCCCACATGGCCGTCCGTGTCGGTGGTGATGCCGGTGCTGAACGAGCAAGAACATCTCGAGGCCGCCGTTCAGTCGGTTCTCGCGCAGAACTACCCCGGATCGCTCGACATCTGCCTGGCGCTCGGCCCGTCCACCGACGGCACCGACGAGATCGCGCAGCGACTCGTCGCCTCCGACTCGCGGGTGCGAACCGTTGCGAATCCGACGGGGGGTCGCAGCAGCGGACTCAACTCGGCCATCCGCTCGACGCAGGGTTCACTGGTCGTGCGAGTCGACGCGCATTCGTCACTTCCCACTGGTTACATCTCACGGGCTGTCGAGACGCTGTTGCGAACGAGTGCCGCCAACGTCGGGGGTGTGCAGCGGGCGGTCGGACACAGCGAGTTCGAAAAGGCTGTTGCTGTCGCGCTCGCCTCACCGTTCGGAATGGGAGGTGCTCGTTACCGCACCGGGGGCAGCGAGGGGCCGGTCGACACCGTGTTCTTGGGAGTGTTCGATCGCGCCGCGATCGAAGCAGTGGGTCTCTTCGACGAATCGGTCGTCGGCAACGAGGACTACGAACTCAACATCCGCCTTCGCCAGTCGGGGCGCGTCGTCTGGTTCGACCCAGCCCTGGTGGTCGACTACGTGCCGCGATCGTCGTTCCGCGCCGTTCGACGTCAGTTCTTCCAATACGGCGCCTGGAAGCGACGGGTCGTGCAGTTGCACCCCAATTCGGTGCAACCACGTCAGGTGGCTCCCCCGATCGTTCTGATGTCGATCGTCGCCGCCCTGATCGTCTCGCCCTGGATGCCGATCGCGCTCTTGGCCCCAGGCGCCTACGTCGCGGGCGTGATCGTGCTCTCGGTCGGACTCGGCCGCTCGCCGCGGCGAATCGCAACGCTCGCCGCAGTCTTTCCGACCATGCACATGGCGTGGGCACTCGGATTCCTCGTGGGTGAGCGACGCACGACCCGCACGGCACCGCCTCGGTAGCCTCTGTCGGGCATGTCGAACGGCTCTGACATCTCTGGGTCGAGCACTCGCCGAGCCGTCGCAAGTCTGATCCGCCCGTACCGCCTGCGAATCGGAGCAGTCGCACTCTCGTCGTTCGCCGCCGGCTTGTTGGAGGCCGGCTTCCTCGTGCTCGTGACCCGCGCAATTCTCGCGGTGGCTGCCGACGAGTCGACGTTCGACATCGTCGAGTCGACGCTCACGATCGGCGAGGCCGCCGGATTGGCCGGCGTCCTGCTGGCTGGCCGACTCGTGCTTGCCGTGGCCGCGGTTCGTATGCAGACGAGCCTCTTCCACCGACTCACCGTCGCGCTTCGCCATCGACTCGGTCACTCCTTCATGACAGCGTCGTGGCCGACCCAGGCTCGTCAACAGCGCGGTGCTCTCCAACATCTCGTCGTTCAGTTCCCGGCGTCGATCGTGAGCCTCTTGTACCAATTGGTGCAGGCGCTCGTCGGAGCACTCGGCCTACTCGCTCTCCTCGTGGTTGCTTTCGTGATTCAACCGCTCACCGCCGTCGTCGTTACCGCCGTGGTGGTCCTCCTCGCCAGTGTTCTCTGGCCGGTTCGCCGCGCGGTGAAGAGTCGGGCCGCGAAGGCGCTCGAACAGCAAGCGGTGTTCGCCGCCAAGGTGTCGGAAATCGCCGACCTCAGCCTCGAGATCAACTCGCTCGGCGTGACCGAACCCGCGACGCGCTCCCTCGATCGGATCATTCGGGCCGAAGGCGAGTCGCAGCGCGGCGTCGCTCTCGTTCGCGATCTCGTCGCGCCGGCGTACACGACACTCGCTTACGCCGCGATCCTCGGAGCGGTGCTCGTTCTGCACCGTCTCGGGTCGGACGACCTCGACGCAACCGGCGCGGTCATGCTCATCATGCTGAGGTCGCTCAACTACGGCCAGCAACTGCAGCACGGAGCGAGCGCGCTCGGACAGATTGCGCCCGCAACCCGTCACCTGATCGACCGCCTCGACGAGTTCGATCGTTCGACCGACGCTCGCGGAAGTGATCGCCCCTCGGCGGTGTCCACGCTCGAACTGCGCAACGTTTCGTTCGCCTACCCCGGTCACGAGCCCGTCCTCCGCAACGTCTCCACATCACTCGCTCGTGGGGAAATCATCGGGCTGAGCGGTGCGTCAGGGGCCGGCAAGACAACTCTCGTACAGCTCGTTCTCGGTCTGATCCATCCGTCGAGCGGGTCGATTCTCGTCGACGGTGCCGACCTGCGAAACGTGGCCCCCGCGGCTTGGTCATCACTCGTGGCCTATGTTCCGCAAGAGACTCGCCTTCTCGACGGATCCATTGCCGACAACGTGCGCTTCTGGCGCGACGACCTCAGCGGCGACGACGTCTCGCGGGCACTCGCTCAGGCCAATCTCGCTCTCGACGCCGACCGCTTCCCGAACGGCGTCGACACCGATCTCGGTGCCGCTGGTCGCCAGTTCTCCGGTGGACAGCGTCAGCGCCTCGCGATCGCCCGCGCCCTGGCCACCGCTCCGGCGGTGATCGTGATGGACGAGCCCACGTCGTCGCTCGACTCCGAGTCCGAAGAGGTGATCACCGAAATGCTGAATCGTCTGCGAGGTAGCACCACCGTGATCGTGGTGTCTCATCGCGAGAGCACACTTGCGGTGTGCGATCGCGTTCTCGTGTTGTCTGACGGAACCATCAACGAGAAGCGCTGACGAAGTCCTCCAGAACCCGCACGAAGCGCGGGCCGTCGGCGTTCCAACTCCAGTTGTCTCTCACGAAACGCCAGCCGGCCTCACCTTCAGCCGCGCGCCGTTGTGGTGACGAGGCGTACGCCATCACACAGTCGGCGACTTCGCTCACGAGTTCGGGCCCGCTCCATTCACGTGTCGCAGCACCGGCACCGGAGTCGGCAACCATCAGCGCGGCGAGTGGAAGTGGTGTGGTGACAACGGGGGTTCCCGCGGCAAGGTATTCGATCACCTTGGTGGGCCGCGACACCACGTAGTTGGGGATCTCGTGCAGCAGCGACAAACCAACCAACGCGCCGCGCACGACACCCATGGCCTCCGGATTCGAAACTGGCCCTCGCCAGTCGACCACTCCTTGCCGATGTGCGTCGGCGATCAGGGTCTCGCACTCGGCGTCGGCCGCCCCGACCACGACCACGCGCGGCCCACCACGTCGTGTCAACTCTTCGCCAAGACCGATGAGTTCGCGCACCCCGCGATCGAACGACACACGACCCACGTACACGGCGCGAGGCTCGGTGTCGAGAGGCGCGGGTGAATCGGCGACCCACGTGGTGTTGGGCACCACGGGTGCTCCTCGGAATCGACGCGCATAACCGTCCTCTGCGATCACGATGTGGCTTCGCTTCTTCGCGTACCACTCGATGAGCCGCACGAACAGCGACAGCGTCGACCGCAGAGGCGCAGGCATCCACACCGTGTCATGAGCCATGGCGACGAAGTCCTCGTGCACGTCCCACACGTACACGGAACGTCCTCGTCGCGCCGAGAAGACGACCGGCACGAGTTCGGGGTCGTGAACGAGAATCACATCAGCCGACACGCGTAGCGGGGCCAGTGCTCGTCGCACCGCCCACCACGAAGCCACTCGCCGACGACCGGCGGCGCGCGGGACGACGACGCGCTCCAGCCCATGCGGGTCGAGGCGGCGAGCCTCCTCCCCCGGGTCGGAAGACACGAGAGTCACACGATGACCCTGTTCGAGCAACACCCGGGCCTGACGGTGAACGATGCGTGCGTCGTCGCCGCGATGCGAACAGGTGACGGCGACGACGTGCACGACTAGAGCCGCTCGACGTTGGTGCCGCGCATCTTGCCTCGAGTGTCGAACACGAGTGGAGCAGCCTGTTGAATCGCTTCGAGGTCGTACACGCCATGTGCTTGGAGAAGCACCGCGACGTCGCAACTGCTCAGGGCCAAGGAGAGATCTACGTGCATCGGAAGCACGGAACCATCGACGACGAAAGACGAAAGGTGCGGATCGTGGCCCGACACACTCACGCCGTGCATCCGTAACTCGCGGACCACTGCGCGCGCCGGGGTCTCGCGGTCGTCGGCGATGTCGGGCTTGTAGGTGAGACCGAGCAGAACGACCCGAGCGCCGTCAACCGTGACACCGCGGGTCTCGAGCATCGAGACGACTCGTGAGGCGACGTACTCCGGCATCCTGCCGCTGATTTCCTGAGCCAGTTCGACAAAACGGAACTCGCGGCCGATCGACTTCAGATGACTCGACAGGTAGTTCGGGTCGATGGGAATGCAATGGCCCCCCACACCCGGACCGGGATAGAACGGCGCGAAACCGAACGGCTTGGTTCGTGCGGCGTCGATCGCCTCCCACAAGTCGACACCGAGGGCATGCGAGAACACCGCCATCTCGTTCACGAGCGCGATGTTGATGTGCCGGTACGTGTTCT
>CAYNKE010000046.1:0-14552 GCA_964397715.1 uncultured Bifidobacterium sp. | reverse complement strand
GCGGTGGAATGTTCAACAACTACGCGATCGTCCAGGGTGTCGACCAGGTCGTGCCGGTCGACGTGTACGCACCGGGTTGCCCTCCCACGCCCGAGACGCTCATTCACGCGATCGAGACCTTGCACCAGAAGATCGAAGACGGTGAGATCATGCGCCGTCGCAGCGAGTCGGGGGCCGGTGCGAACATCCACATCACCGAGATCCCGGCCACCCAGCCGGTCTCGTTGACGCCTACGCGTCAGGGAGTCTCGGCATGACAGACGGCGAGTCGTTGCACGGTTCACCGGTGTCCTGGTCGCGCGGCCAGAAGGTCGTTCATCCGTCGCGCCAGAACTACGTCGCGCTCCTCAAGAAGTTGCTCGACGACGGCTTCACGATGTGCACCGACCTCACCGCGGTCGACTTCCTCACCCATCCGGGTCGCGAACTCCCCGAGGGTGTCGTGGCCGAGCGGTTCGAAGTGGTCGTGAACCTGATCGCCATCGCCTCCAAGGAGCGTCTGCGCATCCGCGTCCAGGTTCCTGAGGCCGACCCCTCGATCGCGTCGGCCTTCGATCTGTGGCCCGGAACCGAGGCGATGGAACGCGAAGCCTTCGACATGTTCGGTATTCGCTTCGAGGGTCATCCCGATCTCACCCGCATCCTGATGCCCGAGGACTGGGATGGCTATCCGCTTCGCAAGGACTATGCGGTCGGTCGCATTCCCGTGCAGTTCAAGGGAGCCAACTCGTGACCGCCGTCGAGAACATCCGCCAGACGAGCGAAGGCGGACAGGAGATGAAGCCCCGCAGCGAGATCGGGGCCAAGGAACTCATGCGCGAAGTCGGCGCGGTTCTTCGCATGAGCGAAGCCGAAGCCTCGCAACTCGGTCAACTGCCGGTCGACACCGACGAAGACCAAACGATGATCATCAACATGGGTCCGCAGCACCCGAGCACTCACGGTGTGTTGCGACTCATGCTCGAACTACAGGGTGAGACCGTTCTGCGGTGCAAGCCGATCATCGGCTACCTGCACACCGGCATGGAGAAAACCGGCGAGGAACTCACCTACCTCCAGGGTGGCACCAACGTCACTCGTATGGATTATCTGAGTCCGCTCAACAACGAACTCGTCTTCTCGATGGCCGTCGAGAAACTTCTCGGCATCGAAGACGAGATCCCCGAGCGCGCCGTCTGGATGCGCATGCTCCTTTCCGAGTTGAACCGCATCAGCAGCCACTTGCTGTTCCTCGCCACCAATGGCATGGACATCGGTGCGGTGTCGATGATGCTGTACGGCTGGCGCGAGCGCGAAGAAGTCCTTCGTTTCTTCCAGAAGGTCACCGGATTGCGGATGAACCACAACTTCATCCGGCCCGGCGGACTCGCGGCCGACCTCCCGCCCGGCTGGCGTGACGACGTGCTCGAGATCCTCGACATGCTCCCGTCACGTCTCGAGGAATACGACATCCTCATGACCAACCAGCCCATCTGGCGCGAGCGTCTGCAGGGAGTCGGTGTCATCACCGCGAGTGAAGCCCTCGCTCTCGGAACGAGCGGACCCATTCTGCGCTCGACCGGAATCCCCTGGGATCTGCGTCGTGACATGCCGTACATGCACTACGACGAGATGGAGTTCGACGTCATCGTCGGCTCGTACGGCGACGCCTTCGACCGCTACGCGATTCGCTTGAACGAAGTCCGCGAGTCGATGAAGATCGTCCGCCAGATCCTCGACCGCATGCCGTCGGGTGACTATCGGATCCAGAACAAGAAGGTCACCCCGCCTCCGCGCGGCCGCATCGACGAGTCGATGGAGGCCCTGATCCACCACTTCAAGATCTTCACCGAGGGATTCAAGGTCCCCGAGGGCGAGGTCTACGTCGGGATCGAGAGCGCACGAGGGGAGATCGGTTGCTACATCGTCAGCGACGGCGGCCCCAAGCCGTACCGCATCCACATGCGCGCCCCGAGCTTCGTCAACATCCAGGCCCTCCCGCACATGATGCGTGGTGGTTTGGTGGCCGATGCGGTCGCCGTCATATCGTCGGTCGACCCCGTTCTCGGAGACGTCGATCGCTGATGGCCCGCTTGACCGAAGAAAATGTCCGCTTGGCGCGCGAGATCATCGCGCGGTATCCGCGTCCCCGTTCGGCGACCATTCCTCTCCTTCACCTCGCCCAGCAGCAGGACGGTTTCGTCTCCAACGACGCGATGGTGCACATCGGCGAACTGGTTGGTGCGACCTCGGCCGAAGTGTTCGGAACCGCGTCGTTCTACGAGATGTTCAAGTTCGAGCCGGTCGGCAAGTACCTCGTGAACATCTGCGGCACGATGTCGTGCGCCCTGATGGGGGCTGACGATCTCATCCACCACGCCGAGCACGCGCTCGACGTGAAGTTGGGTGGCACGACCGACGACGGTCTCATCACCCTCGAGCGAGCCGAGTGCCAGGCCGCCTGCACCGAGGCGCCGTGCCTGCAGGTCAACTACCGCTATCGCTTTCGCGTCACCAACGAGTCGTTCGATCAATTGATCGACGATCTGCGCTCCGGGCGTCTCGACTCCGAGATCCCTCCTCACGGCACGGTGGCCAAGGTGCGCCAGCGCATTCCCGCTGACCGTGGTGTGGGTGCGGTCGCTCCCGAAGACGTGACCGACTCTCCCGTGTGGTTCGACGGAAAGGCGGCGTTGTGACCTCCTATCCGCACGCACCCGGATTCATCGCTGGTGATCGTCCGCAGATCGTCACCTCACGATTCCAGTACGACGACTCGTTCACTCTCGAGCGTTACCTCGCGACGGGCGGCTACCAAGGTCTGAAGAAGGCCCTGGGTCGCGCGCCCACCGATGTTCACGACGAAGTCAAGAACGCCACGGTGCTCGGTCGTGGTGGTGCCGGCTTCCCGGCCGGAACCAAGTGGGGTCTCACCCCGCAGGGCAAGTGGCCCCGCTACTTGGTGGTCAACGGCGACGAGAGCGAGCCCGGCACGTACAAGGACCGCTTGCTCATGGAGCGCGATCCGCATCAGCTCATCGAAGGATGTCTGATCGCGTGTTACGCCGCCGGACTGTCGCAGTGCTTCCTCTACATCCGCGGAGAAATGGCCGTTGCTCAAGAGCGCGTCGCCACCGCACTCAACGAGGCCTACGCCGCGGGCTACGTCGGCAAGAACATCATGGGTAGCCGCTTCTCGGTCGACATCGTTCTGCACTGGGGTGCCGGTGCTTACGTGGTCGGCGAGGAGACTGCGCTCATCGAGAGCCTCGAGGGCAACCGCGGTATGCCGCGACTCAAGCCGCCGTACTTCCCAGCGGCGATCGGGCTCTACGGTCAGCCGACCATCGTCAACAACGTCGAGACTCTCGCCAATCTGCCGTGGCTCCTCGTGAACGGAGCCGAGGCGTACACCGCGATCGGAACCAAGACGTCGCCCGGTACGCGCATGGTCGCGGTGTCCGGACACGTGAATCGTCCCGGCGTGTACGAGATCATCAACGGCACGACCACCTTCCGCGATCTTCTGTACGGCGACGAGTTCTGCCAAGGCATCCGCAACGGCAATCAACTCAAGGCGTTCGTGCCCGGCGGGGGCTCGGCCCCGTGGTTCACACCCGAGCAACTCGATCTCCCGTTCGAGGCGAGTCAGGTCGGGCCAGCCGGGTCGATGCTTGGCTCGGGGGCGGTGATGGTGATGGATCACACCACCGACATTCCGCGTGCCGCCCTCACCCTCACGCGCTTCTACGCGCACGAATCGTGTGGCAAGTGCACACCATGTCGCGAAGGCGGCACGTGGCTCGAGCGGATCCTGTCGCGCATCGTCGATGGCAAGGGCACCGACGCCGATCTCGATCAATTGCTCGAAGTCGGCGAGTCCATCTGCCCGGGCGCATTCCCGCACGCGGCGAGCACCGAGCTCGGGCTGTCGGCCGTGCCGTTCCCGTATCGCATGAACACGATCTGCTTCGTCGGTCCGTCGGCGTACGCGCCAGTGCATTCGGCTCTCACGCTCTTCCGCAGCGAGTTCGAGGCGCGAGTCACCAAGCGCACGCGTATTCCCGTGTCGGGGTCGGTGTCATGACCGCTACCGAGAACGCCGTGTCGGGCGACGAGAATCAGAAGCCCGTCGATCCCAACGCCGTCACGCTCACTATCAACGGTCGTGCGGTCGAGGCGCGCAAGGGCGAACTCATCATCGCGGCCGCCGATCGGAGCGGTGATTACATCCCGCGCTTCTGCTATCACCCGCGAATGAGTCCGGTCGGTATGTGCCGGCAGTGCCTCGTCGAGGTCGAAGGCCCGCGTGGTCCGATGATGGTCGTGTCGTGCATGACGCCGGTTGCCGACGGCCAAGTGGTGCGTACCGACACCCCACAGGTGAAGCGCGCGCACGAGGGCATTCTCGAACTGCTGCTCGCCAACCACCCGCTCGATTGTCCGGTCTGCGACAAGGGCGGCGAGTGTCCGCTTCAGGATCAGGCGTTCAGCCATGGTCCGGGGGAGAGCCGATTCGTCGAAGAGAAGCGCCACTACGAGAAGCCGATTCCGATCTCGGACATCGTTCTCCTCGACCGCGAGCGGTGCATCCTGTGCGACCGCTGCACACGCTTCGCTGACGAAGTCGCCGGCGACGCGCTCATCCACTTCACGTCACGCGGCAACAACACCCAGGTGCTCACCTTCCCTGACGAGCCGTTCAGCAGTTACTTCTCGGGCAACACCGTGCAGATCTGCCCCGTCGGTGCGCTCACGGCTAAGCCTTACCGATTCAAGGCCCGTCCGTGGGATCTCGAGAAGGTCGAGAGCACGTGCACCACGTGTTCGGTCGGCTGCCGCATCACCGTCGAGTCGAGCCGCGATCAACTCTTGCGGTACCAGGGTGTCGACAGCGATCCGGTCAACTGGAGTTGGCTCTGCGACAAGGGTCGTTTCAACTTCGAGGCGGTGGCATCCGATGCGCGCCTCGAGCAGCCGCTCGTGAAGCGGGACGGCTCGTTCGTCGAGACCGACTGGGCTTCGGCCTTGCGTGTCACCGCATCGATCATGGCGGGGGCTGTCCGTGACGGTGGCGCCGACAGCGTGGCAATTCTCGGGGGTGCCCGAGGGACCAACGAAGACGCCTTCGCCTGGTCGCGCCTCGCCCGGGCTCTCGGGACTTCGCTCGTCGACGCGCAACTCGGGGACGGACTTCCGTCATCGGTGTTCGCCTATCCGCAGGCAACGATCGACGACGCGGCCAATGCCGCCACGGTCATCGTCCTCGGTCCCGATCTGAAGGAAGAACTTCCGGTGCTCCATCTGCGTCTGCGTGACGCATCGGAGAAGAAGCGCACCAAGATCGTCGAGTTCGCATCGAAGATCTCCGGACTCACGCGCTACGCCTGGAAGTCCACCGGCGTCGAGCCCGGTCAGCAAGCCGCCGCCGTCCGTTCGACTCTCACCGAGACGGCGGTCGTCTCGCAATTGAACAAGGGATCGGTTGTCGTGGTCGTGGGCCGCGGCAACCTCGCCGAGTCACCCGAGTTCACGATGGCGGCGCTGGCCGCGGTCGTCGAACTCGTTCCGCACGCGAAGGTTCTACCGGTGCTGCGGCGCGGCAACGTGCGCGGAGCGCTGTCGGCCGGCATGGGTTCGGGCTCCGCGACCGACATCCTCGAACGCGCCGCCGCCGGAAAGATCAATTGCCTGGTGCTGGTGGGAGCCGATCCGCTCGCCGACTTCCCGGATGCCGATCTCGCTCGTCGCGCCCTCACGAGTGTTCCGAACATCGTCAGCGTCGACACCTTCATGACCACGTCGTCCACGCAAGCGCAGATCGTTCTGCCGGCGGCGGCGTTCGGTGAGAAGGACGGCACCACGACCAATCTCGAGGGTCGTGTTTCGCAACTCGCCCGCAAGGTCACCACTCGCGGTACCGCGCGTCCCGACTGGATGGTCGCGGTCGAACTCGCCGACCTCCTCGACATCGACCTCGGCGTGGGCTCGGTCCACGACGTGTTCGAGCAGATGGTCACGACCCAAGCGGCGTTCCGCACCGTCGAGCGCTCGGCGCTCAAGGCTTCACCCGACGGCGTGTTGCTCGCTCACGTGGGGACGACACCGATCGCGTCGCCGTCACCGGCCGTTCCCGAGCGGGCCGGCTTCTCGTACCGCCTCGTCGTGAGCCGCAAGTTGTACGACGCCGGACAGAACGTGGCGAACTCTCCCTCGCTCGCCCACCTCGCTCCGGGTGCGGCGATCTACCTGCACCCACTCGACCTCGATCGCCTCGGTGCTCCGGCGGGTACCAACGTCAAGGCCATCGGCGCCCGCACGAGTGTCGTGATGCGAGTCGAAGCGGACGACTCGGTGCAGCGTGGCACGGCCTGGGTGCCCTGGAACCAGCCCGGCGGCAAGGTCGGCGAGCTGATCGACGCCTCGGCTCTCGTGAACGACGTGCGCTTGGAGAGCCTCTGATGGTTCGCCTTCTCGCTCTCGATCCGGTGGCGATCGGCGACCTGCTCTGGACGCCTCTGCTCATCATCGTTCTCAAAGTCGTGGCCATCTTCGCCATCGGTCTTCTCGTCACGATGTTCATGGTGTGGTTCGAGCGCAAGGCCATCGCCGGTATGCAGAACCGCGTCGGACCCAACAAGGCCGGCCCGTGGGGACTGCTCCAAACTCTGGCCGACGGCATCAAGTTGTTCTTCAAGGAAGATCTGCTTCCCGACCGGGCCGACCGTTTCGTGTTCAAGTTGGCGCCGTATCTCGCGTTCGTCCCGGCCTTCCTCGTCTGGTCCGTCATTCCTCTCGGTGGCGACTTCAGCGACGGAAAGAACGGCATCGTCACCTGGTTCGGCGAACAGACGCGTGTGCAGTTGGCCGACCCGCCGGTCGGCATCCTTCTCGTCCTCGCGCTGTCGTCGATCGCCGTCTACGGCATCATGCTTGCTGGTTGGTCGAGCGGTTCGAAGTATCCGCTGCTGGGTTCGGTGCGAGCGTCGGCCCAGATGGTCTCGTACGAAGCGGCCCTCGGTCTCAGCATCGCGACGGTTCTGCTCCTCGCGGGCACGCTCTCGACGAGTGGCATCGTCGCCAATCAGGACGGCTTCGCCAATTGGCACGTGATCTCCACCGGAGTCGTGCCCTTCGCGATCTTCTTGCTCGCCGCGACGGCCGAACTCAACCGCCCCCCGTTCGACCTCGTGGAGGCCGAGCAGGAACTCGTGGGTGGTTTCAACACCGAGTACTCGAGCATCCGCTTCGGCCTGTTCTTCCTCGCCGAGTTCATGAACACCGTCACCATGAGCGGCATCATCGTCACTCTGTTCTGGGGTGGACCGCAGGGGCTCTTCGACATCCCGGTCATCCCGGGGGCGATCGAGGGAACGGTCTGGTTCATCGCCAAGGTGCTTCTGTTCCTCTACGTGTACGTGTGGTTCCGCGCCACGTTGCCGCGCTTCCGATACGACCAGCTCATGGACCTCGGTTGGAAGATCCTCATTCCGGCTTCGCTCGGTTGGTTCATGCTCATGGCCGCGTTGCGGCTCGGCCGCGACCGTGACTGGAACCAGGCCGTTGTCGCGATCGTCAGCGCGGTGATCTTGATCGTCTGCGCCGCGCTCATCTCGGTCGCCATGAAAGTGAGTCGCGCCAATCGTGAGCGAGAGGGGGCGACCTTCTGATGGGTTACCTCGGTGGATTCCTCATCACCCTGCGCCAAGTCGGCCGTCGCAATCGTGTCACTCGTGAGTATTCGGGTGGACGCGAACTGAAGCGCGGCAAGCCTCAGCGAGACGAGAAGGCACCCAAGCCCGAGCGCCTTCACGGCCGCCACGTCCTCAACCGTTACGAGGACGGGATGGAGAAGTGCATCGGGTGCGAACTGTGCGCCGGTGTCTGTCCCGCCAAGTGCATCTATGTGCGCGGGGCAGACAACGATCCCGACGATCCCACGTCGCCGGGCGAGCGTTACGGGTTCGTCTACGAGATCAACTACTTGCGGTGCATCCATTGCGACCTCTGCGTGGAGGCGTGCCCGACCGAAGCCATCACCGAGTCGAAGCTGTTCGAGTTCTCGTTCACCAATCGTCGCGATGCGATCTACACCAAGTCCGAACTCCTGGTCGGCGACGACGGCAAGCCCCAGCGCATGCCGTGGGAGGACTGGCGCGAAGGCGAAGACCTCTTGACGTCGGGTTGGGTCCGAGCGACCGCACCTTCCGGCGATGCGACGTTCGAGGGTGTGGTCGGATGGAGTGGCGAACTCGGCTACGGCGTGCGTGCTCCCGAACCCGCGCAGTCCGAACGTGATGCCAGCGAGTCGGCGGCGAAGGGCGACCACTGATGGAGCTCGTCGTCTTCGTGATCGCCGCGGCGATGATCCTCGTCGGAGCCATCGGAGTGATCCTGCGACCCAACCCGGTGCACGCCGCACTCAGCCTCGTCCTGACACTGTTCGGAGTCGCCGTCCTGTTCGTGGCGCAGGAGGCCCACTTCCTCGCGGCCGTGCAGGTGATCGTCTACGCCGGCGCGATCGTCGTTCTCTTCCTCTTCGTGATCATGTTGCTCGGTGTCGACCGCACCGAAGACATCACCATCGAGCCTTTCAAGGTCCAGCGGCCGCTCGCCCTGGTCGTCGGTGTCGGTGTCGTGGGCCTCGTGACCGCGGCCGTGTCCTCGTCGCGTGACGCCATCGGAATCGGCAACGGCCTCGAGATTCCGACCGTCACCGGCGACAACGACTCGAACCTTCGTCAGATCGCTCGCAGCGTGTTCGGTGACTACGTGGTCGCCTTCGAGCTCACGTCCGTGCTTCTCGTCGTGGCCGTCGTCGGAACGGTCATGCTCACCCGTCGCATCAAGTCCGACAAGGCCGATTCGTGAGCCTCCTCGCCGTGACCCCGACCACGACGTGGTACCTGATCCTCGCGGCCGTGCTGTTCGGCATCGGAGCGGTCGGGGTGCTGGTTCGCCGCAACCCGCTCGTGATGTTCATGTGCATCGAACTCATGCTCAACGCCGTGAACCTCAGCTTCGTGGCGCTGGCCAAGCGCTTGGGCGACATCGGTGGTCAGACGACCGTCTTCTTCGTGATGGTCGTGGCCGCGGCCGAAGTCGTGGTCGGTCTCGGAATCATCGTGTCGATCATGCGCAAACGTCCGGGTGCTACCGCTGACGACATTGCGGAGTTGAAGGGCTGACCATGCTCGATCTGCTGTGGCTCATCCCCGCGTTGCCCCTCGCCGGGTTCGTGATCATCCTGCTGTTCGGTCGCGTCCTCGGCGAACCCAAGGCCGGTTACCTCGCCACGGCCATGGTCGGCGCATCATTCGTCGTCGCCGCTGGCGTGTTCTTCGATCTCCTCAACAACCCCACCGAGGAGCGTTCGCACGTCCAGACCCTGTTCTCATGGATGCCGGTCGGATCGCTGAAGGTCGATCTGGCGTTCCTCGCCGACCCGCTGAGTATCACGATGGTGCTCTTCGTGACCGGGATCGGGTCGTTGATCCACCTGTACGCCACTGGCTACATGCACGGTGATCCGAAGTTCTCGAAGTTCTTCTTGTATCTCAACTTGTTCGTCTTCTCCATGCTCATGCTCGTGATGGGGGAGAACCTGCTCGTCACGTTCCTCGGCTGGGAAGGTGTCGGCACCTGCTCGTACTTCTTGATCTCGTTCTGGCACACGCGCGACAGCGCGGCCACCGCCGGCAAGAAGGCCTTCGTCACGAACCGCGTCGGCGACTGGGGCGTGATGATGGGCATGTTCCTCGCCTTCGGCGCCGCCGGGACCCTCAGCTACTCGGGCATCAACCACGCGGCCGAAGAGGGCCTCATCTCCGGAGTCACCGCCACCGCCATCGCGCTGATGCTCTTCATCGGGGCGTGCGGGAAGAGCGCTCAGTTGCCGCTCTACATCTGGCTGCCCGACGCCATGGAAGGCCCGACTCCGGTGTCGGCTCTCATTCACGCCGCCACCATGGTCACCGCCGGCGTGTTTCTGATGACACGCGTCAACCCGGTGATCGAGGTCGCCTACGACTGGGCGCCGACCGTCATCGCCATCGTGGGTGTGGCCACTGCTCTCTTCGCCGCCACGGTTGCGGTCGCGCAGAACGACATCAAGAAAGTCTTGGCGTATTCGACGGTCAGCCAATTGGGATTCATGTTCCTCGCGGTCGGCTCCGGCGCGTACGTCGCGGCGATCTTCCACATGGTCACGCACGCCTTCTTCAAGGCCCTGCTGTTCCTCGGCTCGGGATCGGTCATCCATGGCATGCACCACGAACAGGACATGCGCAAGATGGGTGCCCTACGTCTTCTCATGCCGATCACGGCCTTCACCTTCATCATCGGTTGGCTGGCCATCGCCGGTGTGCCGCCGTTCGCCGGCTTCTGGAGCAAGGACGAGATCCTGCTGTACGCGTTCGCCAAGAGCCCGGTGCTCTATGCCGTTGGCATGCTCACGGCGCTCCTCACGGCGTACTACATGACACGACAGGTCATCATGGTCTTCTTCGGCGAGGCGCGTTGGCACGACCACAGCGACGAACACGGGGCGCACGGCGACTTCAAGCCGCACGAGAGCCCGTTCGCGATGTGGGCGCCGCTCGTCGTACTCGCCGGTCTCTCGATGGTTGGCGGACTCCTTCAGCTGCCGTTCTCGAAGGATCTGCACTTCCTCGAGAAGTGGCTGGAGCCGGTGGTCGAATTCGGTGAGGCCGACATCAAGGGAACGTGGGCGTACGACAACAAGTACGTGCTGCTCGGTGTTGCGGTCGTCGTCGCGCTGGCCGGGATCGCCGCATCGGTGCTGGTGTACTCGAAGAAGAAGGTCGCGGCGATCGAGCCGGAGGTTCTCGCCAACGGCTGGTTCTACGACTCGGCGATCTCGAAGTTCATGGGCGGCCCCGGGCGCAAGTCGTTCGATGCCGTGGCCTGGGCCGATCGCACGATCGTCGACGGTGCCGTGAACGGTGTTGGCCGCATTGTTCGAACCTCGGGTTCGGTCGTGCGTCGTGTCCAGACCGGAGCGGTGCGCACCTACGCCGCGGGCGTCGGGCTCGGCGTCGTGGCCCTCCTGTTGTGGTTCTTCCTTCGCGGGGTGGTGCTCTGATGTCGTTCGTCGCCACCGCTTCCGAAGCCGTGCCGTTCCCGGTACTCACTGCACTGATCCTCGTTCCGCTGATCGGAGCGGTGCTCACGGCGGTGGGCTCGCGAACCCGACCCGAGCTCACGAAGTTGGTGGCTCTGGTGTCGTCGGTGATCACCGGTGGCATGAGTCTCTGGCTGCTCAAGGCGTTCGATTCGCACGAAGGCGGATTCCAACTGGTCTCCAAGCACTCCTGGATCGACTCGTGGGGGATCGGCTGGCATCTCGGCGTCGACGGAATCTCGCTGTTCCTGGTCGTGCTCACCGGCGTTCTGTTCCCCCTCGTGATCATCGGCTGCGATCCGCATCATGACGAGAAGCCGTACCTCGCCTGGCTCCTCCTCCTCGAAGCCGGTGTGATGGGCTCGTTCCTGAGCCTCGATCTCGTCTTGTTCTTCTTGTTCTTCGAGATCGTTCTGGTCCCGATGTACTTCCTCATCGGGGGCTGGGGTTACGACCAACGCGTGTACGCGGCGACCAAGTTCTTCTTGTACACGATGGTCGGCTCGGCGCTCATGCTCGTCGGCATCGTCACGACGGCCCTACTCGCGCGCAACGATCTGGGGCGCGTCACCTTCGATCTCGTCGACATCGCCGAGGGCGCCAATTTCGCCGCGAGCACGGGTCGATGGTTGTTCTTCGCCTTCGCCATCGCGTTCGCGGTCAAGGTTCCCTTGTTCCCTCTGCACACCTGGTTGCCCGATGCGCACACCCAGGCGCCCACGGCCGGTTCCGTCATCCTCGCGGGCGTCCTCCTGAAGCTCGGTACCTACGGTCTGTTGCGCTTCGGTGTGTACTTGTTCCCCGAGGCCGCCGTCTGGAGTCGTGAAGTTTTCCTCACGCTCGCGGTCATCGGAATTCTGTGGGGGGCGATCGCTGCGACAATGCAGTCCGACCTCAAGAGACTCGTCGCGTACTCGTCGGTCGCCCACCTCGGATTCATCGTCCTCGGTACGTTCGCGTTCACGTCCGAAGCCATCAGCGGCGGTGTGATGCAGATGATCAATCACGGTGTCTCCACCGGTGCGCTCTTCCTCCTCGTCGGCATGATCTACGAGCGGCGCCACACTCGTCAGATCGCCGAATTGAAGGGTCTGCAGAAAGTCGCCCCCATCTTCGCGGCGGCCTTCATGGTCGTCATGCTCTCGAGCATCGGAGTCCCCGGACTCAACGGCTTCGTTGGCGAGTTTCTCGTCTTGATCGGATCGTTCTCGACATCGCGTTGGTGGGTCGTCATCGGCGCGACCGGCGTGATCCTGGCCGCGCTCTACTTGCTGTGGGCTTACCAGCGTGTCTTCCACGGCGAGCCCGACGAGGCCAACTCGTCGTTCCGCGAACTGCGTTTGCGGGAAGGTGCGGTCTTGCTGCCGTTCATCGGCTTGATCATCTTCTGCGGCGTGTACCCCAAGCCCATGCTCGACCGGATCGAACCCAGTGTGAAGATCCTCCTCGAGCGGGTCGAAGAAAAGACCGACTTCGTGGTGCCGGTGTCCGACCAGGCCGATCACGGCGAGGCGGGTGAGGGCTGATGGTTCAGTACCCTTCGATCGACTGGTTGGCGATCTCGCCGCTCGTCGTCCTGCTCGGTGGGACGCTCGTGCTGCTCGTGACCGGCGCTCTCACGAAGCCGTGGCCTCGGGGTCTCTACGGTGCGACCACGTCGCTCCTCGCGGCCGCCGCCCTCGTCATCGAGATGATCCTCTGGAATCGGATCGGTCACGAAGGTCCGGTCTCGATCATCAACAATGCCCTCGCGATCGATCGCTTCTCGTTGTTCGTCTGGATCGGCGTCACGGTGGCGACCGGACTCGTGTCGCTCTCGACCGCCGATTACCTGCGCCGCGAACGGCTCGACGGACCCGAGACCTATTCCATGTACGTGTGCGCGGCGATCGGTGCGATGGTGATGGCCGCATCGAACGACATGATCGTTCTGTTCCTCGGCCTCGAGACACTGTCGATCGCCCTCTACGTGCTCGCGGCAAGCCATCGTCGCCGCGTCGACAGCCAGGAGAGTGGTCTCAAATACTTCGTGCTCGGTGGGTTCGCGTCGGCGTTCTTCCTCTACGGCATCGCCCTCGTCTACGGATCGGTCGGCACCACCAACATCGCCCGCGCCGGACAGCTCCTGTCTCAGCAGGTGTTCGTGGACGGCGACGACGCGCTCCTCCTCGCGGGAGTCGCACTCCTCCTGGTGGGTTTTGCCTTCAAGGTGGCCGCGGTGCCCTTCCACTTCTGGACACCTGACGTGTACCAGGGGGCACCCACTCCGACCACGTCGTTCATGGCCTCGGTCGGCAAGTTCGCCGCGTTCGCGGCGATGCTCCGCGTCCTCACGATCGGTCTCGGACCACGGGCCGACGATTGGCGCCCGGTCGTCTGGGTCATGGCCATCGCGTCGGTCGTCATCGGATCACTTCTCGCCGTCGTGCAGTCCGACGTCAAGCGCATGCTCGCGTACTCGTCGATCGGACACGCCGGCTTCATCCTGATCGGGGTGGAGGCCGCCGGTCACGCGGGCGATCAGGACGGAATTCCGTCGTCGCTCCTCTATCTCCTTCTCTATTCGGTGTTGGTGATCGGGACCTTCACGGTGGTCTCGCTCGTCACGCGTTCGGGCGACAGCGCGAGCGACATCGGCTCGTTCCGTGGACTGGGCAAGGAAAGGCCGCTGCTGGCGCTGGCGATGACGGTTTTCCTCCTCGCTCAGGCCGGTATGCCGGTGACCTCCGGATTCGTGGCCAAGTTCAGCGTCATCAAGGCGGCTGCTGACAACGAGAGTTACGCGGTGGCCATCGTGGCCATGGTCGCTTCGGTCGTGTCGGCGTTCCTGTACTTGCGGATCATGATCAGCATGTGGATGGCCGATGCCGAATCCGGTGACGAGACCCGTGAGAAGGTCTCGGTGCCTCGCACGGCTGGTCTCGTTGTTCTGGTGGCGGTCGTTTTCACGCTCGTCGCCGGCGTGTTCCCCGGCTGGCTGATCGACGCCACTCGCGACGCGCTCGTGATGGTGCGCTGACCTCCGCACTTCCGACACACCCCCGTGTCAAACTGAGTCCGTGCTGAAGGCTCCCGCCTACCTGTCGCCGTCGTCCATCACGACGTATCGCGACTGCCCGCAGAAGTTCAAGTTCTCGCGCATCGATGGCCTCAAGGAGCCGCCGTCCTGGGCCACCCACATCGGCACGTTCGTGCACGAAGTTCTCGAACACCTCTATCAACTCGACGCATCCGAGCGCACTCTCGACGCTGTCAAGCAACTCGCCGGAGAGCGTTGGAAGGTGAGCGAATGGGAGAGCGCGGTCAACGCCCTCACCGAGAAGCCCGGCGAAATCCGCGACTTCAAGATCCAGGCCTTCGAATGCATGAAGAATCTCTGGAAGGTCGAGGATCCGCAGAGCGTCGAACTCATGGGCATGGAACACGAAGT
>CAYNKE010000045.1:0-14777 GCA_964397715.1 uncultured Bifidobacterium sp. | reverse complement strand
TCGTTCGGATTCCAGGACGCCTTCGTCGAGGCCGCAGCTGCGCACCCCGACGTGTGCTTCGAGTTCGCCACGGGCTACAAGGGTGCCGACAACTTGTCGCAGTTCTACGGAGCTGCTGAAGACACCGACTTCCTCACTGGCATGGCTGCCGGTGCGGCCTCGAAGTCGGGCAAGCTCGGCTACCTCGCATCGTTCCCGATCCCCGAAGTTCTCCGTGGCGTCAACGCCTGGACCCTCGGCGCGCGGATGATGAACCCTGATGCCACCGTCAACGTCGTGTGGGTCAACAGCTGGTTCGATCCGCCGAACGAGCGCAAGGCTGCTGAGGCACTCATCGCCGAAGGCGCCGACGTGCTCGGTCAGAAGGGCATCGACTCGCCGGCTACTGGTGACGCCGCCAAGGCCGCCGGAATTCCGTGGGCCGGTTACAACACCGACCAGAGCGCGAACTACGGCGACGTGTGGCTGACCTCCACCGAGTACGACTGGTCGCTCTACGAAATCGCCCGACTTCAGGCCGTCCTCGACGGAGCATGGGTCGCCGGCAACTACTACGGCAACCTGTCGGATGGTTTCGTCAAGCTCGCGACTTTCGGTGATCTCGTGTCCGAGGAGACTCGCGCCGCGATCCAGACCGAACTCGACAAGTTGTCGGCGGCTCCCGGATCGCAGTTCACCGGCCCGATCAAGGACAACAAGGGAAATGAGGTCCTCGCCGCGGGCGTGAGCCACACGTTCGAGGAACTCATGAGCATGGCGTACCTGATCGAAGGTGTGGTCGGAGACATCCCGGCCAGCTGACGCTCGACGTCACTGTTCTACAAGGGCGGGCCCGTCAGGGCCCGCCCTTCGTCATGTCGGGCCCGCCCGTCAGTTCACACGTCCCGCCCTTCGTCATGTCGGGCCCGCCCGTCAGTTCACACGTCCCGCCCTTCGTCATTTTCTCGGGGCCCTCGCTCGAGCATCTAGGGTTACGACGGAAGGGGGCATTGCCACATGAAGTCCGCTGTGCGCATGACGGGAATCGTCAAAAAGTTCCCGGGGGTCGTGGCCAACGACGGTGTCGACGTCGACATCCGGGCCGGCGAGGTGCACGCCCTCCTCGGCGAGAACGGTGCTGGGAAGTCCACCTTGTCCAACATCCTCACCGGCCTTTACCGACCCGATGAAGGCAGCGTCGCAATCGACGGCAACGTCGTGCACTTCACCTCGCCGCGCGACGCTCTGAACGCTGGCGTCGGGATGGTTCATCAGCACTTCCGCCTCGTCTCCACCTTCACCGTCGCCGAGAACGTCGTGCTGGGCGAGCCCGATTCTCCCTTCCTCATGGATCAATCTCGGGTCGCGCAGCAGGTCAACGAATTGAGCGACCGCTACGGACTCGCCGTCGATCCTTCAGCGCGCATCTGGCAGTTGAGTGTCGGAGAGCAGCAGCGAGTGGAGATCATCAAAGTTCTCTATCGCGGGGCCAAAGTTCTCATCCTCGACGAGCCGACCGCGGTGCTCACTCCCATCGAGGCTGATGCTCTTTTCAAGACCTTGCGAGCCATGGTCGCCGAAGGCCGAACCGTCATCTTCATCTCACACAAACTCGACGAGGTCATGAAGGTCAGCGATCGAGTCACCGTCCTGCGCGGCGGCAAGACCGTCGGTACGGTCGACACCGCGTCGACCAACACCCGTGAGTTGGCCAGCATGATGGTCGGCCGATCAGTCGAGTTCTCCCGAGTCGTTCGCAGTCATCCAGCCGACTCGTCGACAACCGTGCTGCGCCTCGACGGCGTGTCGGCCCGTGACGATCGCGGACGCCAGGCGCTCCATGACGTGTCGTTGGCCGTCGGTCGCGGGGAGATCCTCGGCGTCGCTGGAGTCGCCGGCAACGGACAGCGCGAGTTGGCCGAAGCCATTTCGGGTATGCGAGCGATCTTCGCAGGGTCGATCGAAGTCGCCGGCGACCCGGTGCAGTCGGGCCGGGCCCGGTCGGCCATCGCCAAGGGCATTGCTCATATTCCCGAGGATCGACTGCACACCGGACTCGCTTCGTCACACTCGGTCGAGGACAACCTCGCTCTCAAGAACTACCGAACTCGAGATCTCTCCCGGTTCAGATTGCTACGCCGCAAGGCGATTCGTGCGCAGGCCACCGACCTCGTGCAGAACTACGACGTCAAGACTCCCGACACGGAGACGCCGGTTCGCCTCCTGTCGGGCGGCAACGTACAGAAGGTTCTCCTCGCTCGCGAATTCTCGTCGCTTCCGAAGGTTCTGATCGCCGCGTCGCCCACTCGCGGTCTCGATGTCGGTGCCATCGAGACGGTTCGCTCGCGACTCGTCGAAGCCGCCGAGAGCGGTGTCGGAATTCTCCTCATCAGCGAGGATCTCGACGAGATCATGTCGCTGGCCGATCGCATCGTCGTGATGTACGAAGGCCGAGTCGTCGACGAAGTTGCCGCCGAGTCGGCCGACCGCGAACGACTCGGTCTCACCATGGGTGGCAGCACGGTCAGTGGGAGCGCACGATGAGATCACCGGTTCGTTTCGAACGACGTCTCGAGCAACCCCGGTGGCTCAACTGGGCCATTCCCGTGATCTCGTTGCTTGCCGCTCTCGTACTCGGTGCCATCGTCCTGCTCGCTACCGGCAAGAATCCGCTCGACGTCTACGGCCGAATCTTCGAGCGCGGGTTCGCCGGAACACGGGCGCTTTCCGGCTCGATCAAGACCGCTACTCCCCTCGCGTTCACCGGTTTGTGTGCAGCGATCGCCTTCCGAATGGGACTCATCAACATCGGCGGTGAGGGCCAGTTCTACGTCGGTGCGGTGGGTGCGGCGTGGGCCGGTCTGGCATTTGGCGACAATCTCCCCACCGGAATCCTCGTGATCCTGATGTCGCTCGCCGGCATGGTGTGCGGGGGGCTGTACGCGGCGATCGTCGGCGTGCTTCGGGCGAAGTTCAACACCAACGAGATCATCACTTCGCTGATGATGAATTACCTCGCCGCCATCTTCCTCAATTACCTCATCTACAACTCCACGTCGTATTGGCGTGATCCGGAGTCGAAGAATTTCCCCGCGGGCAAACCGATGCCAGCACGCTCCGACTGGAACATTTACGACCTCGGTGGAATCAAGATCCCGCTCTCCTTCCTGATCGCGATGCTCGCCGCGGCGGTCATCTGGGTTCTGTACAAGCGGACTCGATTCGGATTCGAAGTCGGCGTGATCGCCGATTCACCCAAGGCCGCCCGCTACGCGGGTATCCGAACCACCTCGACGATCATCCTCGTGCTCGCACTGTCCGGTGCATTGGCTGGCCTCGGAGGTGCGGCCGACGTCGGCAACTTCCGACACCTCCTCGACTCCAAGGGCCTGCAAATGTCGGGCTACGGATACACCGGCATCGTGGTCGCCGCTCTCGCGCGCCTCAATCCGATCTCGACGGTCGTCGTGGCCGTCCTGATCGGCGGACTCACCAACGCCGGCTTCGCATTGCAGGGCCCTGATTTCCCCAGTGGGTTGGTCGGAACTCTTCAGGGTCTGATCCTCTTCACCGCGGTGGCCGGGGAAGTGCTCGTCCGCTATCGCATTCGACGCAACCGGACCACGACGGTGGTGGCGGCATGAACAGCAACGTCTTCGTCATCATCGTTTCGTCGGCGATCTTCTACGGAACGCCTCTCTTCTTCGCGGCTCTCGGCGGGATCTTCACAGAACGCAGCGGTGTGCTCAATCTCGGCGTCGAGGGAACCATGTTGCTCGGCGGAGTCACCGGAGCGTGGGCTTCGCAGCACGTGCCGGGTTCGGCCTGGTTCACGGTGCTGGCATCGATCATCATCGGTATGGCGGCTGGCGCGCTCACGTCGACACTGCTGGCCTTCTTGTGCGTCACGCTCCGCACGAATCAGACGGTCGCCGGGCTGGCCATCACGATCTTTGCCGGTGGTGTGGGCCTCTCCAGCTACTTCGCGAACATCTGGAAAGTTGCTCAGGCTCCGGTCGACCGGCAGATCCGTCGGCTCGACGTCTTCGGAGGTGCCGACGTCCCAGTCATCGGTCCGATCCTCCTCAATCAGACGGTACTGACGTACTTGTCCTGGGTGATGGTGGTGCTGGCGAGCGTCTACCTCTTCCGGACACGCTTCGGCCTTCAACTCCGTGCCGTCGGCGAATCGCCGCAGACAGCCGACGCGATGGGCATCAACGTCGTGAAGTATCGCTACCTCCACACGATTCTCGGTGGGGCGCTCGCGGGTCTCGGCGGTGTCTACTACAGCCTCGCCATCGTCCCGACCTGGGTGGACGGAATGACGAAGGGTGCGGGTTGGATCGCGATCGCGCTCGTGATCTTCGGTTTCTGGCGTCCGAGCATCGCACTACTCGGCGCCTATCTCTTCGGCGCACTTCAGTCGCTCAGCTCGACGCTGAAGGCTCGCAACGTCCAGATCAGTGGTGACGTTCTCGATGCCCTGCCGTTCTTCATGACCATCGTCGTTCTCGTCCTGGTGTCGACTCGCTTCGCCCATCGCCGTCTCGGCGCACCGGCGGCGCTCGGTGTCCCGTACGAGCGCGAAGAACGATGACCTCGATCGGCAACGTGTCCGCGGCGCTCCGCCGCGCCTGGCACCCGGTCGGCCGAGTCGAATCCTTCGGGTCCGAACCCACGCGAGTCGAACTCGTTGGCGCCGCCTATGTCGTGGTGCGCCTTGCGGACGGTCTTCATGCGTTCCTCGACGTCTGTCCGCATCGATTCGCGCGCCTCTCTGATGGCTCGGTGATCGACGACACGATCCGCTGCCCCTACCACGGCTGGCAGTTCTCGGCCGACGGTCGATGCGCTCACGTGCCCGCTCTCGGTGACGGCGTGACCCTTCCGCCGGCCCGTCTCACGACACCGCACATCAAGGAGGCCTACGGCCTGCTCTGGATCGCGCCTGACGAGCCCCTCACCGACATTCTCGTCATCTCCGAATGGGACGACCCCGCTCTCGACAAGGTGTGGGTTCCTCCAGTCGACGTGGCTGCGGGAGCCGCCCAGATCGTCGACAACTTCCTCGACTTCGCCCACTTTCCCTTCGTACACGCCGGGACGTTCGGGTCCGACAAGGATCGCCTCGTTCACGAGTACTCCACCGAACGCACCGCCGATGGTTGGGGTTTCGTCGTGGAGTATCCCCACGTCATCGAGAACCACGAGGATCCGCTGGTCGCAACCGGAGAACATCCGCTCGTTCAACCTCGAGAAATGCGCTACGACTTCCGTGCCCCCTTCACAGCCAATCTTCGGTTGCGCCTGCCGCTCACCGGGATGATCAACGCGATCGTTCTGTGGTGTCAGCCCATGAATGCGACGACGACGCGAGTGCACATGGTCATGCTGCGAAACGACACCGTCACCCACTCCGACCGCCAGGCCGCGATCGATTACGAGTTGGCGATCTTCACTGAAGATCGTCGAATCCTCGAGCGCTTACCCACGACCGAGGTGCCTCTGGACCGCGGTCAGGTTCACATCCGGTCCGACCGTCACACGGTCGAATTCAGACGCATTCTCGAGCGTCTCGTGAATTCCGCGGTTTAGTCGAGTCGCACGTATTCGAGAGTGCACTCCGCACCCGACGAATCCACCATCTTGAGGTGCAAGAGACCCTCCACGAAAGATCGGGTGTGGATCTCGAGCCCGGCGGGAGTGTCGACTTCCATCACGAGATCGCTGCCTTGGAAGAGGGTCACGATCGACACCGGGCCGGCGGGCGAATCGAGCGTCACGGCGGTCTCCCCATCAACCGGGAACTTCTGCGCCTTCTTACGGTGGCGTATCTGCCCGACCGAACGGGTCTTGACGGTCACCTCGATCTCCCCATCGTCGAAGTCGATGTCAGTCGTCGAACGGTTGAACTCGTCACTGATCATCTTCTCGATGTCGGCAGGAGCCACGCCACGAGCCGCGAGCCAGTCGCGGTAGCCGGTGTGGCCGACGAACTTCCAGAGTCCGCGCCACGGGTAGATCGGATCATCGAGTTCGACTTTCGCCGCTTTGGGTTTGCGCCGGCGATGAGGAGAGAAGGCCGTGTTGAGGGCCTCGGCTCGCGCCCGCTGCGCCATCTTCCCGACGATCGCCTCGGTCTTCGGAGGACGCGCGAACTTCGCGAGCGACTTCATGCGAGAGGATGGTAGTAGACCTCACAGCGCAATCTTTTCCGGCGGCTCGGATCGGGTCGCCTAGGGTCGACGCATGACCCGGTTCGGCGCCGACTACTACCGGCGGTTCTACGGCCGCGGAGGTGTTCACGATCGACGATCGATCGCTCGCTTGGCTTCAGCGGTGCACGGAATGTGCGCATGGTGGGGAGTCGCCCCACGGAGCGTGCTCGATGTCGGTGCCGGACCCGGCCTGTGGCGCGATTGGTACCGACAAGAACATCCGAACGTGCGGGTGACGTCGACCGACGTGAGTGAATACGCGTGCGAGAAGTTCGGCCACGAACGACGCGACATCGCGTCGTGGCGCCCGACTCGTTCCTTCGACCTCGTGATCTGCCACGGAGTGCTGCAGTACCCGAGCGACGACGAAGTCGAGTCGGCCATCGAGAACATCGCACATGCCTGCCGACACGTTTTGTATCTCGAGGTTCCGACTCGTGCCGACTACCGCACGATCGTCGATCCGGCGGCGACCGACATGGATGTGAATCAGCGAACTGGCGACTGGTACCGCGATCGCCTGGAACAACACTTCATCCAGGCCGGCGCCGGTCTGTGGGCCCGCAAGGGCGGGAACGTGTTGCTCTACGAACTCGAGCGAACGCGTTAGAACGACTCGCGATCAGACGCGGAGAGCACGCCGGACCGGTCGATCCCATCCGGGCTGGCCGGTGGACCGAGGAGCCGGCCACAAGCGAGGACCCAACTCGACCATCCCGTGATGCGACCCGTACTCACCGAGCAAGTTGAGATACGGCTCGGCCTCGAACGCTTCCGCGCCACGAACACCCGTCGCCTTCCACACGCCGGTGGCGAGCAGTTCGATCGCGACGACCGGGCAGATCGCGGTCTGCCACAGAACGGCTTGGGATCCCCACTCGCGCATCGTGGTCTCGTTGTCGGCCACGTGATACAGGTACACCTCGCGCTGCTCGCCATACGAGGTTCCCTTCACCCAGATACCGGCGCACGTCTTGCCATGCATCAGGTGACCGAGTTTGGCCGGGTTGGGGAGAACCGCGGCGAGAACGTCGCGGGGTGAGACCTCGACATCGCCCACTCGGATGGGTGCGGTGGAGTCGAGACCGAGGTACGCGAAGGTCTTCAACCAGTCGATGAATTCAGCACCCAATCCGTACTTGAACGTCACCCGATTACATTCGACTTCGCGCGGGATCAGGATCACTTCTTCGTGCTCCACGTTGACGCACTCGATCGGGCCGATGCCAGCTGGGAAGTGGAAGATCTCGGGTTCGCTGAAGCATTCGGTGGTGAACAATCCACGATCACGTTCCCAGACGATCGGTGGATTCAGGCACTCTTCGATGGTCGTCCAGATGGAGAAGGTCGGTGCGAACTCGTAGCCGTCGATCGAGAGATTCGAGCCGTCTCGAACTCCGATCTCGTCGATGGTGTCGAACAGGTTGTCGGCCGCGTACCGCGCGAAGATGTCGGAGAGTCCGGGCTCGACGCCCATGCCCACGAGCGCGAGCAATCCCTTCTCGCGCCATTTGTCGTCGGCATCGAGTTGGGCCTGGCCGAGCGGAGTCCCGACGCGGTTGTACGGGTCGGTGGGATGCGGGCGACTCAGATTCATCGCCATGTCGAGATAGTTCGTGCCAGCGCGGAAGCAAGCCTCGAAAATCTCTTCGTTGAGGCGCGGGTCGCACGCATTGACGACGATGTCGGCCTTGACGCGTGTGATGAGTCCGACCAGATCGTCGACCGACCGCGCATCGACGCGGGCAGCCGAGAAACGACTCGGGTCGTCGAGATCGATCACCGCTTTCTCCGCTGCGGCCAACGAAATGTCGGCGATCACGAAACTGTCGAAGAACGCGCGGGTCTCGGCTATCGAGGCCATCGAGGCTCCAACGCCGCCAGCGCCGATCACCAGGATGTTCATGAAAATCAATCCAATACGAAGGAACGGTGTGAACCGTGATCTTCTTTCTAGCCGACTTCGGTGTCGATGACTCGGCAAGGGATCGTCAAGTTCGATTGGTCATTGCAACAGATCGATGGCTCGACGAGCGATCTCATGAACGACCTGCGGTTTCGTTAGTCCCGTCACAATTGCATCTCGATCGAAACCGGGAAGAACCACAGCATCGTTCCAGCGACCGACTGGCCGATCGTGCGGAACGATCACGGGAATCACCGTCGACCAATCACGCTCAGCGTCGATCAGAGTCAGTACATCGGTGTGGGGGCCGTCACTCGACGACCGAAACAATCCGTACCCGGAGAGAGACGACGTGGATGTGACGCATCGATCGATACCGGCGAGTTCGGAGACGACGAAGTCGACAGGGAGAGCGAATTGCTGCGTGGCGACCCAGTTCTCGGTCTCGCTGCGGTGGAGCCACGACATCTTCGTGACCGCATGACGAGCCTCAGGAACGAGACCAACTTCAGTACGCCACCACTCCGGTGGGAGCTTTTTCGTGCACCAACCGGCGTCGGGCTGCGACCGATCGTCGTCCCAGACCGTACGCACGGGTCGCCGATCTCGATCGAGGGTGACGAGACCACTGCCGAACGCCGCCACTCCGACGGCTGTCACCGCTGGCGAGCCGAGACGACCCCAGGCTTCGTCGATGGAGCCCAGCCACTCGACCGGCGAGACTTCACCGGCCTCGAGAGCGTGCTCGATCGTCACAACGTCGACCACGTCCCGCCGCGTGTCGTCGAAGACCCCGACGGTGGTGGAAGCGAGAGACACGTCGATGGCGGCAATCACCTGATCAGACTCCCACGGTCTCGCCGATGGCACGAATCGGACGCAGACGGTGATACAGCCGGAAGCGCTCGACTGAATGACGCGTGATGTGGGTCTCGGCCTCGTGGACGTCATCGGTGACGAGCAGCAGACCGAGGTCGGATCGGTCGATCTTGCCGCTGTCGACCATGGTGTCGAGTTGAGCGAGAAGAGGAGCCCAGAAGTCGCGCCCCATGAGCACGACCGGGAAGTCGCTCACCTTCCCGGTTTGGATGAGAGTGAGAGCCTCGAAGAGTTCGTCCACGGTGCCGAAGCCACCCGGCAGGACGATGAAGGCGTACGAGTACTTCACGAGCATCACTTTGCGCACGAAGAAATACGAGAACTCCACGCTCACGTCGACATAGGGATTCGCCGACTGTTCGTGCGGCAACACGATGTTGCATCCGATCGAGTTTCCGCCAGCCTCCTTCGCCCCACGATTCGCCGCCTCCATCACGCCCGGGCCACCACCCGTCATGACGGAGAACCCGAGTCGGCTCATGGCCGCACCGACCTCACGTGCCATCTCGTAGTGCGGGTCGCCCTCTCGTACCCGAGCCGATCCGAAGACCGTCACACAGGGCCCGACGAAATGAAGACGGCGGAAACCACGAAGCATCTCCTGTGTGACGCGCAGGATCGTGCGTAATTCGCGACGCCGCAGTCGTGGTCCGCTGAGGAAGGATCGATCGTGACTATGCGGTGACTTTGGTCCTTGAGAGCCGACATCCATACCCGCAAGACTGCCACTCATGGATCCGCACTCACACGGCACCGAGGTTCTCAACGACCTGGTCCCTCTCGCCCGCGACTATCGCCACACCGCACCCGACGTGATGAAGGCTTTCGCCGAACTTCACGGAGCCGCCATGAAGCCCGGAGCGCTCGACACCAAGACCAAAGAGCTCATCGCGTTGGCGATCGCCGTGAGCAAACAATGCGACGGCTGCGTCGCCTCGCATGCCAAAGGTGCGGCCCGCGCCGGAGCAACCGAGGCCGAAGTGTCGGAGACGATCGGAGTGACCGTCCTCATGAACGGAGGACCGGCCACGGTGTACGGACCCCGTGCGCTCGCCGCATTCAGGGATTTCGCCGGTGGTGTGGCAACCTGAGAGCGATGGCCCGCCGCTCACGCCTCACGATCGCCACCGTCAACGTCAACGGTCTACGAGCTGCCGCCAGCAATGGCATCAAGGGCTGGCTCGACGATCGGCGTCCCGACATCGTCACCATGCAAGAAGTACGAGCCCCCGATGCACTCGTACCCGATCTCGTGAAGTCGGTCGCCGGACCCAAGTGGTCCGTTGCGCACGACGAGTGCGAGCAGAAGGGTCGAGCCGGTGTCGCCGTCGCTTCGCACCGGCCCATCGTCGCCCGGCGAGCGGGCCTCCAGAAGTACGCCGCGGACACGGCGCCGTTCACCGACAGCGGACGGTGGATCGAAGTCGACTTCGACACCGCGGATGGTCGCGGACTCACGGTGATCTCGTCGTACGTGCACACCGGCGACGCCGAGTCCCCGAGCCGCATGGCCGAGAAGCTCGCCTTCATGCGTGCGACGACCAAGCGACTCCAGGCCCTCAAGAAGACCAAGCGTCACGTCCTCCTGACCGGCGATCTGAACGTGGCTCACCGCGAAGTCGATCTGAAGAACTGGAAGGGCAATCTGAAGAGTGCCGGCTTCCTCCCCGAGGAACGCGCCTGGTTCGACGAACTCTTCGATACCCACGGGTGGGTCGACGTCGCCCGGAAGTTGAGTGGCGACGGGCCCGGCCCGTATTCGTGGTGGTCGTGGCGGGGCAAGGCTTTCGACACCAACGCCGGTTGGCGCATCGATTACCACATCGCGACTCCCGATCTCGCCGAAGCGGCAGTCGAGACGGCCGTCGATCGCGCGCCGTCGTACGCCGAGCGATGGTCGGATCACGCTCCGGTCGTGGTCACGTACCTTCTCTGATGCCCGTTGTGGCGCACCACTCCGATCGTCGTCACCAACACGAGAATTCCGATCACGGTCACGACGATTCCCTGGAGGATCTCGTTCTCGATCGTGTCGAAGACATACATCCCGATGGAGATGACGGTCAGGAGCGATCCGCCAACCACTTGCTCGACGCGCAGGAACCGGACGCCCGACCAGAAGAGCAGCACCGCGACAGCCAGAGTCGGTAGGAAGCCGACCACTCCCCCGACATCAGCCAACCAACCCGGCGCCGACGACACGATCGTCACGACCCCAGCGATACGGAGCAACACCGAAAGTCCGACTTTCTGTTGGCCAAGAGCGAGAACGAGCGTTCCGCCGCTCACGAACAATGCGGCGCTCGCTGCGCCATTCCACTTGTAGTGCTCCACGAGGCCGACGCCGATCGCCTGAAGGGAAGGAAGGAGAGCGACGGTCGCCGAAAAGCGTGCTGACGGGAGGCGGATGAAACTCCAGGTGACGCCGACCGCTCCGGCCACGACCGCGATCCATTCTCCTTCCCAATCGGCTTCGGTGAGCAGAAGAGCGCCGGCAGCGACGAACGATCCGAGCGCGATCAGTTCGAGAACCTCACCAGCGGTGGGTTGCCAATCTCGCCCGCGAACGAGCTTCTGGGCGAACCAGGCCGCAACGGCGAAAACGGCGTAGAGCGCGGTGGCGATCGCTACCTTCGATGCCTCGTCGAAGAGTGCGGCCACGAGGCGCACGAGTCCGAGTGCAACGATCGCTATGCCGAGATACGTGAGCGCCGAACGCCACTGAACACGGATACGTGGAGCCCGCAGCAACTCTTCGGCCGTCGATGACGAGATTCGTCGATCGACCACCAACTCGTGAACCAATTCGGAAAGCGTCTTGTCGGCCATCACGACCTCCTCGCCACGGATCGAATCACGACCTCGTCGACATGCGAGTGCAGCCGAATGTCGTCGGGACGAATGTTCGTCCCGACAGACTCAGGCCGTGAAGTTCGACGCGCGGTAGGCGCGATAGACCGACACGAGCGAATCCTTCTGCTCGTCGGTCAATGAGGAGTCGGCCCGAATCGACTGCTCGGTAGACGAATGGGACTCCGTCTCCACCGATTCGTCGTCGAGCATGCCAGCGTCGCCAAGTAGTTCCTCGGCCGACACATTGAGTGCTTTGGCGATCGAGCGGACCACACGAACCGAGGGTTCGTGAAGGCCACGCTCGATCTGGCTGAGGTACGGATTCGACACCTGCGCAAGATCGGCCAACTGGCGCAGACTCATCTGCGCGAGTTGGCGCTGGCGGCGAATGGTGGCGCCGAGGACACCCAGCCGATTGCTCCAGTCGTCGCTCACTGCGAGGCGACGAACCGAATCAGGACGCCGGAGCGACCGTCTTGGCGATCTTGCTGGCGAACTCGAGCTGCGCCTGGGCGACCTTGACGGCGAAGTCGATGTTGGCCGTGATCGCCTTGCGGACGTTCACAACGACCGGGCGAGCCTTGGCCGGGGCCACGCGGTCGACGGTGGCGACGGCGCGCTCGACGACGGCGATCGTGCGCTCCTGGCCCTTGGCCACGCCTGTGGCCAGTGCGGCGCGGGCGACTTCGGGCTTGAGGTTGGCGGTCACCTTGCTGACCAGAACGCGCGGATCGCGCGACGAGGCCGCCTCGGTGACAGGGGCGGTGGTTGCTTCTTCGGTGGTCTTTTTCTGAGCCATGCTTGAAGAATACGACCGAGTGCTTGGTATGCCAAGCGGAACTGCCGTGCCGCTGGTCACTCCATCGCGTCGGGCGCTCAGGACTGTTTGGGCTGGTCAGGGAACATCGAGGCCACGAAGAACCCCATCAGACCGAACCAGGCGGCCGGGGTCGGCCCGTCGTCACCCAGCACGCCCACGATGTTCGAGCCCAGGCTGAGGGCGTTGATGGCCGTGGCCACGGCGACGGGGTCGAGGTCGTCGCGGAACATGCCGCGCTGCTGAGCCTTGGTGAGCACGTCGACGAAGGCGCGCTGGCCTCGCACCTGCAGATCGTGCATCAGTTCGCGAAGTTCAGGGTCGCGACGAGTGCTCACGAGCAACTCGAACCTTCGCCACCGGGCGTCCACGTGTTCGGGATCGAATGGGTTGGCCAAGAACGGCGTCAACTGCGCGAGGTAGTCGTCGCGGCCAGTTGCCGTGTCGAGGGCGGTGTTGATGCCTTCCACGGTCGCTTCGATGGATCGCCGAAGATGTTCGGCCAGTGCCTGCCGAATGAGATCGTCACGATCTCGAAAGTGCCAGTAGAGCGAACCGGTGGTGACCCCGACCTCGGAGATGATGTCGTCGAGACGAACCGCGTCGATGCCTTTCTCGAAGATCAAATCGAGCGTCGCATCGATGAGGGCCATGCGCGAGTCGAAACGCGGCTTCGGCTTGGGTGAACTCGCCTTCGAGCGCGCTGGGCGGTGCGCTGGACGTCGTGATGTCGTCACGCACGAGACTGTACAAGGTGATTCGAAGTCGGCTCAACGGCCGGTGCCTACACCCAGAGTCTGCAGAAAGGCCCCGTGTGCACGGTCGACATCGAGGTCGGTGGCGACTTCGACGGTCGACGACCCGTCCAGGGTCCCCCGCACTCGGCCATCCGCCTCGACCGTCACCGCCATCGGCGTGAACGTGAAGAGGTGGGGGTGGGTCACCGCGAGCAACGTGAGCGGATCGTGAGCCCAACTTCGATCGTTCGGCATCCCGGGACGAAGAGTCGACAGCCATTGCCAGAACCGTCGAGCTTGATCGGCCATCACCTCGCCGAGGGGATGCGCGGCCGCGATGCAATCGACATCCGTCTCGTCGACTGCGACGCGCAAAGTCTGATCGAGTGGTATCACCGTGATGGCTGCGCCCGATCTCATCACGATGTCGGCGGCTTCGACGTCGCACGCAAAGTTGTGTTCGGGCCAGCCGGCCTGGAACTCGCCACCCATCACGAACAATCGCCGAACATTGCGCGCGAACGACGGGTCGCGTCGAATCACCGTGGCAATGTTGGTCAACGGACCAATGGCGAGCACGTCGAGCGTTCGCGGTTCGCTCGCGGCCAACTCGATCAGCACGTCAACTGCATCGCCCGACGCGTACGACGCTTCATTGATGCCGGGAACACCTTCGCCCTCGTGACCACCCCACACGACGGTCTTCCCGCTCATGGGTTGCTCGCACCCTCGATACACCGGAACGTCGAGACCCAGCGTGGACAGCGCGACCGACGCGAGCCGTGCCCGCAGGTCGGTATCGCCGTACACGACCGTGACCGCTTCGAGCTCGATCGTCGGAAGGCCCGGCACCATCGCGAGCGTCCAGAGATCGTCCACATCGGTTCCGATGTCAGTGTCGATCACGAGACGAATCACCGTGTCATCCTCTCTCACCCACGAGGCCGACACACAAGCACGGGCACGACCTACCATCACACCCATGCCCGACGCCCCGCTCAGCGATCCTTGGTACCGCACGCCATTGCGTTTGCTTCTCGGAGCGGCTCTCATCGGAGCCGGTGTCGCCCACCTCACCACGCAGCGCACCGAATTCCAGGCTCAGGTGCCGAGTTGGTTCCCACTCGACGAAGACTTCGTGGTGGTGGTCTCCGGAATCGTCGAGATCGCTCTCGGAGTGGCCCTGATTGTTCTACGCCGACATCGGATTCTCGTCGGAGCGATCGTCGCCGCATTCTTCGTCGCGATCTTCCCCGGCAACATCGCACAATGGACTGAAGGCGTCGATGCCTTCGGTCTCGACTCCGACGGTGCGCGGTTCGCACGACTGTTCTTCCAGCCGGTGCTCGTGGTGTGGGCACTCGCCGCCACCGGAGCCTGGCGCG
>CAYNKE010000044.1:2437-14792 GCA_964397715.1 uncultured Bifidobacterium sp. | reverse complement strand
GATGTGGTCGTTGTCGCCGAAGCGAATTTCGTCGTTGGCGATGGCGTCGTTCTCGTTGACGACCGGAACACATCCGAGTTCGATCAGGCACTCGAGGGTCTCGCGGGCGTGCAAGTACTGCTGGCGATCGACGAAGTCGTGGGGAACGAGCAGCACCTGTCCGGCCACGAGCGAGTGGCGCGCGAATTCGGCGTTGTAGACCTCCATGAGCCGACTCTGGCCAGCGGCCGCCAAGGCCTGGAGAGTACGCATGTCGGTAGGGCGCGCCGACATACCGAGCGCCGAGACACCAGCCGACACCGCTCCGGACGACACCAGAACGACCTCGTGGCCATCAGCGCGGAGGCGAGCGATCTGACGACAGATGTCGGCGATCACTGCGCGATCGATCACACCGAGCGCATCGGTGAGCGATGAGGTTCCGATCTTGGCGATGATGCGCATGCCGTACCAGTCTCGTCAGTTGTCGGGCCGGTAGTCGAACGAAAATCCGCCGATCCAGACCACGTCACCGTCCCGGGCGCCGGCGCGGGTGAGCAGACGCGGGACCCCGAGCTTCTTGAGTCGTTCGTCGATGTAGTCGAGTGCCTCGGGTGTGGTGACATCGTTCAGGTGGACCGCACGCTCGACCTTGCGTCCGTGAACCCGGAATTCGCGTTCGGCTACACGTTCGACCCACGCACCGTCGCTGTCGGGGCGAAGAATCACGCGTGATTCCGACATCGGCTCCTCGTGCCGGGCCTCGTGGACGAGTGAAGCCAGACGTCCGACCAACTCGCGAACTCCCTGGTTCGTGACCGCCGAGATGGACGGATGCGGCCAGGCCGCGACACGTTCGGGATCAGCCGAATCGGTCTTGGTCCCCACGATCACTCGCGGACGGGCGAGCAACGACGGGTCGTACTTCTCGAGTTCGCTCAGGAGCGTCGCCAACTGCTCGTCGGGCGACGTGTCGTCGACCGGCGCGAGGTCGACGAGGACGCAGAGCACGCGCGCCCGCTCGACGTGTCGCAGGAATCGATGTCCGAGACCCTTGCCCTCCGCGGCGCCTTCAATGAGACCGGGAATGTCGGCGACGACGAAGTCGGTGTCCTCGTCGACGCGCACGACACCAAGATTCGGCTCGAGCGTGGTGAAGGGGTAGGCGGCGATCTTGGGGCGAGCCGCCGACACGACCGAGATGAGGGTGCTCTTTCCGGCGTTGGGGAATCCGACCAGAGCGACGTCGGCCATCAACTTGAGTTCGAGTTTGAGCCACCGTTCCTCGCCGTGCTCGCCCTGCTCGGCGAAACTCGGTGCACGGCGACGGTTGGTGAGGAATCGCGCGTTACCGCGCCCCCCGCGCCCCCCGTGAGCGGCGAGCCAGCGATCACCGGAGTTCTGCAGATCGGCGAGCACCTCGCCGGAGTACATGTCGCGGACCACGGTTCCTTCGGGAACCTTGACCTCGAGGCTGTCACCGCGGCGACCGTGCAGATCCTTGCCCTTGCCGTGCACGCCGCTGCCGGCGATGCGGTGCGGGTGATCGCGGAACGCGAGCAGCGACGCCACGTTTCGATCGGCCACCAGCCAGATGTCGCCACCCTTCCCACCATCGCCGCCGTTGGGGCCGCCCATGGCCACGGGACCCTCGCGTCGGAACGACACACAACCGGCTCCCCCGTCGCCGGCGCGCACGTTCAGTTGGCACTCGTCGACGAACTGGCTCATGGTGAGATCAACCTACTGCCACACCCCCGTCGTAGCCTGACGTTCGTGAACGAGTCGCCTGTCGATCCCGACATCGCCGAGCGTGCTCAACGGTGGGCGAGCACGATGGCCGGCACGCGTGACGAATCCATCACGGTCGCGCACGCCGATTCGTGGGCCGGTACCGGCGAACTCGGACTCGTCGAGCGCGCCGCGCGTGAAGAACGACTCGACCGCACGATGGCCCGCCTCGCCACGCGGTCGGTCGGCGCCGGCCAACGCGTCGTCGACGAAGAGCCCGACCCGTTCCGCACGTGTTTCGAGCGCGACCGCGACCGCATTCTCCACGCCACGTCGTTCCGCCGCCTGGCCGGCAAGACGCAGGTGTTCGTCTTCCCCGATGATCATCAGCGCACACGGCTCACGCACGCGCTCGAGGTCGCCCAGGTCGCGGTGTCGGTCGCGCGGCCCCTCGGTCTCAACGTCGCGCTCACCGAGGCCATCGCCCTCGGTCACGACTGCGGCCACGGACCCGGCGGCCACGCCAGCGAGGATGCTTTGTCACCCTTCGTCGACGGTGGCTTCGATCATGCCGTATGGGGCGCCGACGTCACCCTCGTGCCGCTCAACTTGTGTGCCCAGACACTCGACGGCATTCGCAATCACTCCTGGAGTCGCCCGGCGCCCGGAACACCCGAAGGCGAAGTGGTGAGTTGGGCCGACCGGATCGCGTACGTGTGCCACGACTTCGAGGACGCGGTGGCGGCCGGCATCGTCTCGCCCGACAATCTTCCGCCGCTCGTTCGCGCACGCTGCGGCGATACTCGCCAGAAGCAATTGAGCGCGTTCATCCATTCGATGATCGCCGCAGCGGCCAACACGGGTCGCGTCGGCATGGAGCCCGAGGTCGCCGACGCGCTCGCGCAGTTCCGGAAGTTCAACTACGAGAACATCTACTTGCGACCGGCCAGTCGCGCCCAGGCGCAATCGGTGATCGATCTGCTCCGCGCACTGGTCGAGCACTACGCGGCGCACCCGGGCCTTCTCCCCGATCACCGACAGGCTCCCGCCGGATCGAGCGAGGCGTTGGCGGCCGCCGTGGCCTACGTGGCCGGAATGACCGATCGGTACGCGTGCCGACAAGGCGTGGCGTTGCTGGATTGGCCGCTGCACAAACTGCCGCGCGGCATCGACGTCTGAGACGTCACCCGAGAGCCGCGATGCGGCGCCGGGTCACTCGGCCGGTACGACGTCGACGATGCGACGACCACGCCGCTCGCCGAACTTCACGGCCCCGTCCACCAGCGCGAACAACGTGTCGTCGCCACCGCGACCCACGTTCTTGCCGGGGTGGAACTTGGTACCGCGCTGGCGAACCACGATGGTTCCGGCGGTCACCTGGGTTCCGGAGAACACCTTGATGCCGAGACGCTGCGCGTTGGAGTCGCGCCCGTTGCGAGTTGAACCGCCACCCTTTGTCTTCGACATGGCTCAGCCTTTCGCGATCGCCGTGATCTCGACGACCTGATAGCGCTGGCGGTGTCCGTACCGACGGCGCTGGTTGGTGCGACGCTTGTACGTGAAGCCGTCGATCTTGGGACCCGAGGCGGTGCCGACCACACGACCCGACACCTTGGCGCCGGCGAGTTGATCGGGCGTGGCGAGGACCTTGTCGCCGTCGACCACGAGCACAGGAGTGAAGTCGACCGAGGCGCCCTGTTCGACGCCCAGCAGTTCGACGTGCACCTGCTCACCCTGGGCCACACGGACCTGCTTGCCTCCGGTTGCGATGACTGCGTACATAGCGACTGACGACTCTACCTGGGCCGATGCGGGGTCACAACAAGTCAGGCCAGCAGGTCGTGATCGACCACGACACCCCGGCCAGCGCAGATCTCACAGGGGTCGGCGAAGGCCGTGAGCAGGCCTTCCCCGATGCGTTTGCGGGTCATCTCCACCAATCCGAGCTCGGAGATGTCGAAAACCTGCGTGCGGGTCTTGTCGCGGGACAGTGCCGACCGGAACGCGTCGACCACCTTGCGTCGGTTCTCCTTGATCTCCATGTCGATGAAGTCGATGACGATGATGCCGCCGATGTCGCGCAGGCGGAGCTGGTGGGCGATTTCCTCGGCCGCCTCCAGATTGTTCTGAAAGACCGTGGCTTCGAGGTTGGACGTTCCGACGTTGCGACCGGTGTTCACGTCGATGACGGTCAGTGCTTCGGTGTGCTCGATGATGAGCGAGCCACCCGACGGTAGCCACACCTTGCGATCGAGCGCCTTGTGCACCTGTTCGTGTACGTGATGGCGTTCGAAGATGGGCAGACCCGACTCGCCCGGGTCGTAGTACTCGATGCGATCGGCCAGTTCGGGATTGAACGCTTCCACGTACGAGCGAAGGTCTTCGTACAGTTGCCGGTCGTCGATCGCGACGCCGCGGTACTCGGCGTTGAACTCCTCGCGGATCACGCGGACCGCGAGCGGTGGCTCGCGATACAGAAGCGTCGGAGCCGTGGCCTTGCGCGCCGCTTCCTCGATCGTGTTCCACTGCTCGAGGAGACGCGACATGTCGGCTCGCAATTCGTGTTCCGTGGCGGACTCGGCCGCCGTACGCACGATGAGGCCGTGCTCGGCTGGCTTGACGCGGTCGAGGATGCTGCGCAGACGCTTGCGCTCGTCGTCGGGCAGTCGCTTGGAGATTCCGTACGTCCTCGAGTTGGGAATCAACACCACGAAGCGTCCGGGGATCGACACTTCCTGGGTCAGACGGGCGCCCTTCACTCCGATCGGGTTCTTGGTGACCTGGCACACGATGAGCTGCTTGGCGCGCAGGATCTGCTCGATCCGGGGCTGGCTGTCGACGATGTCCTCGGCGTCGTACTGCACGTCGCCGCGATAGAGCACCGCGTTCTTGGGTGTGCCGATGTCGACGAATGCCGCTTCCATGCCGGGCAGCACGTTCTGGACCTTGCCGACGTAGATGTTTCCGTGAATCTGCCCGATGTCGTCGGCCGGCCGACTGACGTAGTGCTCGATGAGGCTGCGACCCTCGAGGACCGCGACCTGCGTGAGGTGCGGGCGAACCTGAACGCACATGAAGTGGCGACCGACCGGGCGGCCGTTGCGCTCGCGGCCACGACGACGCTCCTGCACCTCGACATCGGACGCCGTCCCGCGCCCGTCGCCGCGACGACGACCGTCACCGGAACCTTCTCCACGGCCCTCACCACGGCCCGAACCACCACGACGGCGCTTCTTCTTGGCGGGCTGTCCGCTCGCGTCGGACCGGCCCGATTCGCCCCGGCCCGATTCGGCCCGGCCCGATTCAGAGGCCTTGTTGGCCCGCTGACCACCAGGCATGGTCACCGACGGCTTGGGAGCCGGACGCGTGTCACCGATCTTGGGACGAGGCACGACGGCCGCGGCACCGGCCTCCGGACTCGGTCGACCTTCGGACATGCGCTCGGGAACTTCGTCGGGATTCACCGACGGAACGCGATCGGCATCGGGTCGCGGTGACTGCGAGCGGGGCCGATTGCGCCCGCCACGTGATCCGCGGCGGCGCTTCTTTTTGGGAGACGGGTTATCCGACGGCGATTCGTTGCTCATGACTGAGTTCCTTTCGTGCGCGCACCACGAAGGGCGCGCAGGGAGCGTCGGTGCGCTCGATCCATTGGTGGGTCCGGATGACCCGGGACATGACGTTCCAAGGTTCGTCACCCGGGAACAATGCGTCGACCAATTCGGTGGGTCGCACACCACGTCCGGACGTGGTGACAACCGCTTCGACGAGAGCCGCGGCGCTCACCTCGGAGCGCCATGCGGCCGGAAGTGCGGACTGATCGAGGTCAGTCCGCAACTCGAAGATGCCCGGGCGAATGTCGTCGCGACGACGTTCGCCCTTGCGTTCGCGTTCGATCCAGAACTCCTCGGCCGCCAGCACGGCCTGGACCCGTGCCGCGACCTCGGCGCGTGGCCGGTCGAGGGCCATCACCCATGTCGTGGCCACGACGTCTTCCTGGATCGATTGCGGTCCGGCGACCCATGCACCGGTGACATCGACGCCCTCGGGAAGAACCGCGGTCAGTTGCTCGGCGAGGCCGACGAGATCGGGTTCGACCGACGCGTCGAGGACGACGTCGAGGACTTCGACGAGTGACTCGCCGGCCGTGGGCAGCGCCAGGCCGAACGACAACTTGGGTCGTGGAGTGAATCCGGCGGACATCGCGACCTCGAGACGCGCTTTGCGGAAAGCCCGCTCCCAGACGTGAGCCATGTCGAGATGACCGAGGAATCGGATCTTGCCGATCTTGGAGTACGCGAGGCGGATCTTCACGTGCGCACCACCACCGGCACCTCGCCACCACGTGTGAGGTCCTGGCCGGTTCCCTGGCTGCCGCCGGCGGGCGGGACTGGTGACGCCACGACGTGTTCGAGCCCGTCACCGGTGCAGACTCCGCAGTCGTAGCAAGGTGTCCAACGGCAATCGGGCAGACCGTGTTCGTTCAGGGCCGAACGCCAGTCGTCCCACAGGAAATCGCGATGCAGTCCGGCGCTGAGGTGCTCCCAGGGAAGAAGTTCGTTCTCCGAGCGGTGGCGTGTGGTGAACCATTCGACCGGCAATCCCTCGGCGGCCGCCGCATCGAGCCAGCGGTCGAGATCGAAGAATTCAGTCCATTCCTGGAAGGTTCCACCGTTGCGCCACACGCGCTCGATCACTCGGCCCACTCGGCGATCACCACGACTCGCGAGTCCTTCGGCGAGGGACGCCTTCGGATCGTGCCACTTCACTTGGACCCCGCGGGACGCCGCGCTTCGCACCAGGTTGATCTTGCGCTGGAGTTCGTCGACACCGTTCTGGCCGAACCACTGGAACGGCGTGTGGGCCTTGGGAACGAAGCCACCCAGACTCACGGTGATGCTGGCGCGCGAGGTGTACTTCTTGCCGATCGCCACGCACCCAGCCGCGAGTTCGGCGATGCCACGTGTGTCGTCGTCGGTCTCGGTGGGGAGTCCGGTGAGGAAGTAGAGCTTGGCGCGCGACCATCCGCTCGCGAACGCCGACTCGACCGCACCGTACAGATCGGCTTCGGTGATGAGTTTGTTGATGACGGTGCGAAGTCGCCACGTGCCGGCCTCGGGCGCGAAGGTGAGACCACTGCGTCGACCACTCGCGACCTTGGCCGCCAACCCCACCGTGAACGCATCGACGCGAAGAGACGGCAGAGACACCGTCGGAGCGCCGCAGGCCGTCGGATCGGGAACGATCGACGAGACGACGTCTTCGATGCCGCTGAAGTCGGCAGTGGACAACGACGTGAGCGAGACCTCGTTGTAGCCGGTGCGCTCGAGGCCCCGGGTGATCATCGTGCGCACCTGATCGGCCGGTCGCTCGCGAACCGGACGGGTGATCATGCCGGCCTGGCAGAACCGGCAGCCGCGGGTGCAGCCGCGGAACACTTCGACGGCGAGCCGATCGTGCACGACTTCGGTGAGTGGAGCGAGCGGGCGACGCGGATAATCCCACTGAGCGAGATCGGACACGGTGCGCTTGGTCACGACCGCCGGGACGTCGGCGAAGCGCGGTGTGATCGAGACGGTCCGCTCGCCGTCGTACGCGACGTCGTACATGCTCGGCACATAGACGCCAGGGATCCGCGCCAACTCGCGCCAGAGACCTTCACGCGACGTACGTCCCGAAGCCTTCCAGTCACGGACGACCTCGTTGATCTCCGACACGACTTCCTCGCCTTCGCCGAGAACGGCGGCGTCGATGAAGTCGGCCAACGGTTCGGGGTTGAAGGCCGCGTGGCCACCGACGATCACGACCGGATCGGACGGTTCGCGACGGGCGGTGTGAACCGGGATCCCACCCAGGTCGAGCATGTTGAGGACATTCGTGTACACGAGTTCGGCCGAGAGGTTGAACGCCATCACGTCGAAATCGCCGGCGGCCCGATGGGTGTCGACCGAGAAGAGCGGAATCCCCCGTTCGCGCATCAGCGCTTCCAGGTCGACCCATGGCGCGTACGTGCGCTCGGCGACGGCGTCGGGGCGCTCATTCAGGATCTCGTACAGGATCTGCAGCCCTTGGTTGGGCAGGCCGACCTCGTACACATCGGGGTACGCGAGGAGCCAGGCGACCTTGCCCTGACCGTGACGGGGCTCGATGGCTCCGTCCTCGCACCCGATGTAGCGGGCTGGTTTGCGCACCCTCGCCAGCAACGGTTCGACCCGTGACCAGAGGGAAGTCATTTCTGCGATCCTACCTGGGGGTCTCAGCGCATCCGGCGCATATGGACGCTCTCGACCAGGCCGACGAGGATCGCGAACGCGACCAGAGACGAACCGCCGTACGAGAGGAACGGAAGGGGAACTCCAGTGACCGGCATGATGCCCATCGTCATACCGATGTTCTGGAAGACGTGCCAGATCAAGATTCCGAACACGCCGGCACAGATGTAGCTGCCGAACGAGTCCTTGCTGAGGTGCGCGACACGCCAGATGCGGAAGAGGAGGAGTCCGAAGAGCACGAGGACGATTCCGCCACCGATCATCCCGAATTGCTCGGCGATCGCCGAGAAGATGAAGTCGCTCTGCTGCACCGGAATGAACTTCCCATTGGTGAGCGGCGCGTCGAGGTAACCCTTGCCCCACCAACCGCCGGTCGAGACCGCCCGTTTCGCGAAGCGCACCTGGAGCACCAGGTCCTTCAGGCCGGCTTCGTCGGAGTTCTGATTGAGGAATGCCTCGATACGGCGCAACTGGTAACGGTCGACGATGCCCGCGACGACCGCGGCGGCAACCGTGACCACGGTGAGCAAGGCGATCAGTGCGAGATAGCGCAAGCGGGCTCCGGCCATGAGCAGGATCGCCAGCGCACCGACGATCATCACGAAGGCCGAGCCGAGGTCGGGCTGGACGATGATGAGAACCGTGGGGATACCCACGACGACGAGGCCGCCGATGAATCGCGAGTAGCTCAGAGTTTCCTCGCGGACTTCGGAGAAGTACGACGCGAGCGCGAGAACGACGGCTGGCTTGGCGAACTCGGCTGGCTGGAACGACACTGGTCCGAAGTCGAACGAGAGCCGAGCTCCTCCGCGCAGTGCTCCCGCGGCCAGAACGAGCGTCAACGCGACGAGCGAGCATCCGTAGAGGAAGAAGGCCCGTTCGCGTAGAAACGTGTAGTCGAACGACATGACCGCGATCATCACGACGGCGGCGACGATCAAGTACAGAACTTGGCGAATCGTGTACCAGTACGGATCGCCGTCGACCTTCCAGAAGGTGGCGCTGTAGATCGCGAACGTTCCGATCACACCGAGCAGCGCCACCGGAACGAGCATGAGCCAGTCGATGTTCCGACTGGGCTGACCCGGACTCGAGCGAATGTTGCCGAGACCACCATCGGGGTTACGGCGAAGGATGGGAAGCGCCATCAGTCGCGTCCTCCGGTGGTGCCGCCGCCGAGGCACCGGTTGTCGGGAAGTTTCCGATCGGCCGCGGCGACGTTGGACGTCGGGTCGAGGGGATTCGACGGGGTCACGGCCGGTGTCTTGACCGCTCCGGCCAGGGCCATGAAGACGCACTTGACGACTGGTGCCGCGGCGCGGGACCCGTAACCGGACTTCTCGAGATACGCCGACACCGCGTACGGCTGATTTCCATCGAGGCTGAAGGCGGCGAAGGCCGACGAGTCGTTCCAGGGCAGTCCGGCCGCGCCTTGCGCGGTCCCGGTCTTGCCCGCGATGGGGAGAACCTCGTAGGGGTAACTCGCGAACAGGCGCTCACCGGTGGTCGCGTGATAGCGGTCGCTCACGACACCCGGACCGGTGATCACGCGTTGGAGTCCGCGGCGGATCGGTCCGATGAACTCCTGCGGGATCCCGAGACTTCGGATCACGTTGGGCTCGTTCAACTGCAGCGCGACCCGAGCCTTCGAGAGATCGGCGACTCCCACGATCGCGCTGTCCGGAGTGCCGGGTTCGAGGAGCGCGACTGCGATCAAGGGACGATTGACGTTGCCGCCGTTGCCGATCGCACCGTAAGCCTGCGCGAGTTGAATGGGCGACGCCGCGAGAAGACCCTGGCCGATCGCCAACTGCACGTTGTCACCGACGAGGTAGTTGGGGCTCTCCCCTTCCATCAGGACGCCGTCCTCGACCAGCTTGCGCTTCGACTCCTTGTCGGGCACCCGTCCCGCCGATTCGAAGGGCAAATCGACGCCGGTCTTCGAGCCGAATCCGAATTTTCGAATCTCCTCTTGAAGGATGGGCTGTCCGCCGCGCTCGGAGAAGATCTGCTCGCCGATCTTGTAGAAGAAGGTGTCGGAGGAGACCGCGAGGGCGTCTTCGACACCGACCTTTCCGTACTTGCACGGGTAGCGACTTCCGCCGCACAACGCGTTTCGATAGACGCACTTCACGACCTGGCAGGTGTCCTGATCGATACTCGTGAGCGTGTAGGTGCCCTCGTCGAAGTAGGTGTACGACGGTCCCCCGGGTAACTGGCCCGCATCGAGCGCCGCGAAGGCGACGAATGGCTTGAAACTCGAACCGAGGTTGTACTGGCCCTGAATCGCGCGATTGACGAGAATCGACTTGTCGGGATCGTCGGTCCTCGGGAAGATCTGGCCGAACTTGTCACCCGAGATGTTCGAGGTGAACCACCGATTGTCGAAAGTCGGGTAACTCGCGAGCGCGAGCAGTTCGCCCGTCGCGTAATTGGACAGCACCACTGAACCGGCCGGCGCCTTGAGGTTCTGACACTCCGGAAACTGCGGCTTGACGGGCAAGTTGTTGTCGTCGCGCGCCTGACACGTCTCGACGAAACGTCGAAGACGCAACTGAGTCTCCAGAGCGAGTTCGGCGAACTGCTGCAAGTCGAGATCGATCGTCAGCTGCAAGTCCATCCCGGCGACCGGCTCGACGCGCTCGACCTCCCTCAGGATCGCCCCGCGCGAGTCGACTTCGTACTTGACGTACCCCGGCGTGCCACGCAAATAAGGCTCGAAGATCTTCTCGACTCCGAACTGGCCGACGCGCTCGTTCAGGTCGTAGCCGAGATCGCGGTACTGCGTGGCATCGGCTTCGGTGATCGCGCCGAGATAGCCGACCACGTGAGCCGCGAGTGGGGCGTACGGATAATCCCGTCGCCATTCATTGGCGACGTCGACCCCGGGGAAGTCCTCGACCCTCTCGATCAGGTAAAGAGCGACGTCCTCGCCGACTCCTTCTTTCAGAGGCATCGGCAGGAGCGGGCTGTAGCGGTTGCTCTCGTAGCGGTCCTCCATGTCGGACACCGGCATCTCGAGGACCGGCGACAGTCGCGTGAAGAGTTCTCGCCGATCGTTGTCGTCGCGCATCGCCTCCCAGGCCACGGTGATGGTCAAGATGCGCTCGTTGTCGGCGAGAACGCGTCCCTCTCGGTCGAAGATGCGGCCACGTTCGGGAAGCAACTTGACCGTTCGGGTCTTGTTCGCCTGGACGCGCAGTTCGAGCGACGGAGCGTCGACGACCTGCAAGAACCACATACGTAATCCGAGCACGGAGAACATCAGCGCGCCGATGGTCCCGATCGCAGCCAGTCGCGAGGATCGGCGATCGCGATTCATACGAAGATCTCCGGCGGGGGCGCCAGTCGTGCCCGGCGTTTGATGACGAGACCCCATCGCATCACGGGAACCGCGACCGGAGCGATGACCGCGTTGGCAACCGAGACGACCGCGGCGATCTCGATCACTCGAGTGGTCAGCCAGCCGTCCACGCCGACCCACGTGGCGAAGATCGGGTGAACGACGGTGGCCACGATGGAGCAACCACCGACGACCAGGGAGTTGAGCCACCAGGGATTGGCCACCGACAACGAGTTCACGTAGCCCGCGAGGAAACCGACCAGTCCGTACACGAGGGCCGACAATCCGAGGGGGCTCGACAGCACAAGATCGAACATCAGCCCGAACGTGAATCCGGCCAAAGCCCCTCGCTCCGAGCCTCCCGACACTCCGGCGGCGATCGACAACGCGAGCATGATCTGCACCGAGACGTCATGGAACTCGAGCTCGGCCAGAAGGGTCGTCTGCAGGGCGAGCGCCACCAATCCGATCAGCACGAGCCTGACGAAGGGACGGTTGAAGATCTCGATCATCGGCTCGCCGCCGGTTGGTACAAGAGAACCCGCACGAAATTCAACGTCGAGAGTCGGGCTCCGAGGCGGATCTCGAGAACTGCTCCGGATGTTCCGTTTCGTTCGACGATCTTGACGACGCGGCCGACGACGATGCCGCGCGGGGCCAGACTCTTCGAACCACCAGCCGTGATGACGACGGCCCCCACCTTGATCTCTCCGAAGCGCGAACTCTGATCGACGAACTCCACGATGGGTGCGCGATCGGGGCCACGCCCGCGGAACGCACCGGTCTCGGCGACGGGCAACGCGTTGATATCGACCACCGATGACGGAGTGGGCTGGGTGGTGGGCGGCGCAACGGTCAGCACCGGGGCGATCGACGTGGCGGGGGGTGCCGTGGTCGCAACGAGAACGGTGGTCGACGTCGCACCCGGAGCCGGGGCGGTCATCGGCGACCGAACCGTGCTGGTCGTGACGGCTGGCGTGACGGTTGTCGGCACAGCCGTTGTCGTTGTCGGCGGCGTGGTTGTCGTCGT
>CAYNKE010000044.1:0-2337 GCA_964397715.1 uncultured Bifidobacterium sp. | reverse complement strand
CGTCGTTGTCGTCGTCGTGGGCGGAACGGTCGTGGTCGTCGCGACGGGTTCGGGAAGATTCACGACCTGCACGGGCACCGCGTACGTGGCATCGGTGGCCAACATGACGATCGATCGGTTGGCGAAGACCTCGGTGACCTTGCCCACCAGACCGGCGGCGTTCACGACCGGCATCCCCACGCGCAAGCCGTCGCTGCTCCCCTGGTTGATCTCGACCGTTTGGGCGAAGTTGGACGGTCCTTCGCCCACCACTTGAGCAGTGATGGACGAGATGTCGGCGAGGTCGTCGATTCCGTTGAGCGCGAGCAACTCCTGGGCGTCGCGAACCGTTGCGAGTGCGGCGATGAACGCCCCCTCTTGTTGATCGACCCGATCCTGCAGGCGTTGATTCTCACGTTCGAGTTCGTCGTAGTTGGTGATCCCGCGCCAGGCGTTCTGGATGGGCCGGGTGACGACCCGGGCGGCGTCCTGCACCGGCTCGAACACGGTGCCGAACGCGCGGCGGACCGAGCCCACCACGGCGTTGCCCTGCAGATCGAGGGTGATCAGCAGGATCGAAGTGAGCGCCAGCAGGACGACGGCTCGTCGTCGGCTCACCGAGAACATGGGCTCACTCGTCGGACTGCGAGAGCATGCCGCGCATGGCTTCGATGTTCTCGAGAGCCCGACCCGAACCCAGAACCACCGAATACAGGGGATCGGGTGCGATGTTGATCGGCATTCCGGTCTCGTGCGCGAGACGGCGGTCGATGCCTGCGAGGAGTGCTCCGCCCCCGGTCAGGGTGATGCCGACGTGCATGATGTCGGCAGCGAGTTCGGGCGGTGTCTTGTCGAGCGTCGTGCGGACGGTGTCGACGATGGCCGACACGGGTTCGGCCAAGGCTTCACGCACCTGCTCGGTGGAGAGAGAAATCGTTCGTGGGAGACCGCTGATGAGGTCGCGACCGCGCACATCGGCGGTCATCTCCTCCTCCATCGGCCAGGCCGAACCCATCTGGATCTTGATGTCCTCGGCGGTGCGTTCACCGACCGCGAGCGAGAACTCCTTCTTCAGGTACTGCATGACGGCCTCGTCGAGTTCGTCGCCGGCGACGCGCAGCGACTGCGCGGTGACGATGCCGCCCAGCGAGATGACGGCGACTTCGGTGGTGCCGCCGCCGATGTCGACGATCATGTTGCCGCTCGGCTCGTGAACCGGAAGGTCGGCACCGATCGCCGCCGCCATCGGCTCTTCGATGATGTGCACCGGCTTGCGGGCCCCGGCGTACTCAGCGGCGTCCTGCACGGCGCGCTGTTCGACGCCGGTGATCCCGGACGGAACGCAGATCACCATGCGCGGCTTGCTCCACCGGCTGCTGTGAACCTTCTGGATGAAGTAGCGGAGCATCTTCTCGCAGACCTCGAAGTCGGCGATGACACCGTCCTTCAGCGGGCGGACCGCCCGGATGTGGCCCGGGGTCCGACCCATCATGCGCTTGGCCTCGAGGCCGACGGCCACGGGACGCCCATCGGCGACGTCGAGGGCCACGACCGATGGCTCATTGAGGACGACGCCCTGCCCACGGACGTAGATCAGGGTGTTGGCCGTCCCGAGGTCGATCGCGATATCACGACCGAGGGCCAGCGGATTGTTCCGGGCCATGGCCGAACCTCCTCCAGACCGGAGAAATGTTACAGATTCGGGAAGAAGATCCCGATCTCACGCTCGGCGGAGGCCAGGGAGTCCGAGCCGTGAACGAGGTTCTCGGTGAAGAGAATGCCCAGGTCACCACGGATCGTCCCGGGCGCGGCGGTCCGGGGATTGGTGGCACCCATCATCGTGCGAACGACTTCCCAGGTGTTCTCCGGGCCCTCGAGGACGAGGGCCACCACCGGGCCCCGGGACATGAAGGCCACGAGATCGGCGTAGAAGCCCTTACCGACGTGCTCCTCGTAATGGCGACCGAGGGTCGCCTGATCGAGTGTCCGCAGGTCGAGGGCGACGAGCTTCAGGCCCTTGCGCTCGAAGCGGTCGAGGATGGTTCCGACGAGGCCGCGTTCGACGGCGTCGGGCTTCAGGAGGACGAGGGTGCGGTCGGACATGAATGGCGACGCTATCGCTGTTGCCCTCAGGGGAGGCGTCGGCGCAGATGGGGCCGGGCGGCTCCCACCACATAGAGCGATCCGGTCACCAGAACCGCGTCGTCGGGTCCGGCGCCGGCGACGGCCGCGTCGATCGCTTCTTCGACCGAAGGCGATTCCTGCACGTCGTCGCATCCGACTTCGCGTGCCGCCTGCGCGATTTCGGATGCCGGCCGACCACGGGGTGAGGGCGCCGGGCAACAGATCACCTGATCG
>CAYNKE010000043.1:0-14863 GCA_964397715.1 uncultured Bifidobacterium sp. | reverse complement strand
TGCATCTTTCGTGCGACTCCGAATCCGACCTCGCGGTCGTGGCGAAACAACTGAACGATCTGGGTGTCGCATCCACGATCGCTGGCACGACTCTCTCCTGTCTCGATCCGGTGTTCGGGCACTCCGTGGTGATCGACGTCGGGAGTCCCCACGCACTGACTCCGTCTCAGCAGCGCGCGTTCAACGGTCCCGGAGAACAGACCCGAAGCAACGCCCGGGCCGACGCCGTCGTCAACCAGACTCCGCCACCGCCGCGTCGCGTCGGCCACGTGGTGCTCGCGACTCCGCACTTCGCGGAGTCGATCGACTTCTACGTGAAGGGCCTGGGGTTCAAGGTCTCGGACGGGATGTTCAGGGGCATGCTCACGTTCATGCGGATCGAATCCGACCATCACAATCTGCTCATCCAGCCCGGACCCACTTCGTATCTCAACCACTACGCGATCGAGGTCGACGACATCGATGCGGTGGGCCAGTTCGGACGCGCAGTATTGGCCGAATCTCCCGATGCCGACGTCGTCGGGATCGGGCGACACAATCTCGGATCGAACGTGTTCTGGTACCTGCGTGATCCGGCCGGCAACATGTTCGAGTTCTTCTCCGACATGGATCAGATCGTCGACGACGAACTCTGGGACCGTGTTCATCGTCGTGACGATTGGGACGGCGCCGACGGTCCCGCGGGTTTCTCGGTGTGGGGCCCGAAGGATCCGCCGCCCGCCTTCATCAACCCGCCCGACGCCCCGGCGATCGCCGCGGCTCGCGAAGCACTCGGACTGCGCTGACGTCGTGGATCTCGGCATCACCGGCCGCTGGGCGATCTTGTTCGGTTCGAGTCGCGGGCTCGGTCGGGCCTGCGCCGAAAGCGTTGCGCGTGAGGGCGTCAACGTGGTCATCAACGGACGCACGTCCGACGACGTCGAACGGGCGTGTGCCGAGATCGTCGCGGCGCACGGAGTCCGCGCTCTGGCCGTCGTGGGTGACTCCAGCACATCGGAGGTCCACGACGCTCTGGTCGCTGCCTGTCCCGCGCCCGACATCGTTCTGCTGAACGGTGAGGGCCCGGCTCCGACTCGTTTCGCCGATCTCCGGGCCGACCAGTGGGAGCGCGCTCTGCGACAAGGCCTCGTCGGGCCGGTGTCGTTCGTGCAGCGTGTTCTTCCCGGGATGATCGAGCGCCGCTTCGGGCGCATCGTGGCTATCAGTTCGGCGATGGTCAAGTCGCCCAACTCCATGATGAGCCTCTCGCACGGCACACGTCTCGGGTTGTCCGGAGTCCTGAAAGGATTGTCGAAAGACGTCGCCAAGTTCAACGTCACGATCAACCAACTTCTTCCGGAGCGTTTCGACACCGCGCGTCAGGAGCAGATGGCGCAGGTCGCGATGAAGGTCAAGGGAATCACGTACGAGCAGGCTCGCGCCGAGCAGATCGCGTCCATCAAGGCCGGGCGTCTCGGACAGGCGCACGAACTCGGTGACGCGTTCGCGTTCATGTGCTCGGCCCAGGCTGGTTATCTGAGCGGGCAGAGCCTGCAGCTCGACGGCGGAAGTTACGAAGGAGTGTTCTGATGCGAACCGCACGTGCGATCGAGTCGATCGTCGACGAGATCGAAGCCGAATCGGCGTCACTCGATCGTCTCGCCGACGAGGCCGACTCACTCGGCCGAGCACCTCGCGAGCTGGTCGATCTCATGCGCTCGATCCGGGTGCCGATGGTCAAGGCTCCCGTCGAAGTCGGTGGTGACCATCTGCTGCTCGCCGACCAGCTCACGTTCTTCTCGGCGTTGTCGTATCGGAATGCCACCGCGGCCTGGACCGGGTTCAACCACGCCGGGGCCTGCGGTATGGCCGGGGCACGACTCGGTGATGCGGGTGTGAACGCCTTGTTCGCGGGTGATGCGAGTCCGTTCATGGCCGCGGTCTCGGCACCGTCGGGCACCTTCCGCCGAGTCGATGGCGGCTACGAGTTGACGGGGCGCTGGAAGTACGCGAGCGGTGTTCCGCATTCGGAATGGATCCTTCTGACCGCACTCAGCGAAGGTGATGCGCCCCACCCGATGATCCTGATCGTGCGCGCCGAGCAGGTGGTCGTGACCGGCGAGTGGAACGTCATGGCGCTCAAGGGCACCGGGAGCATCGATGTCGTTGCCGACAAGGCGATCGTGCCCGATCACCTGGCGATCGACCCGTTCGTACCGATCGAGCGCGGCGGCCCGATGTACAACCTCTCGTACCAGGGATACGTCGCGCCGGAAAACCTCGGGTTCACCCTGGGCGTGTGTCAGCGATTCGTCGACGAACTGATCGTCTACGCGAAGGGGAAGGCTCGCGGGTTCGACGGCCGGCTGGCCGATCGCGGTGCGTTCAAGTACGAACTCGGGAAGGCTCAGATCCAGATCGAGGCGGCACGAGGCTTCGCCCGCTCGGAATTCACCGCGGTCGACAACATGTTGCGGCGTGGCGACACTCTCGACTTCGCGGGCAACGACCGCCTCGGGGGAGTGACCGCGTACGCCACCGACTTGGCCGTGAGTGCCGTGACTCACCTGTTTCACTTCGCCGGCGCGGGCGCGCTGTTCAATTCGAGCGTCCTGTCGCGATTGTTCCGCGACGCCGTGGGCTCTCACCAGCACCTCATGGCATCCAACATCGCGTACGACCGCCGGGGCGATCGACTGCTCACGAGTTGACCGCCCTCGGCCGACTACGGTCGTCCCGTGCGTCGTAGCCCCCTTCTCGCCGTGTTCTTCACGGTCTTCATCGATCTGCTCGGTTTCGGAATCCTGATTCCGGTCTTCCCGCTCCTCATCAGCCCGGGCTCGCCGTTCAAGGTCACACCCGAGTCGTGGTCGTTCACCGAGGGTTTGATCATGCTCGGTTGGCTCCAGGCCACCTATCCGCTGGCGACGTTCTTCGCGGCACCATTGCTCGGCCAACTGTCCGACCGGTTCGGCCGCCGCCCGATCCTCGGACTCTCGATCTTCGGAACCGCGATCGGATACGCGTTGTTCGCCCTTGGTATCAACGCGGCGAGCATTCCGCTGCTCTTCCTCGCGCGAGCCCTGGACGGTGCGACCGGAGGCAACATCGCCGTGGCCCAGGCGGCGATCGGCGACATCAGCGACGACACGAATCGGGCGCGCAACTTCGGACTCATCGGTGCGGCCTTCGGTCTCGGCTTCATCATCGGCCCGTATCTCGGCGGCAAGTTGAGTTCGCCGAACGTGAGCTTCTATGGCCTGTTCGACACGCCCCATTGGTTCGGTGCCACCACCCCGTTCTGGTTCGCCGCGATCCTGTCGCTCCTCAACTGTGCGACGGTCGTTCTGAGCCTGCCCGAGACGATTCGCGAACGCAATCGGTCGGAGCGTCTGCATCCGCTGAAGGCGCTGAGCAACGTGGTCGCCGGATTTTCGTCGGACCGCCTCCGTGTCGTTCTCGGCAGCGTGTTCTTCTGGAACGCCGGCTTCACGTTCTTCACCACGTTCTTCGGCGTCTATCTCCGGAACAACTTCGGGTTCTCGCAGTCGAAGACCGGTGACTACTTCGCCATCGTCGGACTGTTCATCGCGTTTTCTCAGGCCGTGATCGTCGGACGAGTTGCCAAACGCTTCGCGGACTACAAGGTTCTGCGCGTCAGCTTCTTCGGTCTGGCAGCGATGATGCTGCTCTATCTGGTGACACCCACCGACACCACGTTCTGGCTCTACGCGATCATTCCGTTCTTCACGGCGTCCAACGGCCTCTCGATCGCCAACTCGTCGAGTCTCGTGAGTCGGTCCGCCGGGATGGGTCAACAGGGCCAGGCCCTGGGGATCCTGTCGAGCGTCCAGAACCTGGCCCAGGTTCCGGCTTCGATCCTGGTCGGATACATCACTTCGAGCATCACGTCGAGCCAGCCATTGCTCGTTTCCACCATCTGCATCGCGGTGGCTGGACTGTTCTTCACACTGTTCTTCCGTCCGAAGTACGTGTCGGACACGGCGGCGAGGCCCGCCGCAACGGCCTAGGATCGCCGCATGGCGACTCCGATTCGCAAGCGTTCCGACGGTCTCCAGACCATGGCTCTCGTGACGAAGGTGGCCCGGGCCGAACTCGACAAGCACGGTGCTGTGAAGTTCAACCTCGACCGTGTCCTCGAGAAGTCGGGTGTCTCACGTAGTTCGGTGTACCACCACTTCGGAAGTCGTGACGGCCTGATCGCAACCGTTGAAGTGGAGCGCGGCCTCGAGGATTCGCTGAAGGAGATGGAGATCCTGCGGTCGTTCCTTCTCGGTAGTGACAAGCTCGAGCAGGTGCTCGGCTACGTGGAGATCGCCCTGAACGCCGACAACGACAAGGCCGCGCGGCTGCGCCGTCGACGCCGGATCGCTCAGCTCGCAGCCAGCGAACACAACAAGGCATTGGCGGCGTCGATCGCGCACGCGCAGGCCGAGGGAACCGCCCACCTCGCCGAGACTTTGCAGATGATGAAGGACCGAGGCATCATTCGCCCGTCGGCGCCGGTGAAGGGAATCGCGTTGGCGTTCCAGTCGCTTCTCGTCGGTCGCGTCCTGGCCGACATCGACAGCAACGATCAGGACGAATGGGTGAGCGCGACGATGGTCGCGATTCGCGCGCTGCTCGAGTCCTGAACGACGATCGTGCGCCGCGACTCCTAGCCTGACGGCATGGAAGTCGAGATGATCGTCGAGATCCCGCAGGGGTCGCGCAACAAGTACGAGATGGATCACGACAGCGGTGCCATCTGGCTCGATCGGACCCTGTTCACGGCCACGCAATACCCGCTCGACTACGGATTCTTCCCCAACACCCTCGGAGACGACGGCGACCCACTCGACGCGCTGGTGTGGTTGAGTCAGCCGACTTTTCCGGGATGTCACGTGATGGTGCGTCCGGTCGCGGTGTTCTGGATGGAGGACGAAGCGGGGGGAGACGCCAAGGTCCTCTGCGTTCCGGCTCGTGATCCGCGTTTTGCCAACTACGTCGACATTGGCGATCTTCCCGAACACCTTCTCCACGAAATCGGCAACTTCTTCGAGGTCTACAAGTTGCTCGAACCAAACAAGGAGACCACCGTGCGCGGTTGGGAAGGCCGGGTCGCCGCCGAATCGGCGATCTCGTCAGCGCTGGCGAACTACGAGCACTGACCGTTCAGAGCGCGGTCAACAGGGTCGCGAGACTGACCAACCAGAGAGCTGCGGCCGGCGCTGTCTCGACCAAGTCGTCCTTGACGCGCACGTGGAACCAGGTCGCGAGTGCGAAGTACACGGTGAGGCAGATCGCGGTGAAGACGAGGAGCGAGTCGATCGCCAGACCCGTGAGCAACCCAACCGCTCCGGCCAATTTGGCGACGCCGAGCACCGGGATCAGCCGAACGGGCAGACGGAGTCGTTCCATCGTCTGGATGACCTGAGGGATCACTTTGAAATCGGCGATCGATGCGATGGCGCAGACCGCGGCGAGGACGATGGCCAGAACGACCGACACCGTGTCCATGCCTCGACATTAGACACGCGACGAACTACTGACCTGCCTACGGTTCGACGATGGGGAAGCTGGCCATGAAGACGTCGAGGTTCCCGAACACTGATAAGAGCGCACCCGCGTCCCCGTCGAGGGAGATCGTCCCGGCACCGATCTCGTCGGCGAACGAAGTCTCCTGGACGATGATCCGGATGAGGAGCGCTCGATCGAGACGGATGGACGCGTCGGCCGCGGTGTCGTGACGCCCGCGCACCGAGTAGAGGGTGCGATGGGAGATCGCGAGCAGCCACTTCTCGTCGGGCGTTCCAGCCATGTCGGGAAAGGTCCAATTGACTGCCAGCTTGACTCCGGCCACCGCTTCGCTCTTGAGTCGCACGGCGAGCGTGTCGAACACCTGCTCGATGGTCATCGCCTTCAGGATTCCGCGTCCGCGAACCTCGGAGTTCCCGAGCTGAGGCGGACCCTGGCGCAGTTCTTGCGCTCCCATCAAGTAGGCGTTGCGGAACGTCGTCGACTCACTCTGGTACCCGAGTTGCTCGAGAGCATCGGCTTGCAGATGGCGGGCATCGACGTTGGTCGGATCGGCGAACACGAGGTGATTCACCACTTCGGCCACCCAGCGATAGTCGCCTTCGTCGAAACAGCGCCGGGCCTCGCGCAACAGTGCATCGGGCCCGCCGGCCAACCGTACGTAGCGCTCGCCGACGTCACGCGGAGGCAACTTGTCGAGATTGGCCGGGTTGCCGTCATACCAACTGAGATATCGCTGATACACGGCCTTGGAATTGTGGACGAGGTCGCCGTAGTAGCCGCGGGTGTGGGTGGCGCCGAGGAAGTCGTCGGGAAGTTCGAGATGATCGGCGATTTCGAGCGGTGTCAGGCCATGGTTCGCGTGGCGCATCGTCTGGTCGTGCATCCATCGGTAGAGGTCGCGCTGGAGTTCGAGGAACTCGATCGACTCGTCGTGGCCCCACTGCGGCCAGTTGTGCGAGGTGAAGACGACCTTGGTGCCGGCTCCGAACAATTCGATCGCCTCGTTGATGTACTTCGACCAACGCAGCGAGTTGCGAACCAGCGCGCCGCGGATCGGTACCAAGTTGTGCATCGTGTGTGAGCAGTTCTCGGCCATGCACAGCCATCCGCGGTCGGGGAAGAAGAAGTTCATCTCGGCCGGGGCTTCGGTCTCGGGCGTCAGTTGGAAGACGATGCGGACGCCGTCGACGACCTTCTCCTCGCCGGTGCGCGTGATGTCTTCGGTGGGGGCGATCAGACCGGGAGGGCCGACCGGGATGGACAGTCCGAGGCCGCAGTTCACGTGTCCCTGAGGGCCCGGTGGGAGCAGTGGCCCGAATTGATAGAGAGCCCGGCGACTCATCGCCGGACCGGCGATGACGTTCTCTCCGACAGTCTCGGCGAGGAAACCCTCCGGTGCGATGACCCGACAGCGTCCGGCGTCGACGTCGTCTTGCGACGTGACCCCGAGAACGCCGCCGAAGTGATCGGCGTGCGAATGGGTGTAGATGACCGCGGTGACCGGTCGATGCCCGAGGTGCTTCGTGACCAGGTCGTACGACGCGCGGGCCGTGGCCTCCACCGTCAGTGGATCGATGACGATCCACCCCTTGTCACCCTTCACGAACGTGATGTTGGAGATGTCGTAGCCCCGAACCTGCCACACGCCGTCGGCGACCTCGAACAATCCGTGATGCGCGTTCAGTTGCGCGTGTCGCCACAGACTCGGATGAACCGTGTCGGGCGCCGCTTCCTGGAGGAACCCGTAGCGGCTGACATCGGAAGCCCGACGGCCCTGTGAGTCCTTGATCTCGAGATCGTCGAGTGACGCGATCCATCCGCGGCGAACGCGGTCGAAATCGGCCGGGTCGAGATCGAACGTCGCCGAGCGGTTGGCGTCACGGGTGTGAGGAGTCGCACCCTTGGGTCGATCGGGCCGCGCTGTGTTGTCGTTCATCGATTCCTCCGGTCGCCGAGCAAAGTAACACGCGTGCTCGTCCGAGCATCCGGGCTGCTGTCGCCCATCGGTCGTATGTTGGTCGGAGAAAGGAGCGACATGACGTCTGTCCCGATTCCGGCCGAGGTGCGGAGCAACCTGCAGCGATTGAACGTGGGGGCGGCGGTCCTCCACGGCGTCCAGGCGCTCCTCGTGATCGTCCTCGCCAACGACTTCAAGTTGCCGGTCACCACGTTCTTCCTCAACGACGCGCCCGGCAAGGGCCTCGACCCGACTCGCCTCACTCAGCAGTTCGACGTGCGCATCGCGTGGGGGATCTTCGGTTTCCTCGCTCTGTCGTGCTTGTTCCATGCCATCGCGTCGATCGGGAAGGGTCGGTCGGCGTATCTGGCCGAGATCTCGGCTGGTCGCAATCGCTTCCGCTGGATCGAGTACTCCTTGTCGTCGACGTTGATGATCCTGATGATCGCGATGGTCTTCGGAATCACCGAGATCGCGGCCCTCATCGGGATCGCGGGAGTGAACGCGTCGATGATCCTGTTCGGCTGGATCATGGAAGTCGTCAACGAGCCGGGAAAGCCGGTGTGGTTCACACCGTTCTGGTTCGGCTGCATCGCCGGCGTCGTGCCGTGGATCGCGCTCGTGATCTACCTCTTCGGCCCGGGGCCGGAAATGCCCAACTTCGTGTACGGCGTCTTCGTGAGCATCTTCGTCTTCTTCAACCTGTTCGCCCTCAACCAGTGGCTGCAGTACAAGCAGGTCGGAAAGTGGCGCGACTACGTGTTCGGCGAGCGCGTGTATCTGATCCTGAGTTTGTCGGCGAAGTCGGCGTTGGCCTGGCAGATCTTCGGCAACACGCTCGCCGCCTGACCTCGCCGGGCCGAATCAGTCAGCCGAGTGATTTCAAGAAGCGGAGAATCGCGGCGTTCGTGGGTTCGGGATGCGTGAGGTTCGCGGCGTGGGTTCCTCCCGCGACGACCACCAATTCGGTCGAGCCCCCGAGTCGGTCGCGCAGCACTTCGGCCTTCGACACCGGGATCGCGGCGTCGTTGTCGCCGTGGATGATGAGAGCCGGAGCACCGATCTCGCCGAGCCTCGGCGTGACGTCGTCACGATGCATCAGGCAATCGAACGCGAGGGAGAACTGCTCCTTGTCCATCGTCGCCCACTTCGCGTGCCACGACTCCCATGAACCAGCACCGAGGATGATGCCCGAGATCACGTCCTGCACCGCGGCCGATCCGTACGCCATCCACGCGTCGTGGAGCTGTCCGTAACCCTCCACCTTGTCGGCGTCCTCGGTGCCGGCCTGCGTGTCGATCAGGATCAGGCCGCGGACCCGTTCGGGTGCGGTGAGAGCGACGCGCAGTGAGAGAAAACCGCCCTGCGACATGCCGCCGATCACGGCGCGTTCGATGCCGAGGTGGTCGAGGAGACCGAGAACGTCGCGCGCGGAATCCCAGTAGGTGAACTTGCCGGTGGCTTTGGTCCCGCCGAATCCGCGCTCGTCCCACGTGATGACTCGGTAGGCGCTCTTCAACGCGGCGACCTGCGGATCGAACATCGAGTGATCCATCAAGAAGCCATGGCTCAGGACCACGGCCGGACCGGAACCGCCGGAGTCTTCGAAGTGGATGGTGGTTCCGTTGATCTGTGCAGTTGCCATGGCGGCACAGTAGTTCGGCCCAACGCGACCGCGGACGGCTCCCGTCGCCGGGGGTCGACGGGATGTGCCACGCTGTCGGGCCATGAGCATCAACATCGGACAGCTCCTCGCCAAGCGCGCCCATCTCAACCCGACCGTCGAAGCCCTGTACGACGTGGCCGCCGGACGGCGATACACGTACGCCGAACTCAATGCCGAAACCAACAAGGCCGCCTCGCTGCTGGCCGCTCAGGGCGTCGGGACCGGCGACCGCGTCGGCCTGCTCCTCATGAACTCGGCCGAATTCATCACCGCCTTCTTCGCCACCGCGAAGTTGGGTGCGGTGATCGTGCCGCTCAACTGGCGACTGGTCGCCGATGAACTCGAGTTCATCCTCAAGGATTCGGGTACCAAGGCGCTGGTCTTCGGCGCCGAGTTCGCCGCCACCGTGAGCGATCTCCAGAGTCGCGGCTCGAAGACCGACGTGAGCGCATGGTTGTACGTGGGCGACGCCGCCAACAAGCCGGCCTTCGCGGTCGACTACGTGGTGGAAGGTGCGAAGCAGAAAGCGGCCGAGCCAGCCGTCACCGCATCGGACGACGACCTGCTCTACATCATGTACACGTCGGGCACCACCGGGCTCCCGAAGGGTGTGATGCACTCGCACAACACGCAGTACTGGGCCCTCTCCACCGTGTGCACCACCAGCGACTTCACGAAGCGCGATCGGTACATCAATCCCATGCCGATGTTCCACGTCGGCGCGCTCACGCCAGCACTCTCGACGGTGTTCGTCGGCTGCACGCACGTTCTGATGCGCGCGTTCGACCCGGCCAAGGTCTGGGAACTGATCGGTTCGGAGAAGATCACGAACGGGCTCATGGTCCCGGCGATGCTCAACTTCATGCGCCAGGTGTACGACCCCACCAAACACACGCACGACACCGTTCGATGGTTCATGGCCGGCGCCGCGCCGGTCCCGGTTCCGCTGATCCTGTCGTACGCCGAGATCGGTATCGACATCAATCAGGTGTACGGCCTCACCGAGACGTGCGGTCCGGCCTGTCTCACGTCACCCGAGGATGCCGTCACCAAAGCCGGATCCACGGGCAAGGCCTTCTTCTTCTCCGATGTCCGCGTGGTGCGCGCCGACGGAACCGACTGCGCACCGAACGAGCCCGGTGAAGTACTCGTGAGCGGTGGACACATCATGCTCGGCTACTGGAACCGCCCCGAGGCCACCGCTGATTCTCTCAAGAACGGCTGGCTGCACACCGGCGACGGCGCGATCATGGACGAAGACGGTTTCGTCTACATCCAGGACCGCATCAAGGACATGATCATCTCGGGTGGCGAAAACGTGTATCCGGCCGAGGTCGAGAACGTGATCATGAGCCTTCCCGGCGTGAGTGAAGTCGCGGTCATCGGGATCCCCTCGCAGAAGTGGGGGGAGTCTCCGCTGGCGATCGTCGTCAAGAAGGATCCGAATCTCTCGGAGGCCGATGTGCTGGCGCATTGCGACGGAAAACTTGCCCGCTTCAAGCAGCCGGTTGCCGCGCGCTTCATCGACGTGATCCCACGCAACCCGTCCGGCAAGGCCCTGAAGAAGGACCTGCGAATCCAGTTCAAAGATGTCGTCGGCCCCTGAGGCCTACGACGTCGTCGTCATCGGCTGCGGCGGGCTCGGTTCGGCGGTCGCCGCCGATCTCGTGTCGCGGGGGCTGCGTGTCGTCGGATTCGAACACTTCGAGCGTGCTCACGAACGGGGGAGTTCGCACGGAACCGAGCGAATCGTGCGCACCGCGTACACCGACGAGATCTACGCACGACTCGGAGCCGAATCCATCGAAGCGTGGAAGAGTCTCGACTCGGAGGCGGGTGGTGGACTGCTCGCTCTCGGCGGCGGGATCGACTTCGGCATCGCCGACGAGTTGGATGCGATCGAGCGCAGTTGTCGTGCCGCGGGGATGCCCGTCGAGATGCTCGATCCGCGCGAGGCGCAGCGCCGATTTCCTGGCTTCCGATTCGATACTCCGGTGCTGTGGCAGCCGGTGTGTGGAACGGTCAATGCCGACTTCGCGGTGCGAACGTTCCAGGATCGGGCCCTCGCGCGTGGAGCCGAACTCTTTTTCGCCGAACCGGTCCGCGCCGTGGCCAACGACGGAGAGATCGTCACGGTGCATACCGCGGTCCGCACCGTCCAAGCGCGGGCTGCGGTCTTCACGACGGGAGCGTGGGCCGATCGACTCCTCGATTCGCTGCTCCAACGCCTACCCGGAGGCCGCGAATTCGCGGCAGCGGTTCCGCCGCTCACCGTCACCGACGAGCAGGTCTTCTTCTTCCGGCCCGTGATCGACACGTCGTGGCCCACGTTCATCCGCCGCGATGTTCCGGAGTACTACGGCTTGCCCACTCCCGACGGCCGACTGAAGGCCGGCGGCCACTACACCGGTGCCCCCATCGATCCGGATCTTCGCGGACCGACCGATCCGAATGCGCGCGCGGCGGTGAGCGAATGGATGCGTGTGAACGTCCCCGGTGTCGACCCCGAACCGCTTTCGGTGACGACGTGTCTGTATGCCACGTATCCCGACGAGGACTTCCTCGTCGACCGGCTGGGCAACGTCGTGGTCGGCGTCGGCCTTGGCGGCCACGGCTTCAAGTTCCTGCCGGTGCTCGCGCGACGAATCGCCGACTTGGTGGAGGGGTCGTCCTGGCTGGACAACCCCTTCACGCTCGATCGGGTGCCTCGTAGTGTGGGGCCGTCGGGTCACAAGTGAATCGACGAGCGACTGGGGGAGTCATGATCACCGCCGACGACATCGATCTCGTGTCACCCGAGACCTTCGCCATGCGCGGGCATCCGTGGGAGCAGTACGCGTGGTTGCGCGCCAATGCTCCGGTGTTCTGGCACCGCGAGGATCCGGCGAGTGGCCCGGGTTTCTGGGCGATCACCAAGCACGAAGACGTCAAGTTCATCAGTCGCACACCGAAGTTGTTCAGCTCGTGGGAGAAAGGCGTGATGTTGCCCGATCCCGACGAAGCGAACTTGTACGCCGGTCGTCAGATGATGCTGAACATGGATCCGCCGCAGCACGACCGATTCAAGTTGCTCGTCAGTCGCGGCTTCACGCCCAAGAACGCTCCGCTCCTTCGCCCGCGCATCGAAGAACTCGCGCGTGAGATCGTCGATTCGGTCCTCGCCAAGGGGAGTTGCGACTTCGTGAGCGAGATCGCTGGACGGCTCCCTTCGGGTCTCATCGCCGAATTGATGGGCATGCCCCGGGCCGACGGTGAGCGCCTCTACGACCTGACCGAGATCATGCACACCAACGACGACGTCATCGCGCCACCCGAGGTGAAGATGGCGGCCATCGGCGAGATGCTCGGCTACGCCCAGTCGGTGGCCGATCACAAACGTCACAATCCGGGCGATGACCTGGCGACGGTTCTCGTCAACGCCGAGGTCGACGGCGATCGGCTGACCGACTCCGAGTTCCAGTGGTTCTTCCTCTTGCTCGTGAACGCCGGTGGCGACACCACACGCAATCTTCTGGCTGCCGGTATGCAGCTGCTGTTCGAGCACCCCGACCAACGCCAGCGCCTCATGAACGACGTCGACGGACTACTCGGAACCGCCATCGAGGAGATGTTGCGGTTCACGAGTCCGGTGTCGCACTTCAAGCGCACGGTGATGGACGACGTCGAGATCCGCGGTCAGAAGATCAAGAAGGGTGATCGCGTCGTCATGTTCTACGGCGCGGCCAATCGGGACGAAGACGTGTTCGCCGATCCCGACGTGTTCGACGTCGGCCGCGATCCGAACCCGCACGTGGCCTTCGGGGCCGGCGGGCCGCACCTGTGTCTCGGCATGCACGTCGCCCGGGTCGAACTGGCCGTGATGTTCCGCGAGGTCCTGATGCGCATGCCGCACATGGAACCCGGCGGCCCGGTGGAACGCATGCACTCGAGTTTCATCGCCGGCATTCACGCCATGCCGGTCCGCTACTGAACCGCGCTCAATCCCCGGACGCTTCGCCCGGAAACGTGTAGTGGACGTCGCTGAACTTGTCGCGGCCGAACACGTAGAGCAGACGGAGCGTTTCGTCCCCGGTGTTGCGGGCGAAGTGCTCGACATCGGCCGGAATCCACACGGCTGATCCGACCCCGACCGGGGTCGGCTGACCGTCGACCACGACTTCGCCCCGGCCAGCGACGACGAAGTACATCTCGGCGGCGTCGTGGTGGTGACCCCGCGGAGGCGAGTCGGAGCCAACCGGGATCTCGGCGATGCCAGCCGTGATCTCTTCGGTCGCGGTCACGTCGCCGCCGAAGAGTTCCCACCAGGTGACCGACCCGCGTGAGGGCGACGACCAGGACTCGGTCGCGCAGTCGGCGACGGTGCGAAAGACGGCGTGACGTCGGTCGGACATGGGCGAACCGTATCGCCTCGGCTAGGTATCGGTCGGTGACGCGGTGGCACAATGACGCCATGAGCACCGCAACCGAAGACACCCTGTCCCCGCAGGAAGCCGAAGCGTTTCGCGCCAAGGTGCGCGACTTCCTGGCCAAGAACGCCACTGGGAACATGCGCGACGGCAACTCGGTCGGGGTCGGCCGCGAGTTCCAGCAGAAGCTGTCGGAAGCCGGCCTGGCCGGACTCACGTACGCCAAGGAGTACGGCGGTGCGGGACTGTCCCGGGCCCACGAGCGGATCTACCGCGAGGAGTACGGCAAGTTCCCCGACATGACGTTCGAGTACGTGATCAGCCACGGCATGTGCCTGCCGGTTCTCAACCAGTTCGGCACCGACGAGCAGAAGCGCACCTTCATGCCCGACAACATCTCGGGTCGCACCATCTGGTGCCAGATGTTCTCCGAGCCCGGCGCCGGATCCGACGTGGCCAGTCTGCAGACGAAGGCCGAACTCGACGGTGACGAGTGGGTCATCAACGGCCAGAAGGTCTGGACGACGCTCGCGCACGTGAGCGACTACGGCGTCATCATCGCGCGCACCAACCCCGACGCCCCCAAGCACGCGGGTATCTCGATGTTCATCCTCGACATGAAGGCCAAGGGCGTAGAGATCCGACCCATCCACCAGATCGACGGCGGCAAGCACTTCAACGAGATCTTCCTCACTGACGTGCGGATCCCCAAGTCGTGGTTGTTGGGTGAGTTGAACAACGGCTGGAACCAGGCCACCGCGATGCTCATGTTCGAGCGCGTGGCCATCGGCACCGGATCCTCCAGCGGCGTCACGCACACGCTGGCGGACGGACTCATCGAAGTCGCCAAGAAGAACGGCAAGATCTCCGATCCGGTCGTCCGGCAGGAACTCATGCGCATCTACAGCGAGGAGACCGCCAAGTCTCTCGTCGCCATGCGCACCCGCGCCGAGATGAAGGCCGGTCGCGTGCCGGGGCCCGGTGGTTCGCTCGGCAAGTTGCACGGCTCGCGTATCTCGTGGATGAGCCGTCCGCTCATCAGCCGCCTCGTCGGCCCCGACACCGACGCCTGGGAGACCGAGGGATCGCGTGGTGAGTCCTGGGCGCGTCGTCTGCTCAACAGCTTCCAGTCCGGAATCGCCGGTGGTACCGACGAGATCCAGAAGAACATCATCGGTGATCGTGTGCTCGGACTGCCGCGCGAGCCGATGGTCGACAAGGACGTTCCCTTCAAGGATCTGCGGGTGGGTACGCAGCGCTGATGCGTCTGCACCAGATCTGGATTTACCCGGTCAAGTCGATGGTCGGGGGAAC
>CAYNKE010000042.1:10374-15223 GCA_964397715.1 uncultured Bifidobacterium sp. | reverse complement strand
TCGAAGAGTGCGGGAACGTCGGCCATGTCAGTCTCCTGCCGGTCCGGTGAAGCGCGGGGCGCGCTTCTCACGATGGGATGCCACACCCTCGGCCGCGTCGGGCCCGCCGAAGCCGAAGAACTCGTACGCCAATGAGGCGTCGAACGCCGGGATCATGGCGCGGTACCAGTGGTTGAGCGTGTGCTTGGTGAATCGCAACGCCGCCTGGGCCCCGCTGGCGAGTTCGGTCGCGACTTCGAGTGCGGTCGAGTGCACCTCGCCGTCGTCGACGCAAAGCGATACGAGACCGATTCGTTCGGCTTCCTCACCGGTGAGCGTGCGACACGTGAGGAGGTAGTACTTCGCCTTGGCCATGCCAGCGAGCAGGGGCCAGCACACCGCGGCGTGGTCGCCGGCGGCGACACCGAGACGGGTGTGGCCGTCGATGATTCGAGCGGTGCGACCGGCCACCGAGACGTCGGCCAGAACCGCAGCGACGAGCCCGGCGCCGACGGCCGGGCCATGGATGGCCGACACGATCGGCTTGGAGCACTCGATCACGTTGCGAACGAGATCGCGGGCTTCCTTCATCACGCGACTGCGGAACGCGTAGTCGCCGATGATCCCGTCGATCAGGTCGAAACTTCCTCCGGCCGAGAAGGCTTTGCCGGCCCCGGTGAGGAGCACCACGTTGGTGGTCGGATCGCGGTCGACGGCCAGCCACACGTCGGCGAGTTCGCGATGCGCTTCGGGTCCGACGGCGTTGAGGTTGGGTCCGTCGAGGGTGATCTGCAGCACCCCGGCGCTCGGACGCGAGAACGACAGATGAGGAAATGCTCGGTAGGCGTCGAGGTCGGACATGGTTCCCCTTCGCCGCGGAATCTGGCGGCCACGGCGCACCAGACGGTAGCCGAGTGGTCGGTCAGGCGCCGAGGGCGCGTGCGAGAGACGATTCCTCCCGGCCGCGAAGAGCGACGTTGATCCGCTGGCGCTCGAGAATCTGTTCGAGGGTCTTGACCGCCTGCGGGATCGGGTGTTCGGCGAAGAACGACTGGACGTCGGCTTCGAGTTCGGGAGTGTTGAGCAACTTGGCCGGATCGATCATGCGCACGATCGTGTTGGTGGGGAACTGCTCGTTGGCCGTCTGCCAGTTGCGGCGCACGAACTGCCACGCGATCGCGCCGTGATTGCGGTTGGCGATGCAACGGGCGAGCAGGAACGGTGCGTTTTGCGTCTTGACCTGGCCGCTGAGAGCGAACTCGCAGGCGCGAGTGACGAGTTCGGCCGAGTCGAAGTCGGCGAGAGCGTAGAGGTAGCGCAATTGCTCTTGGGGGTTGTCGGCTTCGAGGAAGCGTCTCTGCATGTCGGCGAAGTCGGCTTCGCCGCCCGTGGACGCCACCACTGTCGTCGCGGCCGCGGTGAGTTCGGGATCGACCGATGTCGGGTCGTGCTGGGCGGCGGCGAGAAGTTCGCGGCACCGCTTCCGAGCATCGGAATCTCCACCGGTGACAGCCAGCAACACGACCAAGAGGCCGCGAAGTTTGGCGCGCAGATCGCTCTCACCACTGACCGGCGTCCATCCGAGATCGGCGAGTACCGGACTCACGAGCGTGGCGACCCGCCGGCGAAACGCGGCGTCGGCGCTCCCGGAAACGAGGCGACCGGTGGACCGCAGTCCATTGGCGATCGCCTGCCACACCGCGAGATCGCGCTCGTCGACGAAACCTTCCACGAATCGCAGATAGTCGGTGGCGGTGAGTCGCCCGGCCACCACCGCGTTCCAGGCATCGTCCACGAGGTTGTAGCGCTCGATCGTGGTGAGCGAGCGCAGAACCGTGCGATCGATTCGCGTGAGCAGTTCGGTCGAGTACGACACGCGATAGAAGCCTGAGCCTCCGGCGTTCACGACAATGGGTGCGGTCTCATCGGAAATCTCGACGTCGAGCGCGGCTCGATCGAGGAGAACGATCTTTTCTTCTCCACCTGCACGAATGTGCACCGGGACGAACCACGTCTGCGGATCGGCGACCGATTCCGGATCGAACGAGAATCGCTGCTGGGTGAGGTGCAACCGGCCGTTCCGGGTCGACGCGGTCACGAGCGGATAGCCGGGCTGCCAGATCCAGGAGTCCATGACCGCGCGAACCGGTTCGCCGCCGTCGTGGGCCACGGCGGCTTCGATCGAGTCCCAGAGGTCGGAGGTCTCGGTGTTCTCGTACGCGTGCGCATCGAGGTAGTGGCGGACTCCCGCACGAAAGCGCGGTGTGGTGAGGTACTGCTCCAGCATGCGCAGCAGCGAGCCACCCTTCTGGTAGGTGAGGACGTCGAACATGCCCTCGCAGTCCTGTGGTGAGCGGACCTCGTACTCGACCGAGCGAGTCGCCGCCAGCGAGTCGACTTCGAAGGCCGCCGATCGCTCGAGCGAGAAGCTCGTCCAGCGATCCCAGTCGGGCCGATAGGCGTCGACCGCGGCGATCTCCATGAACGTGGCGAAGGCTTCGTTGAGCCAGATGCCGTTCCACCACTTCATCGTCACGAGATCGCCGAACCACATGTGTGCGAGCTCGTGGCTCACGACATCGGCGACGAGTTCCTTCTCGATCTGCGTGCTCGTGGCCGGGTCGACCAGAAGAAGATTCTCGCGGTACGTGATGCAGCCGACGTTCTCCATCGCGCCGGCGGCGAAGTCGGGGAGGGCGATCATGTCAATCTTCGCGTCGGCGTACGGAATGCCGTAGTAGTCGGTGAACCAGGCGAGACTCTTGGCTCCGACGTCGAGGCCGAACGCCGTCAGATGACCCTTGCCCGGAACGTGAACGATGCGCATCGGCACACCCCGGACATCGACCGCTTCGGTGGCTTCGAGGCGGCCCACGACGAAGGCCACGAGGTAGGTGCTCATGATCATCGTGTCGGCGAACCGAACGAAGTACTTTCCCGACGCGTCGTCACGGACTCGGGACGTTTCGGGTCCGTTGGCCACCGCCATGATTCCGTCGTCGATCGCGAGAGTCACGCCGAAGACCGCTTTGAAGTCGGGCTCGTCGAAGCACGGAAAGGCGCGACGGCAGTCGGTCGACTGCATCTGCGTACAGGCGACCACGTGCTCGGTGCCGGTTTCGTCGCGGTACGTGCTGCGGTAGAAGCCGCGCAATTTGTCGTTCAGTACTCCGCGGAACGAGATGTCGATGGTGACCGATCCGGGAAGGACGTCGGACAGAGCGCCGATGAGAAGTCGCTCGCGATCCTCGTCGAGGCTGAACGGCGAGGGCTGACCGTCGACGTACACCGAATCGATCTCGAGATCGATGGCGTTCAGGGCGATCAGTCGGGTGGTCGCGAGAACGTCGGCCGTGATGACGACGTGGCCAGCGAACGTCGCGGCGGCCAGGTCGGGAGTGAGAACGAGGTCGTAGCGACGGGGCAGAACGTGGCGGGGAAGCCGATGCGGATCGAGTTCGGAAGCGTCGCGAGGGGCGAGAACGGTCACGCTCCGAGCGTACTTGCGAACTAGCGTTGGATTCCGTGCCGACTTCCGCGCCATCGCGAGCGATTCGCTCCGACGGGACCCGCTACGACGTGGTCGGAATCGGCAACTCACTCGTCGACGTGATCGCGCAGGCCGATGACGACTTCATCCAGCGGCAGGCTCTCACCAAGGGGTCGATGACGCTCATCGACACCGACCGCGCGTTGCAGCTGTATCGGTCGCTGGGCTCGGCGGTCGAGATGAGCGGGGGTTCGGCGGCCAACACCGTGTGTGGAGTCGCGAGTTTCGGCGGTCGCGCCGCCTACATCGGCAAAGTGAGCGCCGACGATCTCGGTGAAGTGTTCGGTCACGATCTCCGTGCCGTCGGTGTGCACTTCGCGCCCGGCGAGCACATGGACGGAATGCCCACGGGCCGGTGCATCATCGTGGTCACGCCCGATGCGCAGCGAACGATGAACACCTATCTCGGTGTGTCGTCGTACTTGTGCCCCACCGACGTCGACGAACGGGTGGTGGCGGCCGGTCGCGTTCTGTACATGGAGGGCTACCTCTTCGACCGTGACGACGCGAAGCAGGCCTTTCGCCACGCGGCTCGGGTGGCGCATGGTGCCGGGCGGCAGGTCTCGCTCACGTTGTCCGACAGTTTCTGCGTCGACCGCCACCGCGACGACTTTCGGGCTCTCGTCGAGGACGAGGTCGACATCCTCTTCGGCAATGAGCACGAACTGCTCTCGCTCTACGAACTCGACAGCTTCGAGGCGGCAGTGGCGGCGATCCGCCGCGACAGTTCGCTCGCCGTCATCACTCGGGGTCCGCAAGGTGCGGCTGTCATCGCGCCCGATGCCATCGTCGACGTGTCGGCCGAAGAAGTGGGCCATGTCCTCGACACGACGGGTGCCGGCGATCTGTTCGCGGCGGGATTCCTCTTCGGTCTGACCAACGGACACTCGCTCGCCGAATCGGGCCGGTTGGGTTCGATCGCGGCGGCCGAAGTGATCTCGCACGTGGGCCCGCGACCTCTCGTCGAGTTGCGCACTCTCATCCCGGGGAAGTGATCGTGGCCGACGACATGCGCGCCGTGGCTCGGGCCTGGCTCGCTGCCGAGCCCGATTCCGACATGCGCGCCGAGTTGGAAGCGCTCGTCGACGCCACTGACGCCGAACTCGCCGAAAGATTCGCCGGCCGCCTCGTGTTCGGCACGGCCGGTCTGCGGGCCGCAGTCGGAGCGGGTCCGATGCGCATGAATCGCCTCGTCGTGCGGCAAGCCGCGGCGGGGCTGGTCGACTACTTGCTCGCGACGGTTCCCGATGCCGCTGAACGCGGGCTCCTGATCGGCTGGGACGCGCGACGCAAGAGCGATGCGTTCGCGCTCGACACCGC
>CAYNKE010000042.1:0-10274 GCA_964397715.1 uncultured Bifidobacterium sp. | reverse complement strand
CGAGCCCGACGATCCGCGCATCGTTCGACTCGGCGGCGACGTCGTGGATGCGTACGTCGACTGGGTGCCGACGGCGCGCCTGGTTCCCGAAGCACCGCGGGTTCGTTTCGCGTACACGGCTCTGCACGGAGTCGGGGGCGAAGTCGCGACGCGGGTGTTTGCGAGTGCTCGATGTGGTGACGCCGTCGTCGTCGCCGCGCAGCAGACTCCCGATGGCACCTTCCCGACCGTGGCTTTCCCGAACCCCGAGGAACCCGGGGCGATGGACCTCGTCGTGGCGGCGGCTCGCGATGCCGAGGCCGTGATCGCGATCGCCAACGACCCCGACGCCGATCGGCTGGGTGTGGCGATTCCGACGCGTGGTGGCGACTGGAGATTGCTTCGAGGTGACGAGATCGGATGGCTGCTGGCCGACCACGTGCTGCGGTTCACCTCGGGCGACGATCGATTGATGGTGAGCACTCTCGTGTCGTCGTCTCTGGTCGGCACGATGGCGATGAGGGCTGGTGTCGAGTACGCCGAGACGTTCACCGGATTCAAGTGGATCGCCGATGCGGTGCTCAAGAACCCGGGCCGACGACTGGTCTTCGCGTACGAGCAAGCCCTCGGCTATCTCGTGACCGATCGTCCACTCGACAAGGACGGCATCACGGCGGCGGTGATGATGCTCGAGGCTGCCGGGGTCGCGCAGATGGAAGGACTGACCCTCGAGGACCGTCTCGACGACATCGCCGAGCGATTCGGTCGGCACGTCACCGCGGAGACGAGCGTTCGCCTCGAGCCGGCGGACGGTGTCGCGGCCGTCGAACGCTTGCGCGCCGATCCACCGAACGAGATCGCCGGGCGGCGTGTGGTCGAGATCGTCGATTTCGCCGAGGCGAACCTTCTGCGACTGTGGCTGGAAGGGGTCGGAGGCGAGCGCGTGAGGCTGCAGGTACGACCGAGTGGCACGGAGCCCAAGGTGAAGTTGTACGGCGAGGCGGTCGGCGAAGATCCCGAGCCGTTCTTGCAGGCCCTCGCGCGGCTGCTCTGAGCGCGAGGTCTATTCGGCGGTGCCGACGGGTTGTCCGTCGATGATCTGATCGAGGTACTCGCTCAACCCGTAGCCGACCTTGCCCTTGTGCTCGGCGGACTGCATCTCCCAGCGGGTCATGCCCTCGCTGATCCGCGTCGTGAGCCACTCACCGTCGGGTGATTGGCGACGATTGCGGAGCGGGATGAGGCTCATGACGTCTCCCGTGAACCGCCACTCGCGACCGCTGCGCGACGACTTCAACACCGCTTCGATGTGCTGGTGATACGTATCGTCACCGCGGAACTCCGTGGAGATCTCGGCCTGATCGCACAGATGGATCTGCCCGTTGTCCCACACGAATCCACCACGAGTCCCCGGACCGTCCTTCTTGGCGACTCGCGACAGCATGAAGCCGAGGTCGCGGTCGAAGTTGGCCGTGAGCCAGCGGTAGTACCAGGGTGCCTGCCAGTACCGCGGACCCCACGAGTGGTCTCGAAGTCCGAACCCGTTGATCTCCCACTCGCGATCACCCACGCGAATCGAACCCTTCGCCTCCACCAACTGTTCGTAGTGACCTTTGGCGAACTCTTCGCCCGGCGCCTCGTGCGGTGTGTCGGGCTCGCCGCCGAACATGCTCGCGCGCCCCTGGCCGGAGAAGGTGATGTGCACTTCGCACTCGCTGTACGGGTTGTCGGTGAAAGCTTTCTTCGGGTCGACCATCTGCTCGGGTTCGGTGAGGACGACGACCTTGCCGGTGTAATCGATGCGCAACTCCTCGAACGGCTTGACCATCGTCCATGTGAGACCAGCGGCGTCGAGCTGATCGTTGTTCTCGATCGTGGGCCGCTTGAACATGAATCCGACCGACCCGTCGGGCAAGTAGAGACACACCGTCATCTCGGCGTATCCCTCGTTGGCGCGATTGCCCATTCGGAACCAGCCACCCACCTTGTGCTGCGGATCGAAGCAGTTGATGTACATGCTCTCGTTGAAATTCGACTCGGGGCCGAGTTCGTGCATGTATTCGTCTGATGGTTCGAGGCGTACTCCCATGCGGGCGACCGTAGTCGGTCAGAAGAGCGTGAGTTGCTCCCAGGTCACCGCGACTTCGGTGACCGGCAGCCACATCGGACGTCCTCGTCGACCGGGTCGCTTCACCTCGAGCCTCTCAGGACGCAGTGAGCGGGCCGCGCCGTGCGAGTCGTGCACCGTGATGCTTCCGTCTCGTTCGACCCCGGAGATCCGACCCTCCTGCCACCGACCCCGGTCGGCGCGACGGAAGCGAACCTCTTCTCCGGCTCGCAGACCGATCTGGCGGAGCACCTCGATCTGCTCGGGCGATGGTTTGGGCGGCACGTCGTCGACCGATCCGGGTCAGAGGTCGCCGAACACACGCCGCTGCAACTTGCGCATACCGGCGAGCCATCGATCACGATCGGCGGTCTTCTTGGTTTCGAAGTCGTGGACCTCCGGGTGGGGAAGAATCAAGAATCGCTCGGCCTCGATCGCCTCGGCCACGACGTGCGCGACTTGTTCGGGTTCGAGCACGACACCGGCCGAGCGCACCACGTCTCCGGCCCGTGAGTCGCCGATGTCACCCCCGCTCAACATGCGCGTGTTGACACCCTGCGGACACAGACAACTCACGCGAATTCCTCGATCGCCGTACGTGAGTGACATCCACTCGGCGAAAGCCACCGCGGCGTGTTTGGTGACCGAGTACGGCGCGGAGCCGATCTGAGCGAGCAATCCGGCCGCCGATGCGGTGGAACAGAAGTACCCATGACCCCGACCGAGCCATCGAGGAAGCAGATACTTGGCCGCCCAGCGATGAGCGTGGATGTTCACGTCGAAGGCGAGTTCCCAGTCTTCTTCGGTGGTCGCCTCGACGAATGATCCGGTGCCGACTCCGGCGTTGGCGAAGAAGAGATCGATTCCCGTTCGTGCACCGTGTTGAGACAGAAACTCGTGTGCCGTCTCAACCAGTTCTCGATTTCCCGACTCGGATCGCAGATCGGCGACGACGGGCAGAGCCGAATCGGGCCTCGATGCGTTCAGGTCGGCTGCCACGGCGCGCACACCTTTTTCCTGCACGTCGGCGAGAACGACAGTCGATCCGAGAGCGTGAAATCGCCTCGCCAGGGCTTCTCCGATTCCGCCGGCCGCTCCCGTGACGACGACTCCGGCTCCGGCGAATTCCACGACCGAATCGTAGGCCCTCGCGGGTGTGGCGCACGGCTCGCGGCCCGCCGGAGATTCCCGGATTCGTGGGCCTACCATGCACATCCACGACGACATCGTGCGTTACGGTCGGAGAAACGTCCGGGGGGTCGGTTCGCGAGAACTGGGTCGCCGGGAGAACCAACAGGAGAATCGAATGCCCACCACGCAGATTGACGAACCGATGACCTCAACAGTTGTCGATACGTCAGTGGTCGCCGAGGCAATCGAGGTCATCGACCGCGCTCTGTCGCAGATGATCAAGCGTGAATTGGTGTCGGCCGGCGAAGTCAGCGATCTGCTGCTCGACGTCCGGAACCTCTTGACTTCGGCGCGCCCTTAACTTTCACGAAGTCCTCGAACGACTCGCGCAGACATTCGCGCAGTAGTTCGGGTCGGGAGACGGCGCCCGCGTCCGTGTGCAAGCCCATGTCGAGGCTGCCCACGTGGGAGAGCAAGGTGAGGTTGAACGCGACTCCGCCCAGGGGGCCGAGCGGATAGTTGGCCACGATCTCCGATCCGGCGACGAACACCGGAATCGGCGTGCCCTTCACGTTGGACGTCGCGAAGTCGACCGTCTGCGACTGGAGTCGGGCGATCCGGGTCACGACCCCGGTGGGGAGTGATGCCGCCAGGCTCGCGGTGGCCCCGACCAAGGCGGCGGCCCCGGAGTCGGCCGCCTCGCGCGTGATTCGTAGGACTTCGGCGAATCGCTCGGCCGGTTTCATGGCGCCGGTGGGCACCAACATGCGAGCCAGCGAGAAAGCGTTGGCCGACGAGCCGTCCTCGGGATTGACCTTGCGCGTGCTGATGGCCATCGAGGCGCGGAGTTCGTCGACCGGTGCCCCGAGTTCACGGTGGTAGCGACCGGCGGCGTCGCTCGCGACCGTGAGGAGTGCCGTGTTGAGGGTCCCGTCGAGTCGACGTGCGGCGTCGCGTACCTCGAAGAAGGGCGCCTGCAGTACTTCCACCCTTCGTCGTAGAGAGCGCGTCGTCCAGAGTGGCGATTTCGCCGGATCGACGTCCGACAACTGGCCCACCACATTGCGCACCATCTCCACGGTGCTGGCCCCGTGCGACGGGATGGACGCGGGGTCGCTGATGAGATCGCGTACCTGCTTCACGAGAGACAACGGGATCTTCAATGACCCGGCGAGAAGATCACGAAGCATGTCGCCATTGAGAAGAGCCGATGCCGTCGCCTCCTCGTGGTCGTACGTCAGCGGTTCGGGCTCGGGCGCGTCGCGCTCGAAGTCGAAGAACTGCAACGAGAGCTGCACGCTTCCCTCGCCGTCGGCGATCGTGTGGTGCAACTTCTCGATCATCACGGCCCGACCGTCCTCGAGCCCCTCGATCACCACGAATTGCCAGAGGGGGCGCGTCCGATCGAACGGATCGACCAGGATCAGCGTGGCCAAGTCGAGCATCTGACGCATCGAACCGGGAGCCGGGAGCGCGATGCGACGAACGTGGTAATTGATGTCGAAATCGGGATCGTCGACCCAGACCGGGGGAGTGATGTTGGCCGGCGACGACTGCACGCGCTGCCGCAGGCGCGGAATCACGACAGTGGCCCGCTCCATGCGGCGGCGCAGTCGGTCGAAATCCGGTGCTCGGTCGAGGATCGAGAGATTGGCGAACGTGGACGAGAGGTACGGGTCCTTCTCGAGGCGCCACATCATTCCCTCGGCGTCCGACATTCGCCGGTCGAAACGAATCTCCGAGGTCACGCCGCAAGGCTACGGTCTCGTTCGTATGCGGCGGAAGTCGATGCTCGAAGCACGAGTCGTGTTGCTCCTCGCGGCGCCGATCCTGATGCTGGCCGCGGCGGGCTGCGCACCATCGAGACCCTCACACGTATCGATCGACGGCTTCGACGCCCTCGTCGGGCACCAGAGACAAGCCGAAGTCGACGTCTGGGCGGTCGCGGTGTGCCGCGTCCCGTCCGATGTTTCCAATCCCCTGTACGCACCCCTCGCCGATCGCCTCGACCTCTCGTCCGCTGAGATCGTCGACCGCCTGAGTCCGGTGTCCGACTACTTCGTGCGATGGTCGCGTGGTCGCTACACGATCGAGTGGCGAGCCGCTGCGCCGGTCGATCTGGGTCCCGATGGCGACCCTATGTCGTGTGTCGACCGGGCCGCCGCCGAGAGCAGTGACGAAGTCACTGGTGTTCTGGTGATCGCGGACGCACAACACGGGGACGATCAGATCGGCGGATGGGGTCGACGGGGAACCCCGTGCGATCAGCCGTGTCCGGTGTCGCAATCGGGGCGCTCGGTGTACGTCGGCGCATCCGACTTCATGCCCCAATGGAACGGCAATTCACCACTCGACCTGATCGAGCACGAAATCGGCCACGCGCTCGGGTGGCCGCACAGCGCCACCGATGGGGGGTTCTCCAACGGCGGCCACGTCTACGACAGCCCCTTCGATCTGATGAGCAACTCGGCCGCTCCGCGCGAGGCCGACGAGGATCGTCGAGGCGCCCCGGGTGTTCTCGCGGCCAATCTCTACGCCGCGGGGTGGCTCACTTCCGGCGAGACGGTGGTCGTCGATCCCGAGCGCTACGGCGTGAGCGAGTGGCACGACGCGGCACAGCTCGCGTCGACCGACTCGTCTGGCGATGGTTCGCAGCCGCGACTCGTCGTAGTCCCCCTCTCAGACGAGCGATTCGTGACCCTCGAGCTGATCGCCGCTCGCGGCGACAACGCCCATCTCACGATGACGGGTCTCGTCGTCCACCTGGTCGAATCAGCCGACACCAACGAGGGCCGTCACAACGTGTTGCTCACCACGGATCCGATCGGCGAGAACCGCTCGTGGGTGTGGTCGGACGGCGGCCTGGAATTCCGACTGGGCCGTGTTTACGAGACGTCGGGCCGCGTCGTGGCCGACGTTCGCCTGCGTCGGCTCGGGCCCGATCGCGTCCCGCGAACGGGTGACTGACGTCCGCGTCAGAGTGGAACCGACGTGTGCTTGAACTCGTTGAGTATGGGCCAGTCGATGTTGTCGAGGATCCGCTCGATCGTGTGAATGGCGAGCGCCTCGTCTCCGTCGGCGCGGTCGAGCAGGCGTACGAACACAGCCTTGTCGTCGACGACGAACACCGGGACTCCCCACACCTGGTGCGACTGCGCGTACCGGGTGTGCTCGCGCGCGATCGTTGCGAGAGGCCGACCCGAGTCGACTTCGGCGAAAACCGATGCCGGGTCGAGTCCGCAGCCCTTGATCACGTTCGCGAGCGATTCGCGATTCCGGATATCGCCCCCGAGCGCGTGCTTGAACTCGTAGAGCGCGTGGTGCAGATCGACGAAAGCATGTGGCTGGTTGTCGCGCACCGCGATTCCCACCTGGAGGGCCAGGATCCCCGAGTCGGTCTCAGGTGCGTCCCAGACGTTCGGCATGCCGGGTTCGACATGGGACTGACCGAGGGAGAACGGGAGAAACGTGACGTCCCAGTCGGCGCCCCCACGCAGTCCGGTGACCACGTGGTCGTGGGCGATGCGTCCGTAGGGGCAGCGATAGTCCCACGTGAGTCCGAAATGGCGAGTCATGACATCTCCTTGTTCAGCGCAGACGTTTCACGAGTGGACGGACGAGCAGACCGAGACCGACACCGACCACGGCGCCGCCGATCACGTCGGACGCATGATGGATGCGGACGAATGCGCGGCTGGTCCCGACCACTCCGGCCAGGCCGAACCACAGCGGAGCGGACTTCTTGCCGTCGAGAGTCGTGAGGACGGTGGCGGCGAAGGCGGCGGCACTGGCGTGACCGCTCGGGAAGCTGCTCGTGGAAGGTGTGCGAACGTCGAAGCGATCGTCACCCGAATCGGTGGGGCGCTCGCGCTTGAAGAGCCGCTTCACACCTTGATTGACGATGAGGGATTCGGCACCCAGAAGCGCCGACAGGACGAGTGCTTGGTCGGCACGTTTCGCGCTCGTGAGACCGCGGGCGGCACCGACGAGATGCCACACCAGGCTCCAGTCGCCGAGATGGCTCGCCGCCGTGAAGACGCGCGCGGCTCGTGGGTCGTGGCGCAGCGGCTCGAGGCGCTCGTCGACAGTCGAGTCGAATGCGGCGACTCGAGGTCCGAAGTCGGCGGCACCGCGAGCAGTCATCGATCAGGGCTCGAGGGTGTCGGCGAACGTGTCGATGATGCGGGCGACGCGCGCGGGATCGACGAAGGGTCCGAAGTGGTCGAGGTCGCTGTACTCGATGTGGTTGCCCTTCGGGATGCGATCGGCCACCGCCTCGGCCCAACCCGACGGCTGGAACGGTTCGGGATGACCGCTCAACACCCACACCGGGATCGTGATCTCGGGCAACTTCTTCCAGAGGTTCGGAATCTGCGGATTGCGGAAGTTCTCGGCCTCGAGTGCGGGCGAGCACTTCAGATGCACCTGGCCGTCGTCACCCTTGCGGAAGCCTCCGCGAACGTAGGCCTCGAGAGCCTCGGGAGCGAACGACGACATGGGCATCTTCGATCCGAAGTTCTTGATGGCGTCGTCGAAACTCTTGAACGACGCTTTGCGTCGAGCCGCGCCATCGGCGAGGTTGTTGGGCCGATTGGCCGGCATCTTCATGTCGGCCGGAGGAACGATGGGTTCGTAGAGCAGAAGACCCCGGAACAGCGAGGGATCCTTGAGGGCGGCGAGTAGAAGTGTCGCGCCCCCCATCGAGTGGCCGACACCGATGATGCCGCCCTTTTCGTGCACGGCTTTGGCGGCGGCTTGGGCGTCGGCGCCGTAGCCGGTCCAGGCGACCTTCCAATCCTTGGGCAACGGGGTGTCACCGTGTCCGCGATGATCGAGCGCGTAGCAGTGGAACCGGCGAGTGAGGTGCGACGCGACCGGGGTCCAGCACAGGCCGTGAAAGCCGTTGGCGTGCGACAAGAGCATGTTGGGCCCGATGCCGCCGAGATCGTGGACCTCGACCTTGACTCCGTTGGTGGATGCGACTTTCACGGATGGTGTCTCACTCGAAAGATGACGAAGGCGTCAGTGTACGGGTGAAATCACCGAGTTCTGCCGGGTCGCCGCGATGGCGACTCTCACCTGGTGTGACGTCAGGCCTTCGGTTCGCGAGGCAGACCGAGCAGTCGCTCTCCGATGATGTTGCGCTGAACCTGGCTCGTTCCTCCGGCGATACGACCGCCGGGAGCGGCGAGCAGACCGAACGCATCGGGGCCATCGAGAGTGGCGTCGGCTCCAGCGAAATCGGCGCGCAACATCGCGACGTCGAACATCATCTCGGTGATACCGAGTTTCATCAGCGATGCGGCGGTGGAGGCCACCGGACCCTGTCGCTGCGCCATCGCCTTGAAGGCCATTCCCTTGGAGAGAAGCCCCGCGAGCTCCTGTCGTTCGAGCGACGACAGATCACGACCCTCGGCGAGACGGGCGATCGAGTCGAGCCGACGTTCGAGCGAGATGATGCTCGTGCCGATGTGGCCTCGTTCGGACGTGAGCACCGCCATGCCCACACCCCAGCCGCCGTGCAGAGGTCCGATGAGTGCGTCAGCGGGAACATGCACGTCGGTGAAGAAGACCTCGTCGAACTCGGCCTCGCCCGTCATCTGCTTGAGCGGACGGATCTCGATACCGGGAAGGTTCATGTCGAGGAGGAAGAACGAGATGCCTTCGTGCTTGGGCGCCTCGGGGTTGGTGCGAGCCATGAGAATGCCCCAGTTGCTGTAGCGCCCGCCCGAGCACCACACCTTCTGGCCGTTGACGACGTATCGATCGCCATCGCGCTCGGCCTTGGTGCTGAGCGATCCGAGGTCGCTTCCGGCGCCCGGCTCGCTGAACAACTGGCACCACACATGGTCGCCCCGCAGCGTGGCGTTCAGGTGGTTCGTCTTCTGCTCGTCGGAGCCGAATTTCTGAATCGCACCACCGGCGAGAACGAGACCCACCATGTTGAACACGCCGGGTACGCCGGCGAGAGCGCACTCGAAGAGCCACTGTGCTTGATGCGCGGGGGTGAGTCCCTGGCCACCCACGTCGACGGGCCAGTGAATGCCGGCCTTGCCGGACGCGTAGAGGTGCCTCTGCCACGCCAGGCCCTGCTCGACGAGATCGGGTGGACAGATCGCGCCGTAGTCACGCGGTGCGAGATGTTTGTTGGCGGCTAGCCATTCCTTCGACTGCTGTCCGAACTCCTCGACGCTGATCATGGCGAGTTTCTACTTGAAGAAGGGAAGGAACATCGCGGTCTCCTCGCCCAGGTTGTTGGGCGTCGCATATCCCTTCTGGTCGGTGATGGTGGACCAGTTGGCCTGCACGTCTTCGAGCGAGAGGTTCGGGTTGAAGTAGCCCTGGGTCTCGCCGATGAAAACGTGCGCCACGCGACCCCCGCCGACCGAGAACGTCTGACCCGAAACCGGGCAGTCCTCGTGGGCGAGGAACGCCACGAGCGGTGACACCAGACCCGGGTCGAGTTTGTCGGCCAGACCGCCCATGATGTTCTCGGTCATGCGAGTGAGTGCGAGCGGGGCGATGGCGTTGGCCTTGATGTTGTTGCGCGCACCTTCGACCGCGAGAACCCGGGTGAATCCGACGAGTCCCATCTTGGCCGCGCCGTAATTGGTCTGGCCGAAGTTGCCGAACACGCCGGCGGCCGACGAGGTGGAGATGATGCGTCCGTAACCCTGCTCGCGCATCTTCACGAACGCCGGCTTCGTGACGTAGAACGCACCCTTCAAGTGCACGTCGAGAACCGGGTTGAGCAGATCGGGCTCCATGTTGTGGAACGCCTTGTCGCGAAGAATGCCGGCGTTGTTCACGACGATGTCGACGCGACCGAACGTGTCGATCGCCGTCTTGACGATGGCCTCGCCGCCTTCTGGCGTGGCGACCGAGTTCGTGTCGGCCACGGCCTCGCCACCAAGAGCCTTGATCTCGTCGACCACTTTCTGGGCGGCCGTGGTGCTCGCCCCGGTGCCGTCGACCGAGCCGCCTAGGTCGTTGACGACGATCAAGGCGCCGCGACTGGCCATGAGCAGAGCGTGCTGACGGCCGAGGCCACCGCCGG
>CAYNKE010000041.1:4794-15254 GCA_964397715.1 uncultured Bifidobacterium sp. | reverse complement strand
TTCACGACGTGCGGCTGGATGATGTGGAACTGGCTCGTGAGTGCGCCGGCATCGGGAGCCACGATCGTGCTGTTCGACGGCAATCCCTTCCACCCGACACCGTCGGTGCTCTTCGACCTCGCCGAGCGCGAGCGTGTCACCCTGTTCGGCGTTTCGGCCAAGTACATCGACTCGGTGCGCAAGGCCGATCTCTCGCCAATGAGCACGCACGACCTCGTGTCGGTGCGCACGCTGTGCAGTACGGGGTCGCCACTGAACGAAGAAGGCTTCGCCTGGGTCTATTCGCACTTCGCGCGCGACGTGCATCTGTCGTCGATCAGCGGCGGCACCGACATCGTCGGATGCTTCGTGGGCGGCGATCCGACCCGGCCGGTGTTCGCCGGCGAGATCCAGGGCCCCGCTCTCGGCATGGCGGTCGGAGTCTTCGATGCCGACGGCAACGCGGTCTCGACGCCCGACGTGAAGGGCGAACTCGTGTGCACCAACGCGTTTCCGACGGTGCCGGTCGGCTTCTGGGGCGACGCCGACGGATCGAAGTTCTCGCGCGCCTACTTCGAGCGATTCGCGGGTGTGTGGGCGCACGGCGACTTCGCTTCGTGGACCCCGAACGGCGGAATGATCATCCACGGCCGCAGCGACGCGACGCTCAACTCGGGCGGAGTGCGTATCGGCACCGCCGAGATCTACGCACAGGTCGAGACTCTCCCCGAGATCGCCGAATCGGTGGCCATCGGCCAGGAGTTCGACGGCGACACACGCATCGTGCTCTTCGTCCGTCTCACCGATGGGCACGAACTCGACGACGAACTGCGCGGCCGCATTCGTCGAGTGCTCCGCGAGAACGCGTCACCACGTCACGTGCCGGCGGTGATCGCGGCGGTGGCCGACATTCCGCGCACACGGAGCAACAAGATCAGCGAATTGGCCGTCACCGACGTGGTGAACGGCCGAGAGGTTCGCAACACCGAGGCTCTCGCCAACCCCGAGGCCTTGGAACTCTTTCGCGATCGACCCGACCTGCGATCGTGAAAGAGTTCCGCCGCCCCTGAGGTCAGCTGGCCGTGAAGGTTCCCTCGAGATGCCAGATCCCCGAGAAACCGTCGAACGGACCGCCGACGATCTGACTGACCCACTCGATCACGAAACGACCAGAGGCCGCGTCGTACGTTCCGGTCAAGTCGGTGGTGAGGCCGGGACGTGAATCGTCCGGCTTCGGTGAACCCTGATTGAACTGCTGACCGTTCCACGCGACCGACACGGCGCGCAGGTCACCGGTGAGAGTTCCGTCGGGGTTGAGAACGATCGACGGTGCCGCCACCGCCGTCCCACTCGCCGGATCGGCCTCGTTGGTGGACACCGCGAAGTTCACACCGAAGAACTTCGTCGGCGCGACGATCGCATCGGCGAGCCCGTTGCCGCCGGCGTCGAACGGTTCGGCCGGCTGCGGCTGGAACTCACCCGTCACGAGTCCGGTCGAACCCGGAAGCAGAGCGGAGTAGGTCTGGTCGGCGCAGGTGGAGTCGGCATTCGCGACGAACGGACCCTCGGCGAGCGTGCCGCCGCCTTGCACCATGCGGAAGTACGACCCGGTGGCCGGAGCGCCATTCGCACAATCGGCCGCTTCGACGACGAAGGTGCCGACGAGAGGTCCTTCGGCCGGTGCGACCGTGGTGGATTCTTCGGCGGCCGGAGCGGTCGTGTCGGGAGCCGCTGTCGTCTCCGAAGCCGCGGTCGTCTCGGGAGCCGACGCGTCGTCGTCTCCCCCACAGGCCCCGAGCAGCAGAGTCGCTGCGACGGCGAGGGCCCCGAGTGTCGTGTGCGCTGTCCTGGTCATGATTCTCCTTGGTTTGTCGTGAGAGTTGTCGTGAGAGTTGGCTCGAGGGTCGGCGTGTGAGTTGTCGTCGCATCGGATCGGGTCGCGGTGCGAGCGACTCGACGCAGTTCGATGATCCCGAGCGCGGCCAGTCCGAGTCCGGGGATCACGAAGAACCACGGAAACAGTCCGAACGGCGGCAGCGCATCGACGTCGCCGAAGTTGTCGAGGTTGTCGCTCATCGCCCCGATCATCGGAGCCATGTCGTTCGAGATTCGCGGCCACTCGGACGAGAACGTGGCCACATCGGACGAGATCGAGTCCGAACCCGACAGGGCGGGAACGATGTCGTTGCGCAGATTGCCTTCTCCTGCACCAATCACCAAGAAGTAACCCTGCATCGTCTGCACGCGATCCTTCGTCATGAGCGTGCGGAAGTCGTCGATCATGTCGGCGCCCTTCGGTGCGCGGGTGAACATCTGAAACACGGCTGGTGCGGCCACGAGACCGATGCCGAGCGCCAGCAGACCGATCCCGGCCACACGTCCACGTCGTGATCGCCATCCGAACACCGCGAAACCCGCGACGAGTACACCCGGGATCACGAAGAACCACGGGAAGAGCGGGAAGGGCGGCAAAGAGCGGACCGCGCCGAAGTTGTCGATGTTGCCATCCATCGTCGCGAGCATCCCGCCCATGTCGTCGTAGACACCGGGCCACTGCGTCGCGAGTTGATCGAAGTAGGTCGTGCGCACCGAGTCGGGAAGTTCGGCCGCCGCCGGCGCGATGTCGTTCACTGCTCGATCGATGAGCGCCAAGTCGTCGGCGAATCCGCCGATCACCTGCTGTGTCATGTACGGCTCGAACTCGTCGATCATCTGGCCACCCGACGGTGCTCGCGAGAACATCTGGAAGATCGCCGGGGCCGCCACCAGTCCGAGACCCAGAACCGCGGCCACCACGAGGTGGCGCGGACGCGTGTGCTCTCGATCGGCCATGTCGGTCCTCCTGGGGCCTGACGACTCGGACCCCTGAACAGCGGGCCGTTCGGTCAAAACCCGACCGAATTGGTCAGATTTCTAACGGGGACGGCCACGTTCCACAACCCCGGCCGTCGAAAATCCGACCAAATTGTCAGATTTCTTTTCCCAGCGTGTGAGGGGTTCCCGGCAGGTTCGCACGAGGTCGAGGGCGCGGACCGTCGGCCGAGAGGCCCGTTGGCGACCACTAACGTTCGGTCGTGACCCGTCGCCGCTTGACCGTTGCCGACCTGGCCGCCCTCAAAGGCAAGCGCCAGCTGACGATGTTGCGCATCTTCACGATCGACGAGGCGGCCGCGGCTGAGGCCGCCGGCATCGATCTGGCCTCGGCTCCACCCGAACTCGTGACCCATCCGCGCTACCGCGAGGTGGCGCCGTCTCTCTTCACGCTCACCGGTCGTAATCAGCAACAAGCCGGGTCGGCCGACGACCACCTGCGTTGGGCCGGACAGATGCTCGAGGCCGGAGCCGACTGCATTTATTGCTCGGGGAGCCTCGATCGCGTGGAACATCTGGCCAAGGAATTCGTTCCGGTCGTCGGCCATGTGGGTCTCGTGCCGTCGAAGGTCACCTGGACCGGTGGATACCGCGCCGTCGGCAAGACCGCCGACGAAGCGATCCGCGTCTATCGCGAGAGCGTCGCACTCGAGAACGCCGGGGCCATCGCCGCCGAGATCGAAGTCGTGCCGGCCGAAGTGGCCACCGAGATCAGCCGTCGACTGACGCGACTCTCCTTGTGGTCGATGGGCTCGGGCTCGGGTTGCGATGCGCAGTACTTGTTCGCGATGGACATCCTCGGTGACCCGAGCAATCAGGCGATGTCAGGAATCGCCCACCTCCCCCGCCACTCCAAGGTGTACCGCGACTTCGCCGCCGAACACGCGCGACTGCAACGCGAGCGCATCGCCGCGTTCTCCGAATTCAAGGCCGACGTGGAGTCGGGGGCGTTCCCGGAAGACCAACATCTGGTGCACATGAAACCGGGTGAGTGGGAGCGCTTTCGCGACGCGCTGTCGTGACGAGAATTCGTCGCGCGTTCACGGCCTGAACCTCGAGTGCCCGGGGTGGGGTTCGAACCCACACGACTCGTGAGAGTCAGGGGGGTTTAAGCCCCCCGCGTCTGCCAATTCCGCCACCCGGGCGACGAAGGCAGGCTACGGACTCAGGCCACGCGGCGAGTCGCGACACGCGTGGTCGTACGAGTTGCCGGAACCACGACCGAGTGCACGGTGTCCCACAACTCACGGCGCAGTCGGTCGGCCAGCGGCGGAGTGAGACGGTTGGCCGCGACCACACCGTCGATCATGTCGGCAACCACCGCGACGAGCGGACGGCCACCGAGACGCACCGCGACCGTGACCGCATCGCCGGTTCGGCGAATCGAACGGTCGACGCCGACGAGTCGCGGCGGGCACCGAAAACCCGGAATCACCAAACCCCGCACCGCGGTGGCCTGCGCGAGGACGCGCGCGACGTGCGCGAAGTCGAGCGTCGTGGCCGGGGTGGTGGGGCTCGTTTCCATGGAGAGTCGATCCTGCCAAGGGGGTATGGCACGACATCGACGACACATCGGACTCCTGCGACGTCCCACCGCTGACACACCCCACCACTACGGTCGGAGCCATGACCGACCAGGCCCCGGCCTACACCCCGGCCCAACAACGGGTCATCGACGTCATCGGACGCAGCGCCGGCCGTACCGATCTCCCCGATTCACTCGCGGCCGAATTGCGCACGCAACTCGACGACGCCCTCCAGCCGGTGCTCGCGCTGCTCCCCGACGGCAAGTCGTACGAGAACCGCTTCTTCCTGAACAAGAACGCGCTCACCAACGTGCACTCGTGCGAGGCCTACTACGTCGACGGCCAAGGCGAATTCGAATGGAACATCGCCAATTCGCGCGGCACGATCGTGCACAAAGCCGTCGAGGTGTCGGCCCACACGCGAGGCGACATCTTCCCGAGCGATCTGATCGAAGAGACCATCTCCCGCCTTTCCAACGACACGTCGAAATCCATCTCCGAATTCCTGGTCACGCTCGACGAGTTCGGCCGGGCCGAACTGCTGGCCGAGTGCAGTTCGCTCCTCACACGCTTCTTCGAGGGCTTCCCGCCCATCAAGAAGCAATGGCATCCGCAAACCGAGTCGGCGATGACGCTCAACCTCGCCAACAACCGCGTGCGCGTGCAGGGCAAGGTCGATCTCGCCCTCGGCAAGCCGCCCGACAAGGTGATCATCGACCTCAAGACCGGCAACGCCTTCGGCGCCCACCGGGACGACTTGCGTCTGTACGCGCTCATCGATTTGCTGGCAATCGGCAACGCGCCTCGCAAGGTCGCCAGCTACTACATCGACTCCGCCGAAATTCACGCCGAAGACATCACCGAGGGCACTCTGCGCGCAGCGTGTCGTCGTCTCGCCGAAGGTCTCGTGCGAGCGATCGAACTCAAACTCGGCGACGCCGAGGCCGTTCGCCGCCCGGGCAACAACTGTCGGTGGTGCACCTTGCTCGACTCGTGTCCCGAGGGTCAGGCCTACATCGCCCAGCGGAACGAAGAAGAGGGCTGGTAGTCAGCGCGCGTCGCGCGACATGATCGCCACCGCGGTTCCGAGTCCGACGTCGCTCTTCACCGTGGCGATACGCCGGCCGGGCTGAACGGCATCTCGGGGGGAGCTCACCACATCGGGCCCCCACGCTTCGATCGTTGCGTCGATGTCGTCGACGACGAGCACGAGTCCCCACAGATGGGCGGGTCGATCGGCGGGCAGGTCGGGGCGTTCGACCACTTCGAGGATCACGCCACCGGCCCGATGGAAACCTTGACGAACTCCGCCTCCCGCGTCACGAATGCGCTTGAGGGGCAGGGACGTCGCGGCGGTGATCGCGCCACAGGTTCGATCGAGCGACGGCGTCATCACGACCACCTGATCGATCGACTCGACACCGGATGGATGGATCGGTGAGCCACTCGGCAGGGAGACCGTGGTGGGGATTCCGTCGATTGCCGATGTCGACGCTTCAGCGAACGACCATCCGACGAGGCCAGGCTCGGGGGATTCGACGAGTACGACGCGCACTCCGGCGATGGAGAACGAGGGTTCGGAATCCGCTGAATCGAAGGCGACGCCGAGGCGACGCCAAGGCTCGGGAGATGAGGACAGTCGAAGTTCGGTGAGCAGAATCAGCCGCGGCCCATGTTGGGGCGCTTGCCGTGATTGGCCTTCGACCGACGGAGCCGTGCTTTGCGCTTCTTGGTCTTCTTCGACATAGGGCCTGAACCCTACCGCCCGGTCCGCCTGATCACTCGCCGACGACCCCGGCCGAGAACTAGCCCGGCCCCCACCGCCACCACCAGCATTCCGGCACCACCCACGAGTTCGCCCCGGCCGGTGACGGGCAGGGGGTCGGGCCGGTGTGGTCGATCGACCCGTGCCGTCACCACCTCGGGTTCGGCCTCGACGTCGCAGGAGGTGGAGGGACTCTCGGTCGAGAAGACGACGCCGATCGCGCCGACCGGGAGAACGATCGAGGCCCGACCGTCCTCGTCGGTGACGAGAACTTCGGGAGCGAGCGACGGAGCACTCGGTTCCATCGCGAACGAGGCGAACACCTGATGTCCGGCGAGGGGCTCGTCACCATCGTGCAGATACGCGGTAGCCGACACTTCGAGATCGGATGACACGAGATCGTCTGGCGCGATGGCGGACGTGCTGGTGGATGTGGCGATGGACGAAGTGGCGGCCGAGAGCGATCCATCGAGGGAGTACGGAGTGCACAGCGGCGCAGCCGGTGTCGTAGCCGATGTCGAAGCCGGTGTGATGGACGAAGACGTGATCGTGGACATGGCCGGATGTGGGACGGACCCTGGTGACGAAGCGACGGGTAGCCTCGACCATTTCATGGAACGTTTCGGTCTGGTCGGACTCCCCAACGCGGGCAAGAGCTCTCTGTACAACGCGCTCACGGGCGGTGGTGCCCTCGCCGCGCCGTACGCCTTTGCGACCAAGGATCCCAACATCGGCGTCGCCAAGGTCCCCGACGACCGTCTCGATCGCTTGGCGACCATGTCGAAAAGCAAGAACGTCGTGCACGCCGCGGTCCAGGTGGTCGACATCGGTGGACTCGTCGAAGGTGCGAGCAAGGGCGAAGGACTCGGCAACAAGTTCTTGGCCAACATCCGCGAAGTCGACGCGATCGTTCTCGTACTACGCGCCTTCGTCGACCACGACGTGCCCGGTCCGTCCGATCCGATCGAACACCTGCGGGTCGTCGAGATCGAACTTGCCCTGGCCGACCTCGAGACCGTCGAGAAGCGGCTCGGCCAAGCGCAGCGCCAGTCGAAACTCGACCGCAATCTGATTCCGGAAGTCGAGGCTCTCGAAGCAGCGCAGAAGTCGTTGAGCGACGGACGCCCGCTCTATCGCGCCGGGCTCAAGGCCGAGTACCGCGAGATTCTCGCTCCCCACTTCCTGCTCACCAATCGCCGGGTGCTGGCGGTTGCCAACGTGGGTGAGAACGAACTCGACACGATCCCCGAGGTGGAGGCGCGCCTCAACTCCGAGTTCAACGACGCCGGCGATAACGTCGAAGTGATCGGCATGTGCGTGCAACTCGAGGCCGAGGCTGCCGCTATCGAGGATCCGATCGAACGAGCGGGAGTTCTCGAAGGTTTCGGACTGGGCGAAGGTGCGCTGTTCCGGATGGTGCGCTCGGCCTACCACCTGTTGGGGCTTCGGACGTTCTTCACGACCGGAGAGAAGGAATCGCGGGCCTGGACCTTCCGCGCCGGATCGAGCGCCCCCGAGTGCGCCGGCCGCATTCATTCCGACTTCCAGCGCGGCTTCATCAAAGCCGAAGTCATCCACTGGGACGAATTGCTCGAACTCGGTTCGTGGACGAAGGCCAAGGACGTCGGCAAGATCCGGGTCGAGGGCAAGGAATACCATCCGATCGACGGCGACGTGATGGAGTTCCGGTTCAACGTCTGATCCGGGCGCGAATCACACCGGTCGTCGCGACGTGATCATGAGCGAGCACACAGTTTCCGGAGCCGCCTGGCTGATGAGCGAGGGTCGCGTGCTGGCCAGTGCCGAGGTGGCGGTCTCGCGCGAGGCGCGTCGACGCGGGTTGATCGGGCGAACGTCGCTCTCCGGAGCCCTCGTGCTCACGAAGTGCTCGTGGGTCCACACCGTGGGCGTCAAGTTCCCGATCGACGTCGCGTATCTCGACCGCGATGGTTCGGTGATCAAGACGGTGCAGATGGATCGATTCCGGATCGGCGCACCCGTCCCTCGCGCGCGATCGGTCGTCGAGGCCGAGCGCGGCGCATTCGCTCGATGGGGATTGCGCGTGGGCGATCGGCTCGAGATCCGCGAGCCGTCGTGAGTCGACTCGTTCTCGTTGCCACTCCGCTCGGACATCTCGGCGACCTGGCCCCACGCGCCATCGAAGAACTCCGTGCTGCCGGACTCGTGTGTTGCGAGGACACGCGACGCACAGGACTCTTGTTGAACAACCTCGGACTCGACGCGACATTGATGCGCCTCGACGATCACACCGAGGCCGCCGCCATCCAGCGCGTGATCGACGCTCTCGACGAAGGTCGTGACGTCGCCCTCGTGTCGGACGCCGGCACCCCGGCCATCAGCGACCCGGGCGAACGCCTGGTGGCCGCGGTCGCCGAGACCGGACACGTCGTGACCGCTGTTCCGGGTCCGTCGGCGGTCGTGATGGCCGTGACCCTGAGCGGGCTGCCCACGAGTCGGTTCGTGTTCGAGGGCTTCTTGCCCCGATCGGGACGCGAACGCGAGACCCGCTTGGCCGAGATCGCCCGTGAGCCGCGCACATCGGTTCTGTACGAGGCCCCGCATCGCATCGAGCGGACACTGGCTGATCTCGTCAGCGCGTGCGGCAGCGAACGTCGCGGCGCGATCTGCCGCGAACTCACGAAGGTTCACGAGGAGGTTCGGCGGGGCACTCTCGCCGAATTGCACGCGTCGCTCGGTGAACCGCGAGGTGAGTACGTGATCGTGGTGGGCGGAGCGAACGAATCGCGAGTCTGGACACCCGACGACGTGGACGGGATGCTGCGCGACGAGATCTCACGCGGTGCGTCGACGCGCGATGCCGCGGCGATCGTCGCCGACCTGACCGGACAGAGCAAGAAAGATCTGTACGACCGGGCGCTCATTCTTCGTCGCGACTGAAAACGTCGGCGGGTCCCGAAACTCTGCAACACCCCCGTGCCACGATCGCGGTACGAGATACAGACAACCGGTCGCGGAAACGAAACTCTGCAACACCCCTTCGTTACGGTGCGATCAGATTCTCGATTGGTGAGTGTTCACCCTGTTGCCCCTCCGATCCAGGAGCAGTACCGATGACCATGGTCGTCGAGCACAACGCGAGCCACCACCACGTCGACTCCATGACGCTGGCCGAACTGCGCCTGCGCCTCGATCAGATCAAGCGCACCGAAGCCTCCCTGGCCGCCGAGAAGATTCGGATCGTCAATCGCATGCACGCCATGGCCCGTGACTCCCAGCCCGTGCACGTCCTGCCCGAAACCGAGCTCGTGGCGTTCGCCGGCCTCTCCGGGCGCGAGGCGCGGGCCGTTCTGGCCCGAACCAACACCGTCGAGGTGGCTCCCGTGTTCGGCGCGATGCTCGCCGACGGCCTCACCACCGTCGCCCACGTCGATGCTCTGCAGACCGGCCTGCGCACCGCCGCTCAGAACCAGGCGGCTTTCCTCGACCACCTGCCCCACCTCACCGAAGCGGCGCAAACGATGCCCGTTGGCGAGTTCGCCGCATTGGTCCGCGCCACCGCGCAGTCGGTCGTCACCGATGGTGGTCTCTCCACCCTCGAGCGACAGCGCCGGTCCACCTACATGAAGATCTGGAACGATGCCGACGGCATGGTTCACCTTCGCGGGTCGTTCGACCCCGAGTCGGGTGCTGCATTGCAAGGCGCCATCAACCGCCGCGTCGAAGCCATGTTTCACGCTGGCGAGCCCGTCGACGTGATGCCCTGGGTCGAGCCCAACGATCATCGTCGTGCCCGCGCGATCGTCGCCCTCGCGAGTCGGTCGAGTGAAGACCATGACCACGTCACCACACGCGAAGCCCGTGCCGAGATGGTGGTTCACGTCGATCTGACCACGCTTACTGAGGGCTTGCACCACAACTCGGTGCGTCATACCGAGTTCGGAGCACCCTTGCCCGTCGAGACGATCCGGAGGCTCGCCTGCGAGGCCGACATCGTCCCAGTGGTTCTCTCCGGCGCTTCGGTGCCCCTCGACGTGGGTCGAAGTAGACGGCTCGCCACTGTCCATCAGCGGCGAGCACTCGAGGCCAACTACAGAACATGTGCCATACCCGAGTGCGAGGTGCCGTATCACCATTGCCAGATTCACCACATCGAGTACTGGGAATCTGGCGGTTCGACCAACCTCGACAACATGGTCCCGCTCTGTTCGAAGCATCACCATGCTGTTCACGAGGGCGGCTGGAAACTCAGCCTCCACTCCGAGACCCGTGAACTACGCGTCACGCGCTGAGCGAGTCACCCACGCGGGGGTGAGTTGTCCCGACCGAATTGTCCCGAC
>CAYNKE010000041.1:0-4694 GCA_964397715.1 uncultured Bifidobacterium sp. | reverse complement strand
TTGTCCCGACCGAATTGTCCCGACTGAATTGTCCCGACTGACTTGCTCGTCACGCCGTAACCTCATGGTCGTGTCCCGCGACAAGCACTCGAGTGAGAGCACTTCGTTCTACGCGACGACACCCATCTACTACGTCAACGCCAAGCCGCACCTCGGACACGCCTACACCACGATCGTGGGTGACGCGTTGTGCCGCTGGCAGCGTCTTCTCGGGAAGAACGTCCACTTCCTCACCGGCACCGACGAGCACGGCCTGAAAATTCAGCAGGCTGCCGATGCCGCCGGCATGGCCCCGCGAGAATTCGTCGATTCGATCGCACCCCTTTTCGAAGATGCCTGGCGCAAGCTCGACATCTCGAACGACGACTTCATCCGAACCACCGAGGACCGTCATCGGATCGGAGTTCAGCGTCTGCTCCAGGCCTGCTACGACAACGGCGACATCGAACTCGACACCTACCGCGGTCTCTATTGCGTGGCCTGCGAGGCCTACTACGTCGAAGACGATCTGACCGGCGGCAACTGCCCCATTCACAAGCGTCCGGTCGAGCACGTGGAGGAGGAGAACTACTTCTTCCGCCTCTCCCGATACGGCGATCGGCTCCTCGACTGGTACGCGAAGCATCCGGGCGCGATCGTTCCCGAGTATCGGATGAACGAAGTCATCGGCTTCATCAAGCAGGGACTCCTCGACTTCAGCATCAGCCGGACGAGCTTCTCGTGGGGCATCCCGTTGCCCTGGGATTCCAAGCACATCACGTACGTCTGGTTCGACGCGTTGGCCAACTACATCACGGCCATCGGCTACGGCAGCGATCAAGGATCGTTCGACTCACGCTGGCCCGTCGACTACCACCTCATCGGTAAGGACATCATCCGTTTTCACTGCGTCTACTGGCCCGCGATGCTCATGTCGGCCGGCATCGAACCTCCGCACGGATGGGCCGTTGGCGGTTGGCTCCTCGTCGGTGGCGAGAAGATGTCGAAAACCACCGGCAACGTGGTCAATCCGCTCGACCTGATCGACGAGACACGCGAGGACGGCGTCGGCGTCGACGGCTTCCGCTACTACGTGCTCGCCGACACGCCGTACGGCGCCGACGGCGACTTCACGTACGAAGGCCTCATCGGCCGCTACAACTCCGATCTCGCGAACAATCTCGGCAACTTGTTGAGCCGAGTCGCCACCGTCGTGAACAAGAAGTGCGGCGGCATCGGACCCCAACCTTCGCCTGACAGTCCTCTCGCCGACGCCGCCCGAACGGCGGTCTCCGACACCATCGCTCGCTGGGCCGATGTACAACCGAGTCGGGCGCTCGAGGCGACATGGCAATTGATCCGCGCCACCAATGCCCACCTCGAAACCAACGAACCGTGGAAGGCCGAGCCCGGCGCACATGTCGACGCCGTGATGGGTGACGCGCTCGAGGCCTTGCGCATCGTGGCGATCCTGGCCTCCCCCGCCATCCCACGCACCGCCCAGATCGTCTGGGAACGCATCGGTATGGCGGGCCAGGTGACCGATCAACGCGTTCCGAACGACGTCGAGTGGGGCGCCTACCCCGGCGGCGTGCCCGTGGTGAAGGGCGATCCCCTGTTCCCGCGCAAGAGTTGAGTTCAGGACAGGTGTGACGACGTGAGTTCCCCGTCCTGGACCGACACTCACTGTCATCTCGACGACCGCTATCGAACGGGCGATGCCGAGCACGACTCGCTCGACGCGATCCTCACCAACGCGCGGGCGGCCGGCGTGAACCGCTTCATCACCGTTGGCTGCGATCTCGAATCGTCACGCGGATGCATTCAGGTCGCTTCGCTCCACGACGACGTCTGGGCCACGGTCGGAGTGCACCCGCACGAAGCCACCGGTGGTCTCGACGGGGTCGTCGAATTGCTCTCGTCCCCGAAAGTCGTCGCGGTGGGCGAGGCCGGGCTCGACTACTACTACGACCACTCGCCTCGTGAATCGCAACGTGAAGTCTTCGCGGCGCAGATCCAGATCGCGCATCAGCATCAATTACCTCTCGTGATCCACACGCGAGACGCTTGGGACGACACGTTCGACGTGCTCGCAGCCGAAGGCGTGCCGACGAGAACCATTTTCCACTGCTTCACCGGCGGGCCGAGCGAGGCGAAGCGCTGTCTGAACATCGGAGCATTCCTCAGTTTCTCCGGCATCGTCACGTTCAAGAACGCCGCCGATGTCGCCGAGGCCGCCACGCTGTGTCCGGCCGATCGGTTGTTGGTGGAGACCGACAGCCCATACCTCGCCCCGGTCCCCCATCGTGGTCGAAAGAATCAGCCCGCATACGTTGCCCACGTGGGTCGTTTCGTCGCCGATCTGCGCGGTGTCGCTGTCGCCGATCTGGCAACGCAGACATCGCTCAACGCGAGCCACGCGTTTCCGGGCATCGCGTGATCCCCGGAATTCACCGGCCCGTCATAGCCTGATCGGGTGACCAGTCCCCTCGGCCGAGACGCAGTGTTCGCTCAACGTCGGCGACTCGCCGTGGCGATCATCGTGACCGTGGTTGCACTCATCGTCGTCGCGGTGTCGCGTGGCGATTCCGGGAACGCCGGAACCAATGCGGCGAGTTCGACTGTCGTGTCCGGAAACGTCGACCCGGCCGGACAATCCGACACGAAACCGGCGGACCCGGCGTTCCTCCCCGACATCGACCCATCGGTCGCACCCGAGATCATCACCGTCAACGTTCCGACGCCGCCGGTCGGAACCATCATCGAGGGTACCGCGAGCTACGTCCGCTGGCCCCAGACCCTCGGACTGCGTCCGTGCGCGACCCCCCACGCGCTCATCGGGGCCGTCATCACGGTGACGAACCTCAACAACGGCCGACAGATCAAGTGCAACAACGTGTCGATCGAGGCCCTCCGCGGCGGCAACATCATCGTGATCCACACCGATGTGTTTCTCGACTTGGCCGACCTCGTCGATGCTCCGATCCCGGTCGAGATCAACTTCTGAGCGTGACCCGGAAACCATGACTCACTCACGCCGAGACATCGTCGAACTGCTCGAGGAGCACGGCCTGTCTCCGCGCCGGGCATTCGGCCAGAACTTCGTGGCCGACCCCAACACCGTGCGGAGAATCGCGCGGATGGCGAACGTCGGCCCCGACGATCACGTCATCGAGATCGGCGCGGGACTCGGTTCGCTCACGCTCGCGCTGGCCGAGACCGGCGCCCGGATCACGGCGATCGAAGTCGACCACGGAGTCGCCCCCGTTCTCCGCCACGTGGTGCGGGACCTCGCGAACGTGACGGTGATCGAAGGTGATGCCCGCGACCTCGACTGGTCCCACCTCGCGCCGAGCAGAGACTCACGTGGCGCGACGGTCGTCGCCAACCTTCCGTACAACGTCGCCACACCGCTCATCGCCGACCTTCTCGACGGAGTTCCCGGCGTTCACCGCATCGTCGTGATGGTTCAGAAAGAAGTGGCTCGCCGCCTCGCCGCCGAACCCGGGTCGTCCGATTACGGAGCGGTCTCCGTGAAGGTTGCTTACTGGGGAAGCGCCCGCATTCTCGGTGACGTGCCAGCCACCGTCTTCGTCCCACGTCCCAAGGTCACGTCGTCGATCATCGAAGTCGTTCGCCACGATCGCCCGGCGGTGGACGTCGATCCCGATTCACTTTTCACCCTCGTGCGCGCCGCGTTCCAACAACGTCGCAAGATGCTTCGACGATCTCTCGCCGATCGAGTCGAACCATCGGCCTTCGCCGCCGCTGGAGTATCGCCCGAGGCGCGACCCGAAGAACTCGACGTGCAGGCATGGGGACGTCTGGTCACGGCCGTCAGCGCGAGTGTGCGGTCGTGAGAACATGACGACCGCGACGTTCATCGCTCCGGCCAAGCTCACGCTCGGTCTGCACATCACGGGAGTACGACCGGACGGGTATCACGAGATCGATGCGATCATGACCACGCTCGACCTGCACGACTCGCTCACGATCGAGGAACTCGGCGCAGAAGGTCGACCCGCGAGTTCGGTCGTGTACACCGGACCGTTCTCGGCCGGGCTGTCCGGCGACGGCGACGATCTGGTGTCGAGGGCGCTCGCGGCATGCGAACGACACGCGCGGATCACAGTGCACAAAGCGATTCCCCACGGTGGCGGGCTGGGCGGCGGATCAGCCGATGCGGCCGCCGTGTTCCGTTGGGCCGGTGTCGACGACCTGACGTCGGCGCACCATCGTGCTCTCATGGCGAGCGTGGGTGCCGACGTTCCGTTCTGCGTCCACGGCGACCGGGCGCGCGTGCGAGGAATCGGCGAACTCGTCGAACCGATCGCCCACCAGCCCGGGACGGTGACACTCGTGATCCCGCCTCTGAGCGTGAGCACTCCCCTCGCTTATCGGGCCTGGGACGAATTGGGCGGACCATCGCACCCGACCAACGATCTCGAACCCGCAGCCTTGGTCGTCGAGCCCCGGCTCGCCGAATGGAAGCAGCGAATCACTCGGGCCACGGGCGTCGAGCCGATCCTCGCCGGAAGCGGGGCGACCTGGTTCGTACACGGGGACCACATGAGCGCCGCGCACGAACTTGGCGACGCGCTGGTGATCGCGACTCAGTGCCGCTGAGAACTACTTGCGACGCTGGTGACGCGTGCGGCGGAGCATCTTCTTGTGCTTCTTCTTCCGCATGCGCTTGCGGCGCTTCTTGATCAGCG
>CAYNKE010000040.1:0-15452 GCA_964397715.1 uncultured Bifidobacterium sp. | reverse complement strand
CGAACTCGATAAACCAGCCCGCGCATTCCGACGAGGACGAGCAGAGCCACCCCCCCGAGGCCGACCGGTGACCCGGGGAAACGTCCCGCAACGCTTCGAGCGAAAGACTTCACCGACTCCAGCGTCGCACAGCCGACGTCCAAGAACCCGACCAACGCATCGGACTACCGTGGGGCAGGGCATGAGCAACCAGCACGAGACCACGACCGAGGCCGGGCCCTCGCGCACAACTGACTGGCTCGGACACCGCGTTGCGCCCCGCCTCGAACCGCTGTGGCGGCGAGGTTTCCGTCTTCTCTTCGTGCTCGACGCCATCGCGCTGTACGGCCTCATGGTCGCGATCAACCTGGTCCGGTTCGGCACCCGGTGGCCCACCTATCCGCTCAGCCACTATTGGTTCGGATTCGGAGTCGCCACGGTGATTCATCTCGCTGTCGGATACTTCACCGGTCTCTACGAGCGCCAGCCCCGCCTGGGCTATCGACCCTGGCTTCCTCGCGTGAGCCTGGCCATGGGAATCGGGATCGGTGTCGACGGAGTCGCTTTCGTCGTCCTCGACCGCTACCTGATGCCTCGTCTGAATCTGGCAATCTTGTTCCTTCTCGGGTCGCTGACTCTTGTTGCCAGTCGTCACTTCAGTCGCCGATTCACGCTCCGATGGCAGGGGCCGCCCCGGGTGATTCTCGTCGGTGCCCGCGAACCGCGCGAAACCGTTCTCGAGCACCTCCGTCAAACCGACCGAACCGCGCAGGTCGTGGCCACCCTCGACTCGACTGCCGAACTCGTCGCCGCTGTTCACGAAACTGGAGCTACCGACATCTTGCTTCTGGACGTCGATGCGTTCGGCGAAGTCTTCCCCGAACCGCTCACAACTCTCGAAGGTGAGGGAGTTGGATTCCTTCAAAGAGTCGGTGCACAAGAGACCCTGCTCGGGCTGCAGACAGTTCGCGAAATTGCCGGAATGCCCTTCGTGAGGCTTGCTCTTCACGCCTTGCCTCCACACAAAGTGAAACTGAAGCGTCTTTTCGATCTCGTCCTTCTACTCGTGGTCTCCCCCCTCGCGCTCTCGGTGTCTTCGCTCGTCGCTCTCTACGTTCTTGCCCGGGCCGGTCGTCCCATCATCTATTCCCAATCGCGCGTCGGTCGGGGCGGGACAGAGTTCACCCTGTACAAGTTCCGAACGATGAAACGCGATGCCGAGACCAGCGGCGCGGTGCTCGCAACCAGCAATGATCCGCGTGTCGTTCGAGGGCTCGAATGGCTGCGCTCGACGCGAGCCGACGAACTACCCCAGCTTTGGAATGTCCTCAAGGGTGACATGTCACTCGTCGGACCTCGACCCGAACGACCTGAATTGGTGGCGCACATCGCGGCCGGCGTCCCGGGGTACGGACGTCGCCACGAAGTTCGGCCCGGTCTCACGGGCCTCGCCCAGGTCCAAGGCGGGTACCACACCGACGCGTCGTTCAAAGTCGGCCACGACCTCCAATACCTCGTCAACTGGTCGCTCGCCCTCGATGTTCAGATCCTCGTGCGCACGATCTGGGTCGTGGTGGCTCGCCGTGTCTGAGGTGACGTGGCCCTCGGTAGCGGTCGTCATTCCCGTCCTGAACGAGGAGAAGTACCTTCGTCGAGCGATTGAGTCGATCCTCGCCCAGGACTACCCCGGCAACATGGAGATCTGCCTCGCACTTGGTCCTTCGGTCGATGCCACCGACGCCATCGCACTCGAACTCGCCCGAGGTGACGTTCGGATTTCGGCCATTCCGAACCCCACAGGAGGGCGATCTACTGGCCTCAACGCGGCGATCCGAGCCACTCGTGGAGAGGTCGTCGTCCGGGTTGATGCCCACTCCGAACTCCCTCGTGGCTATATAGCCCGCGCGGTCGAAACTCTTCAACGCACCGGAGCGGTGAACGTGGGTGGGGTCCAACGAGCGGTCGGCACCACCCCATTCGAACGGTCATCCGCACTCGCGTTGGCCTCGCCTTTCGGGATGGGCGGCTCTCGATATCGAACCGGTGGCGCCGAAGGATCGGTCGACACGGTCTTCTTGGGTGTTTTCCAACGGTCGGCGCTCGAGGTGGTGGGTCTGTTCGATGAATCCGTCGAGGGAAACGAGGATTACGAACTGAACATTCGGCTACGAGCCAACGGGGGTCTCATCTGGTTCGACCCGGCTCTGCATGTCGAGTACCGACCCCGCGGGACCATTCGCTCGTTGGCGAGGCAATTCTTCCTCTACGGCTCCTGGAAACGCACCGTCGTGCGGATGCATCCTGGCTCCACGCAGCTACGCCAACTCGCTCCGCCCGCCGCTGTCATCGGAATCACGGCCAGTCTCGTCGTATCGCCCTGGAATCCGTGGGCTGCCGTTGTCCCGTCGGCGTACCTCGCCGCCGTCATCGGAGCGTCCGTTTGGACCGGCCGACGGCCCGCTGATGTGGCCCGACTTATGGTGATCTTCCCGACCATGCACACGGCGTGGGCGTGCGGGTTTCTCGCCGGGCGACGAAACAGGTCAGCCCGAGGTTCTTGACTTTCAATCCTGTGCCACCGACTCGACGAATGAGACAAACCTTCCCTTGTCTTTCATCCAGTTCAGGTTCTCGTTCGCGAATTCCCAGGCTCGGTCGCCCATAACACCCAAACCATCTCGGTCGGAGATCAGGTCGAGGATTGACTCCACCACCTCCGAAACGAGGTCGTCACCTCCCCATGAGGTCGTCACGACCCCACCTCCCGACCGACTGATCACGTCTCGAGCCACCGGGAGTGGCGTCGCGATGACCGGAACCCCCACGGTGAAGTACTCGCCGATCTTCGTCGGATAGGAGCCGCGATAGTTCGAGGTGTCACGTAGAAGGCAAAGTCCAAGTAGAGATTGAGACACTATGTCGAGCGCTTCGGGATTCGCGCGCGGTCCGAGCCATGTGACGTCGCCCCGCTCTGCAGCCCGGGTGACTTCTTCGACCGAGTCAGCGTCCACGGGGCCCACGAGAACGACACGAGGCCCCTCGAGTTCGCCCAGTCGACGACCCACGCAAATCATCTCCTCGATACCCCGATCTCGGGAGATTCGGCCGACGTAGACGACTTGGTTCAACACATCCCGTTGCGGTCGAGCGGATGAAACCTCCGAAGTGTTTGGGACGAGTAGTGCACCCGGGAAGGAATTCACGTACGACTGCTCGGCAACGATGACGGAGTAGAAACGCTTCGACACGGCGATTACGAACTTCACCACGGCAACGATCAACCCCCGTGCGAACGCCGGGATCCATGCTGCTTCGTGGGCAATCGCGACGAAATCCTCGTGTACGTCCCAGATGCGCTTGGCGCGCGTCGACGGCACCAACAAGCCGACAGCGACCAGTTCCGGATCGTGGATGATCACGACATCGTGAGTTGGCGAATGCGCGCGCAGGCTGCGCCAGACGTCGATCCAGCCTCGTAGCCGGCGACGGCCCGCAGTACGACGCACGACGATTCGCCTCAGGCCAACGGGGTCGTGACGGACCGATTCGGGTCCAGGATCTGGGGCGATCAATGTCACCTCGTGGCCGGCGTCGATCAGGGCGCGCGACTGTCGGTGGACGATTCGGGCGTCGTCTCCTCGATGCGAACAGGTCGCCACGAGGATCCTCAGGGCCTCAGAGGCGTTCGACATTCTCTCCGGACAGAACCCCGCGGGTGTCGAAGATCGCCTTGCTGCGCTTCGCGATGGCACCTAGGTCGAAAGACGAATGGGCCTGGAGGAGAACGACGACGTCGGCGCGATCGATAGCAGTGTCCAGATCACCTTCTAATGGCACCGCGACATTGTCGACGTCGAAGTGGCCGATGAACGGGTCGAATGCCGCAACGTCGGCTCCAAGTGATCGGAGATGACGAACTACGTCGCGGGCCGGTGTCTCCCGTTCGTCGCCAATGTCCTTCTTGTAAGTGAGACCAAGGAGGAGTACTCGCGACGCGCTCACCGCTTTGCCTCGAGAGTTGAGCATGTTCTGGACTCGCTGTACGACGTACGCAGGCATACGTCCGCTGATCTCCTGAGCGAGTTCGACGAATCGGAACTGGAAACCGAGGGTGCGAAGGTGATGCGAAAGGTAGTTGGGGTCGATCGGGATGCAGTGTCCCCCGACACCAGGTCCTGGGTAGAAGGCCTGAAACCCGAACGGCTTGGTCGAGGCCAAACGGATCGATTCCCAGAGGTCGACGCCGAGTTCGTGGGAAAGCACCGCCAACTCGTTCATCAACGCGATGTTCACGTGCCGGTACGTGTTCTCGAGCAACTTGGCCATCTCCGCCTCGCGACAACCAGAAGCGGCTTCGACGGTGCGGACGAATCGCGCGTAGAACTCCACCGCTCGCGCGGTGCAGGCGGCGGTGAGGCCGCCGACGAGCTTGGGAGTGTTCTCGATTCCCCACTCGGGATTGCCCGGGTCGATGCGCTCGGGTGAGAAAGCCAGGTGGAAGTCTCGACCCGCAGACAGGCCCGACTTCTCCAAGATCGTTCGAACGATTCCATCGGTCGTTCCGGGATACGTGGTCGATTCGAGGATCACCAGCATGCCAGGCTTGAGAAACCCTTGAATCGATTCCATCGCTGCCTCGACCATGCTGAGATCGGGGCTCCGGCTCTCATCGAGCGGGGTCGGGACGCACACCACCAGCACATCACATGCGTGAGCAGCCTCCGGGAACACCGATGCTCGAAAACCTCGCGAGACCTCGTGGGCGACCGCGCTATCCGAGACGTCGTCAACATGACTCCGACCGGAGTTGAGAAGGTCGACCACTCGCTCCGAGACGTCGATTCCCGTCACCTGGAGACCGGATCGCGATGCGGCCAACGCCAGGGGAAGACCTACGTAGCCGAGGCCGAAGACCCCCACTGACTCGATCGGATGCGATGACGTTCCCATGGTGACTGCTCACTTCCGATCCTACGATGCCAGGCTCATCGACTCCGGCCCTGGCGACATGCCGTAGGATTCCGACGTGCTGAATTCCTCCCACGGCACCGAGACGACCATCCCCGGGCGTGCGGGAGAGCCGCGCTGCTGATGGGCCCCCGGGTCATACGCCCCCATGCCGTTCGACTCCTCGTCTTTGCGGCTCTGATCGTCACCACTGGTCTCATCGAGGCAGGCTTCATCGTGGCCCTCACCCGAGGAGCACTCGCCGCGACCGACGGCGTCGACACCGTCACCGTCACTCGCAACGTATCGGTGTCCATGTCGGTGCTCGTCGGCGGATGCGTGGTGGCCCTGATGGCGCGGTTAGGCCTGCAATACGTCGCCCTGCGCATCCAGTCAGGCCTTCAGTACCGGGTGGTCGGCCGAATCCGCGAACAGTTGCTCGGGAGTTACCTCGATGCGAACTGGCGAACGCAGGACGAGCAGACCTCTGGTGCGCTTCAGCAGCTTCTCACCAGCTTCCCGACCCAGATCATGCAGATGGTCTACCTCTTGACCGCTGGCCTGGCGGGAGTTCTGAGTCTGGTGGCGCTGCTCGGTGTCTCCCTCGTCATCGACCCTGGTGCATCGGCATCGATCGTGGTCGTCCTGGCACTCATCATCGGGGGGCTCACCCCATTAAGGCGGCGTATCCGTGCCCGTTCGGCCTCCTCCGTCCAGATGCAACTCCAGTTGGCCGATCGAGTCTCCGAAATCGCCTCGATCAAGGACGAGATCGCTGCCCTCCGCTTATCGGAGACCATGAAGACGACCATCCACCACGAGGTCATCGAGGACGCGAGGCGAAGCCATCGGGTGCAACTCTCGACTGGCCTCATCACCCCCCTTTACACGACCTTCGCGTACACCGCTGTCGTGCTCGGGCTGTGGGCATTGAGTGCCGCGGGCACGAGCCAGGTGGAGAGCATCGGGGCGGTCATCATGATCATGCTGCGCTCGTTGACCTACGGCCAGCAGGCACAGCAGTTGCCCGTTGCTCTCAGCCAGTTCGGGCCCTTTACCGACCAGATCGACCAGATTCAATCGAGACTGGCAGAGAATCGCCGGGAGTACGGGGCCGAGGTCATCGAACGGTTCGAGGAGTTGCTCCTGGAGGGCGCCGCGTTCGATTACGCCAATGGAGTCACGGTCCTGGCCGATGTCGACCTTCGGGTCCCAGCTGGTGAGGCCGTCGGAATCGTCGGACCGAGCGGAGCCGGTAAGTCGACGCTCATCAAACTGTCTCTCGGTCTCATCAGGCCGACACGGGGGACGGTCCACATCAACACTCTCGACGTCGACGCGATCGACCCCTCGTGCTGGCAGCAAATCGCGGGCTACGTCCCGCAAGAGCCACGGATCATCTCCGGCACCGTCGCCGACAACGTTCGATTCTTCCGCCAAGGCTTGAGCGACGAGGCAGTCCGCACGGCTCTCGAACGCGCTGGCCTCGACATCGATTCACCGGCTTTTCCCCAGGGTCTGTCGACGGCGATCGGCGAGGGCCGACGGTCGTTGTCGGGAGGCCAGAAGCAACGTCTCGTCATCGCCCGCGCGCTCGCGACCAATCCGTCCCTACTCGTTCTCGACGAACCAACGGCATCACTCGACGACGACGCCGAGAAAGTGATCGTCGAGACCATCGTCAAGCTCAAGGGCCACTGTGCGCTGTTGGTGATCACTCACCGTGACGAAACCCTCAAGGCCTGCGATCGGGCACTTCGTCTTCAGGACGGCTCCCTCACGAATCTCAGCCTCTGACGAGGTTCACTACTCCTCGACGGCGACGATCGTGAACAACGGCCAGCGGCTGTTCTCGTACACCGGAATCCTCACGAGAATCACTGCCGCAATGGCGAGATGTGCCCCGACCAGCGCAATCAGGGGCCACCCACGCGCCGCCGAGACGTCGGAGACCACGAAACCGACCACCGCCACCGACGCGCCAGCGAGGTGGATCAGACCCACCGCGACTCGAATGGGCAGTCCAACCTTGACCAAGCGATGGCTGGTGTGATCGCGTCCTCCACGCAATGGGCTCAGGCCGTGCACGACCCGCGACACCACGACCAGAACGGCGTCGAACAGCAGGATCGACACGATCATGATCGGAACGAGAAAACTGACCCCACGTGACTGCTCGGGGAACGAGACCTCGAGGCCGACCACCGCGAGGAGATAGCCGAGGAAGTAGGCCCCCGCATCACCCATGTAGATCGTGGCCGGATGGTAGTTGTGCCGCAGGAAGCCCACCGCACCTCCACTGAGAGCCAAGGCCAGACCAGCAACGAGGAAGTCACCGGAGTTGGCTGCGACCGCGAAGAATCCGAGGCTGGCCAGCGCCACGAGGCCGGCTGACAACCCGTCCATGTTGTCGACCATGTTGACCGCGTTCACCAGACCGGCGACCCACAGCACCGTCAGAATCAAGTCGAGGACTTCGTTGCCCGTCAACTGAGAACCCGCTCCGATGTAGAAGGTCGCAATCCCTGCACCGATCTCGACCGCGAGCCTCGCGAGCGGCGGCAATCCGGCCAAGTCGTCGACGAGACCCAGAGCGGCCAGAGCGACACCGACTCCGATCAACTTCAAGAAGTCGGTATCAGCAGAACTCAGTCCATCGACCGAAACGGCAACGATCAACACCGTCACGAAGGAGACAACGATCGCCACCCCGCCGAGATAAGGAGTCGGGCTGGAATGCGACTTGTGAGCACCTGGATTGTCGAGAATTCCTCGTCGGAGCGCCACTCTCATCACGACTGGTGTCAGACCGGCGGTGGTGGCGGTCGTCAGAGCGAAGATGAGGAGGTACTGCCACCACTCACCTCTCATGGGCTATCTCCGGGCTTCGTCGATGACCAGGTCGATGATGCGATCGAGTGTGACCGACGGTTCGAATCCGACGAGATTTCGGGCCCGTGTCGTGTCGGGGACCCGACGCTCCATGTCTTCGAAACCCTCTTCGTAGGCGACTTCGTAGGGCACGAACTCGATCCGGCTCTGGGAGCCCGATCGCTCGATGATCTTCTGGGCCAGACCGAGAATGGAGATCTCCTCGTTGCCACCCAAGTTGAAGACCTTGCCGAATGCTTCTGGATGGTTGCAGAGCGCGACCATTCCGGAGACGACATCGCCCACGTACGAGAAACAGCGAGTCTGGGCTCCCGAGCCGTACACGTGAAGAGGTTCGTTTCGAACCGCTTGGCTGACGAATCGCGGAACCACCATCCCATAACTTCCGGTCTGCCGTGGGCCGACGGTGTTGAACAGTCGGACGATCACGGTCTCGAGACCCTTTTCACGCCAGTAGGTATACGCCAAGATCTCGTCGATGGCCTTGGCCTCCGAATACGACCAGCGACTCTTGAGCGGTGACCCGAGGATGCGGTCGTCGTCTTCCCCCAGTTTGTCGGAGGTGTTCTTTCCGTAGATCTCGGAGGTGGAGGTGACCATGATCCGCACGTTGTGCTTGTGGCACTTCTCGAACATGATTTCGCTTCCGCGAATGTTGGTCATGAGGCTCTGCAGGGGTCGTTCGACGATGAGCGATACGCCGACCGCCGCTGCCAGGTGATAGACGACGTCACAACGAGACACCACATCGTCGACGAGGTCGGCATTGAGGATCGAGCCGAGCACGAATTCGACGTCAGGTCGTCCGACAAGGTGATCGATGTTCGACAAGCGCCCCGTCGAGAGGTCGTCGAGAATGACGAGCTGCAATCCCTGCCCCACCAAGTGATCTGCCAGGTGCGACCCGATGAATCCGGCACCACCAGTGATGAGAGCCTTCACGGTTTCAGCCTACTTGGCCGTCGAGTCGAGGCTCGGTTCCGGTCGATCTCGCTCGAGTAGAGGTCGAGATGCTCATTCGCCATGACCGAAGAGGAGAAGCGAACGGCGTCTCTCCGCGCGCCGTCGCGCAAAGAATTGAGCAGGTCTGGTGATGACGCAACGCGCATCAAGGCCGCGGCGAGCGCCTCGGCTGACGGTTCGGCGAGCAGACCCGAGATTCCGTCGCTCACGACATCGGACATCGACCCGACGTTCGTCGCAACCACGGGAAGACCCGCGCCGATCGCTTCCATCGCGGCCAACGGCGTGCCCTCGTTGTCGGAGGCGATGGTCAGAACATCGGCAGCGGCCACGACGCGTGACAGATCGGAGACCCACCCCAGGAACTGACAACGTAATCCGACCCGCGCGGCATGACTCTCGGCTTCGTCTCGCAATTCCCCATCCCCGGCCACCAGGAGGACCGCCGCTGGATGGTGGCTCGCGAGGAGTCCACAAGCCTCGACGAGCCGGTCGGGGCGCTTGATTCGGGTGAGCCGACCGACCCCCACGACGACGAAGTCTTTGGACGAGAGGCCCAGGCTCCGGCGGGCAACCTCACGGTCGACCACAGCGACCGAGGGACCAACCGGAAGAATTACCGAGTACTGGTCGCGGCTACCGATGCCTGCCCGGAGGAGATCGTCTCGAACACCCGAACCCACCGCCACGAGACGTGTGGACGCTCGAGCGAGTAGTCGTTCGACCACGACCACGGCCTTCGTCTTACGGGTGCTGAAGTAGCCGTACAAGAGGTGTCCATGAAAAGTGTGGACACGCACCGGGACCCTCGCCATGAACGCGGCCACACGACCGAGCGCTCCGGCCTTGGCTCCGTGGGTGTGCACCACCTCGGGCCGAAGCGACCGAATCAGTCGAACGAGACTGAAAAATGCCCGCAGGTCGTCGAGAGGCTTGACGGCTCGACCAAGACCCCGAATCCGATGGAGCCGATTCGAGAAACTCGTCACGTCGATTTCGTCCTCACCCGCCTGCACGAACCCGCAGGCGAGCACGATCTCGAACGGGCCGTCTTCACCTCGGTGGACGAGTTCGGCGAGCATTCGAGCCGGCCCCCCGATGTTCAACCTCGAGATCACCTCGAGGACAACGGGTCGCTTCGGTTCACCTTCGAGCGACTGAGGGGGGTTCATCGGACGGCTTTCTCGGGCTTGAGGCTGAGAAAGGACTCCCTCAACACAAGGCCAGCAACGAGAGCGACATCCGACGCGAAACGAAGGGAAGTCGCGCGAGAGGACGCTCTGGCCGCTTCAGCAAGTGCTTCACGGTGGCGCCCGAGCATGCTCAAGGCCCCAGCGCGCTGCATGTGCATCCAACCCGGCGGATCGGCTTCCGTGCCGAACCAGCGCTCGCTGATCGACTGCATGTTGAGAAGTGTTTGTGAGGGGTTGGTGACGCCACCCTCGGTCGCATACGAGCCAAGGCACTCGTCAACGCACTCGAACGTGGCGCCGCTCCGCGCCAGCCGAAGCCACAGATCGAAGTCTTCCCATGTCCGCACCGAGGTTGATTCGTCGAGACCACCCACCTCATCGAGCAACGAGCGACGCACCACTGCGCTCGAATTGGGGATGACGTTGCCTCGACGGAGTAGGTCGTCGATCGCCGGTGTTCGGAGCGGTCGCGAGCGGGCACGACGCCCCCACCACCAGATGGACGTCCGTGGGACCTTGGTCATCGGGTGATACACGACGTCGCGACCAGCCAAGAGAGCAGGGGCCACCGCCGCCAACTTGTTGGTAGCCCACCAGTCGTCGGAATCGAGAAAGGCAACGAACTCACCTCGCGCCTTCGCTAGACCGACATTGCGTGCGCGAGCCGGGAGCCCCGAGTTCGGGTTGTAGACGTACGTCAGGTCGACCGCGGATTCGAATTGCGAAACAACTTCTCTCGTGTCGTCCGTCGAGCCGTCGTCGGACACGATGACTTCGAACGGGCGCGCGGTCTGGGCCACGATCGAATCGAGAGCCCGCTTCAGGAGCGGCCCTCGATTGAAGGTCGGGATGACGACCGAAATCGGTGGACAGCCGGCCGCGGTCATCCCGACAACGCGTCGAGTGCAGTTCTGGCCGCCGCCGAGATCGATGGGCTCGGCTCGAGATCGATGGCCCTCTGCAAATTCGCTCGAGCCAAATCCTGAGACCCTTGCGACGCCTGGATCTGCCCGACCTGCAGGTAGAGGTCGGCAACTTGGTCTCGAAGAGTGATGGCGTACGGGTCCCGGCTCAAAGACAGTTCTGCCATCCGAAGACTCAGATCGATCTGTCCGGATTCCGCCACTCGGTAGGCGGCTTCGATGCCGAAGGGCGGCGTGTAATCGACTTCGTCCGCGACTTCGACAGCAATCGCGGAAATTGAAGGATCCCTACTGTTGTACAGGGCCTGGGCGTAACGAGTCCGTTGCTGAGTATTCCACGGGGCGAGCGACGCGGCCTCGCGGCCCTTCTCCAGAGCCTTCTGGGCGTCTCCGATCGCGGTATATCGCAATGACCACAGTCCCGCGCTGTCGGCTCGTATGGGACGAGTGAGAGGAATGGCCAACAGAATGCTCACGATTCCTCCAGCCAGGACAATGGCTACGGTGGGCCGGCCAGTGCGGTTACGGGGACGCTCCGACCTTCGCTCGGACACGAGTGCAACGACTGCACCTGCAAGAACGAACTGTTGTACAAACAGTGCCACGTGTTCGACGGAGACGAGCGACTGGACCTGCGTGGCCACCCATGCGGCGATGACGGCTCCGGCCCAAACATTGGAACGCCATCTGTGGCGATTCCGGACAACGAGCACAAAGATCGTGACGATGAAAGCCAGATACGCGATTCCGAGCAATAGACCGCCGTTGGCGAACATGCCAATTGGAACGCTGTGAGCACTCGACGATCGATTGTTCTCATAAATCGTGGCATGGGTCGCCGACCGGTAACGAGTGAACTGCAAGCCGAACGTTTCAAGACCGGTACCAAGGATCGGATGGTGCGAAAAGATTTTCCATGCGGCCTGGTAGAAGAACTTTCGCTCCCTCATACCTTCAGACACTTGTTGGGTGACCCTGCCTCCGAGAAGGAGCGAGGCGCCGGTCGCAGCCACAACACACCCAAGAGCCACCGCGATCAGTCGCCGCCTCGTCGCCCGAACCCACGCAACAAAGGACACGTTGGGGCTTGGTTTCTCGAGAACCAGCAGGGTGTTGACGAAGAGCGCAACACCACACATAAGAAGAGTTTTGATGCCGTTGTCGACTCCGAACAGCGCGATCGCGCACAAGACACAATTAGCGATCCCGATCAGGCTCACCGTTCGAGATCGTGAAGTCGAGACGAGGAGCAGGACGACGAGCACCATCCCCACGACGCCAGCAACTACGCCTTGGAACGCTCCAAGTACTCCGACGGATGCCGCCGCGAAGACTGCGAGCGGACCGAGGAAAATTCTGTCGAACCTCCGGTTAGTGGCGATCCACAGGCCCATCAGCAACGGAAGAGCGGAGGATACGAAACCCGACGTGGTGTTCGAATTGCCCAATGTTCCGAAAACCGCCCGGTCCTGACCAGGCGTCAACCAATCCCACGGATCGACACCCACGGCCTGCAGCACGCCGTAGCCGCCTGCCAGAACTGCCGCCACCGACATGCTCGCGGCCACACGGGTGATTCGCTTGTCGGAGGATTCACTCGCCATCACGATGAAGAGAACGAAACAAGCGAGAAAGGTCAACAGGCCGGTGTTTCGCTGGTACTGCCCATAGAGAGACTGCCAAGGACGGTACGAGCTTGCCGAAGAAACCAGCAGGGCGAAGACAAGAACCCCGAGGCCGAAAACCACCGATGGTGGAAGGCGCACCCGCTTCTCCGCCAGAAGCAATGAAGCGATCAACGGGGCCGATACCCACAGGACTGTTGCCTTGGTGAGGTCAAATCCGTCGCCGATCGAACGCACAAATAGAAGTGCAACAAGCGGAACGAGAGCGACCAAGGTCCAGTTCAGTGCGGATTCGATGCTCGACCTTCTCATTAGCCCCTCACAACGGTTTGGGCCCCGAGTCTTGCGACTCGGGGCCCATTCCCAACTAGATCTCGGGTGAGATCAAACAGTGAACGTGATGGGAGCCACCACGCGATTGCCTGCGATGTCATTGACACCATCGGCAGTCGCAAGGAAAGCAACCACTCCAGCGCCTGCGTACGCTGTGTTGAATGTGATATAGCGGCTGGTCAACAAACCAGTCTTCGCATCAGCCGTTGCGTCGTATGAGGTGTTGTTGTCCAGGTTGGTCCCACTTACAAACGGGATTCCAAGACCTCCGACTGTCACGACAGTTCCTGTCTTATTCAAGTAGAACGGCTCGCTACCTGAGATTGCAATCGTTACCGTCGACTGACCGCAGGTTGCCCCACAAGTAGCCGGAGCAGAGTTCGCGGTGATCTTGTCGGTGAGAGCACCAGCACCCGTCGGGCCAATCTTCCACGCGCCGACCGTTGCCAACGCGCTCATCAGACCCGTGTTTAGCGCGACCTGACGGACATCGGCAACTGTGTGGTAACCCGTGTCCGCCGTCACGACGATCGTCTTCGCCGTGCCGTCAATTGCGACTGTCGGTGTGAGCAAACCACGCTGGTTGGTGACCTTGATGGTGAACGAACTTCCCTTCGCTCCATCCCAGGCGCCTGTCGCAGCAGCCGAAACCTGGAGAGAGCCAACCGCGTAGGCTGCTTGCCCGGATGCTGTGACCGAAACGCCGTCGACGGTGATTGTTGGCGCGGTCGCATCGGCAGCGGCCGAGGCAGCCACCGTTGTGGCGGCCGGGTTGCCAGCCAGGTCTGCCACGGCAGCGGCGCGCAACTCAATCGCGTTGGTGGCTGAAATTGTCACGTAGTCGTTCAACTGGATCAAGAAGCTCTTCGCTCCAGATGCACCAACTGCGAGTCCTGTTGCGAGGTTCGTAATCACAGCGGACGTCGTTGTTGCGACACCGCCGACCAGAATATTCCCGGCTGCAGAACTGATCGATACCGACTCACTCGACGTGACCAGAATGCGGTTGCCCGTACCGGTCAACTGGCCCGTGGCATTACCTGGCAACACGCGCATGGTCAATGCCGGTGCAGTGGTGTCGGCTCCAACGGTGCATGACGATGCTCCGATCGAGAACGTCGGAGTCACCGCGCCAACGGCCGTTCCCTCTGTCCAACCCGAGAATGTCACCGTGCTACCAATTGTGGGAAGCGCAGTCAGCGGAATCAGCCAAGTCTGACGAGCGTTTTCGTAGACATCACCGATGTCCGTTCCACCCGCTGCGATGACTGAAGCTGCTCCATTGACCTTGACATACGGGGCCATTGCCGAACTACTCGCCATCGCATCGGCGGGGGTGAGTCCGGCAGCCATCGCGCCAGGATTCAAACTCTTCGGCAGACCCGCCGAGAGGACCAGGATCAGGTTCTTGCTACCCGAGGCCACCCCACGCGTGGGACAGATCAGGGTCGACGTCAAGTTCGTTCCGGACGCTGCCACGTAGGCAGTCTTGGCGGAATCATTGACCGCGGAACGGCCGCCAATGACCCACAGGCTCGCATTGGTTCCCAACTGACTATCTCGCAGCCCGGCAAGGGCTGCCGCCAACAAGTTGGTGAAGGTGTTTCCACCCGCCGCAGGTGTCAGAAGCAGATGAGCGCCCTTCGCAGCCGCCCATCCCGCTGATACTAGAGCATCGAACGGCGAATCTCCTGAAACTAGCGCAAGTGTTTGACCGTTGAGGGCCAGCAACGACGGGTTCAGGAGGAGCCCGCCGAGGGACCACGTCTGAACCAACAAGTTCGTGTGATAGCGGTCGACGCCAGCAATACGCTGAATGCTCGACGGCGCAACACCTGACAAGGTTAGGAGGTAGTCCTCAACTGAGGTGGGTACAGATGCCGTGCCTCCAATGATGAGGTACTTCTTCGCGGACCCCGGCGTCGCGTTGTACGCGTCAATCTTGGCCTTGGCCGAAGCCTGGAGGCCGGTCGATGTGGTGAGTGCGATCGGCCACTCCTTACCCGCCGAGATCGGACCAACACTCAAGGCGTCGGCCCACTTGCCGTTCTCGCCGTTGGCGATGATCAAGGTGTCGGACGCATCAGTAACGCCAGCGATGTCGCTGATCGCCTTAGCGGTCGCGTAGCGATCATCGCCGCTCACACGGGTAACCACCGGCGGCGTCAGACTCCCGGCGGTCGTGACAGCTGACTTGATGGCATCAAAAGTTGCTGCCGAGATGGCCGAAGTCCCGCCGAGCACCCACACCTTTACCGAACCGGAGGAAATGGAGGCCTTGTAATCGGCAATGAAGTCGGACACCGACGACGGGATGCTGTCCTTCTGAACGAGGAGCATCGGAATAGTGCTGGTGTTGTTGTTGAGAACCGCTCCGGCAAGCGCGTCAGCAACGCTTTCGCCCGATGCGATAACTAGTGCGGTGGGAGTGCCACCGTTCAGTTGGCTACGAGCGACAGCGACCGCGGTCTCGTAACGATCTGCGCCCGAAATTCGCTGTGTCGACGGCGAGGTCGGCGTGTTTGCCGACGCCGTTCCGCCAGAAATCGCAAGCCCACCAAGGGCCAGTGCACCGGCCAGTAGGCCGGATGCGAGGC
>CAYNKE010000039.1:0-15664 GCA_964397715.1 uncultured Bifidobacterium sp. | reverse complement strand
GCCGCGCCACTTCGTCAATGGCCGCCAACTCGCGCGTCTTCGAGTTCTCCCACTGACTCTTCCAACGCTTCAACTGCCGTTCGATGTACCCGTCACGGCGAGCAAGATCACCCAGGCCCACGGCATCGACATCGACGGCGTGGAGATCGGCCATCACATCGATGAGGTGATGCGACGCGGTTTCGCGCAACGACGGATCGAGCAGCGCCGCCTTGTCGGCACTGTCGAGAACCACCCCGTCGACGAAGCCCATCACGTAAAACGGCGCACCGTTCACGGCCTCGTCGGTGCACACGCCGAGGGCCGGCGGAACCGGCACATTGGTCTTGCCGACCGCGGCGATGATCTTGTACTCGCGCGCCATGTCGTGCGCGGTGGCCAGAACGTGACCGAGCGGCGGGCGGCGCAGGACGTAGCACGTGCCACCCGCATCGGTGACCCGAAACGTGAGATTGGAACGGCCGCCAGCGATCAGATCGAACGCAAAAGGCGCGCGCGCACCGTCGATGTTCTCGACCAGCCAGGCGCTCACCTTGTCGACATCGATGCCTTGCACGTCAACCCCCGACGTCACCGTAGTGGCGTCATTCCCATTCGATCGTGCCCGGCGGCTTCGAGGTGATGTCGTACGCCACCCGGTTGACACCCTTGACTTCGTTGATGATGCGGCTGGCCATGCGCTCGAGAAGGTCGTACGGCAGTCGGGCCCAGTCGGCGGTCATGGCGTCGTCGCTCGTGACCGCGCGGATGATGATCGGGTGCGCGTACGTGCGCTCGTCTCCCATCACGCCCACCGAGCGGATGTCGGGAAGCACCGCGAAGGCCTGCCAGATGTCGCGCTCGAGACCTGCTTCTTTGATTTCCGCGCGAACGATCGCATCGGCCTCCTGCAGGATCGCCACCTTCTCGGGCGTGACCTCGCCGATGATGCGCACACCGAGGCCCGGACCCGGGAACGGCTGACGCCACACGATTTCGTCGGGCAGTCCCAACTCGTGGCCCAACTTGCGCACCTCGTCCTTGAAGAGCGAACGAAGCGGCTCGACCAGCTTCAGGGTCATGTCGTCGGGCAGACCACCCACGTTGTGATGACTCTTGATCACGGCCGCGGTGCCGTCAGCGCCACCGCTCTCGATCACGTCGGGATACAACGTGCCCTGCACCAAGAACTCGGCGTCGGTCACGCCGCCGGTGTGCTGCTCGAAGATTCTCACGAACAACTCGCCGATGATCTTGCGCTTGGTCTCGGGTTCGGTGACGCCGGCCAGACGTTCGAAGTATTGCGGGCCGGCGTCCACGTGAATCAGTTCGATGCCCATGTTGCGACGGAACGTCTCGACTACCTGTTCGCTCTCACCTTTGCGCATGAGCCCGGTGTCGACGTAGACACACGTGAGCTGCGAACCGATCGCACGATGCACGAGCGCGGCCGCCACCGACGAATCGACACCGCCCGACAGCCCGCAGATCACCCTCTTGTCGCCAACTTGCGCACGAACGGCCGCGACCTGCTCGTCGATGATCGAGCCCATGGTCCACGATGATTCGCAATCAGCCAATTCGTGCAGGAATCGCTTCATCACATCGGCACCGAAGGGCGAGTGCACGACTTCGGGGTGGTACTGAACACCCCAGATCCGTCGCGTGTCGTTCTCGAGAACAGCGACCGGCGCCTCGGGGGTGGACGCGACCCCGGTGAATCCGTCGGGAACACTCGTGATGGCGTCGAAGTGGCTCATCCACACGTCCTGTTCGGTCGGCAGATCCTTCAACAGGGTGGACTTCGCTGTCGCCGTGAGTCGCGTGCGGCCGTACTCGCCCCGCGAGCCGCGTCCCACTACGCCGCCCAGTTGCTGAGCGATGAGTTGCGCTCCGTAGCAGATGCCGAGAATCGGCACGCCGGCGTCGTACACAGCCAGATCGAGACTCGGAGCACCTTCCACGTGAACACTCTTCGGCCCACCCGACAAGATGATGGCAGCGGGCTGGCGCCGCGCGACCTCGGCCGCAGTGATCGTGTGCGGGACGATCTCGGAGTACACGTTGTGTTCGCGTACCCGTCGCGCGATGAGCTGCGCGTACTGGGCGCCGAAATCGACCACGAGCACGGTTTGCCGGGGACTCACGGGTCGATCGTAGTGGCCCTTGCCACGCCACTTCCGATCCGCTCGGTGCTCTGCGACTCGACGTGTCACGATGGTCGAGTGGCATGGCTCCGGAGATTCGTGGTGTGCGCGATCGTGTCGATCGCGCCGCTGGCCGCCGTCTGTTCGACCGCCCTGGCGACGACTCCCCCGGCCCCTCCCGTTACCAACGACTTCATGGATCTCGAACGTGACGTGAGCGAATGCATCAGCTCGATGCCCAAGCCCGGTTGCGGGCGCGAGCCCACGACTTCTGGGGATCGCGGCGGCGCGATGCAGATCGCCTTGTTCGGGGTTCTGATGCTCGGTATGGCCGCGATCGGGACCCGTATCGCCTTCGCGATCCGTGCGCGCGACCGCCAACCGGCGCCGACTGACGACTGACCAGTCCGAGGGCTCGACTCAGACGACGGAGCGCCCGAAGATGGTTCGCTGTGGCGCGAACGTGCGCCACAGGACCAGGAAAGCCATGTAGCCCGGAGCGATGAAGATCACCGAGCGGACGACTTGTGGCCCGTGGGGATACGTGAGCGAGAGCCACGTAAAACACACCAAATAGAACGTGGTGACCGTGACGGTGAGGCGGCGCATGGCCCGAGCCCTCACGATGTGCGGAAACTCCACGCTGGTGAGCTGCAGGCCGCAGAACGCCAGGGTCACCACCAGGACCGTTGTGTGAGACGCGTGAAGAATCAAGAATGACGGAACGACGATGTTCCACATCGCCGGAAATCCTCGGAACCAGTGATCGTCGGTCTCGGCATCAGTACGAGCGAACCACAACACCGATGTCAGCAGGATGGCACCGGCGGCGACCACCGTGAAGTCGGGTTCGACCAGGCGCATCTTCACGAGGAGAACCGTCGGGACCACCACACACGTGACGTAATCCACCAGGAGGTCGAGAACGTGTCCGTCGATCCGACCCAAACGGGTGTCCACCTCGTAATAGCGCGCGATGGGCCCGTCGATTCCGTCGAGGATCTGACACACGATCAGCCACATCAGTCCGCTGCGAATGTTTCCGTCGACGATTCGCTGGAGAGCGATGAGGCCGGTACAGGCACCGAGTGCCGTGAGAACGTGAACGCTGTTGCCGATACGACGTTGGCTCGACAGCGATTCGGTCACATCGGAACAATAGTTCACGAGTACACCTATCCTCATTCATGTGCCGACTCGCCGTTCCGTGCTCACCAAGGGCTGGATCGCCGCATCGATTCTCTACGGCGCGCTGCGAACCGTTCTCGTCTGGCGTTTCCTTTCGGATTACGGGGTCGACCCGATCGTGTTCGCCTTCGTCGAGCTCGTGTCGTCGGCGCTTTACGGATGGTCCAGCGCTCGACTCGTGATCGCGCTGATCGATCGTGACCGCGCCGCGCGACGATCGATGGCTCTTCTCACGCTCATCGGATACATCGCCCCGGACATCTACGTTTTCGCGTCCGCCGGCCGATTTCCGGGTGGGCTCTTGGTCACCGTGGTGGTGATCGCCGTGGTGTCGGCCCTTCTGACCGCGTTCGGCCTCGTGCGATCGGTCAGAACACTTCGCTGAAGAAGTCGAGCATCGCCCGCCACGAGCGCTCGTCGGTGGGCCCGTGGTACTTGATGCCGGGGCGTCCCATCAGATCGGCGTTCTTGTTCGTGAACGAGTGCTCTGCTCCGCCGAACGTGTAGAGGCGCCAGTCGCAGCCGGCCGCCTTCATCTCGGCCTCGAACGCGTTGCGCTGCTCGACGGGGATCATCGGATCGTCGGCCCCGATGCACACCAACACCTTCGCGGTGATGGCCCCCGGCGAGGCCGGCTTCTGAGTACCCAGCCCGGAATGAAAGCCGACCACAGCCGCCAGATCGACGCCATCGCGCGCCAGCTCGAGCGACATGGTTCCACCGAAGCAGTAGCCGATCGAGGCCACTCGCTTGGCGTCCACTCGCGGGTGCGCGAGCAACTGAGCGAGCCCGGCTTTGGCGCGCTTACGCGTTTCGTCGGCCGACTGAATGAGCGCGACGAGTTTGGGCATCATCTCGTCGAAAGGCACCGGCTTTCCGCCGCCGTGATAGTCGAGAGCGAACGCCACATGACCGAGTTCGGCCAGGCGATCGGCTCGTGTCTTCGCGTGATCGTCGAGACCTGGACCCTCGTGGCACACGAGAACACCCGATGTCGTGCCCGAGCCGGATGGTTCGGCCAGATAGCCGATGTACTCGACACCATCGATCATGTACGAGACGTCGCGTCCCATGTCCCCTCCAATGTCTTGACGAAGCAGCCCAGCGAATTCGCCGGGATTCCGCGCCCGATGGTTATTCGCCGACGAGTTCCTTGCGGAGTTCGCGCTTCAGGAACTTGCCGCTCGCGTTACGCGGGATCGGCTCGCTCCGGAACCACAACTTCGACGGGATCTTGTAACTCGCCAATGTCTGCTTCAGGAATGAACGCAGCTCGTCCTCGCCCACCGACTTGCCGGGCTGGAGCACGATGCACGCCGCTACCTCTTCGCCCAGACGTTCGTCGGGGATGCCGAACACAGCGGCCTCGGCGATCGCGTCGTGACGATAGATCGCGGTCTCGACTTCCGAGCAGTACACGTTCTCGCCACCGCGGATGACCATGTCCTTGGCGCGGTCGACGATGTAGATGAAGCCGTCGGCGTCGATGCGGGCGATGTCACCGGTGTTGAGCCAACCGTCCTTGATGGTGTCGGCTGTGGCTTCGGGGCGGTTCAAGTAGCCCTTGATGGTGATCGCACCCTTCACGCACAAGATTCCGGTGATGGCCGGATCACGCGGCAGATCGCGACCTTCTTCGTCGACGAGCTTCACTTCGAGAGTTGGCACGGCCGGGCCACACGACTCGGGCTTGCTCGTGTACCAGAGCGACGTGTTGGCCGTGATGATGCCGTGGGTCTCGGTCATGCCGTAGCCCGTGGTGGGCGTGCCGTGCTCGAGTTCCTTGTCGATCTTCTCCACCAGGTCGGGCTGCACCGCCGCTCCACCACCGGAGATGGCAGCCAGCGACGACGTGTCGCGCTTCTTCCAGTCGGGATGCAGAAGAAGTTCGCGGCCCATGGTGGGAACACCCGAGAAGTTGGTGCACTTCTCGCGCTCGATGAGTTCGAGAGCGCGGCCCGGATCCCACTTGTACATGAGAACGAGCGTGCCGCCCACGAGCGTGGCCGGGTGCAGGATGCAGTTGCACGCCGTCACGTGGAAGAGCGGTGTGGGTGCCATGAACACCGGCGGCAACGCGGGCGGCGCAGGCGGCGGCTGTTTGATCGCGCCGGCGGCCGCGGCCTTGGCGATCCCCGACGTGGCCGCTGCGGTCATGGACGCGATGTTCATGACGTTGATGACCGAACCGCGGTGGTGCAACTGCGCACCCTTCGGGAACCCGGTGGTGCCGGACGTGTAGAAGATGGTGGCGTCGTCATCGGGGTCGATCGCCGCCGGAGGCAGCGAACCCGGATCGGCGGCCGCCATCACGTCGGTCCAGCGGGCGCCGCCGGCCGGCAGCGGGCGTTCGGTGCGCACCGAGATCACGTGAGTGGCTGGCGCGTTCGGGATTTGCGAGAAGCGATCGAGACGTTCGTCGTCGACCACGAGCACCTTGGGCTTCGAGTCGTTGAGGGCGTACTCCATTTCGGTGGGGGTCCACCAGGCGTTCATGCCCACGACCGCCGCACCGAGCGAGACGGTGGCCCAGTAGCCCACGACCCACTCGGGGTAGTTGCGCATGGACAGCGCGACGCGATCGCCGCGCTGCACACCCTGCTTCACGAGATATTGCGCGAGCTTGCGTACCTGCGCGTGGATCTCGGAGTAGGTGTACGACTCGTCTTCGTAGACGATGTATTTCTTGTCCCCGTGGGCAGCGGTGAGCTCCCAAATCGCGCGCATGTTGGGCGGGGCGGCGGCGAAGGTTTTGACCTCCACACCGCGGACCACGATCTTGGTGACTTCGAAGGGGGATCCGGGGCCTTCGATCTCTTTACGGGCGGCGATGTAGTGCTCGATCACGTGGTACATCGTGGCCGGGCGAACTCTCTCCAGGCAACGTGAACTGCCCTTTCTTGTCCGGAATGGCGTCGAAACGCCGGGAAATGCGCCGGTCCGGTGCCCCGATCAGCCGGTGGGCACCGGAATCTGCAGCAACTGCTCGGCAATGGTCTCGAAGATCAGTTTCGATCCCTTGCGGTAGACGTGGACCCCGTCGTACCGATAGTCGAGGTCGGTGGCCTCGGGTGACCCGTCGCACCACTCGTCGGGACCCTCCACGAAGTGGACACCGGTCTCGTACGTTGCGACGACGTCGCGCATGAGGTCGTTGAGGTGCGCCGCGTGCGCGTCGTCGCCGCGATCGAGGATCGCATCGTCCCAACTGTCGACGGGTCGATAGCACGGCACTTCGAGCAAAGCGACCACTCGACCGTCGAGGAGCAACGTGTCGATCGCGAAACGCAGCTGATCTTCGAAGATGCGATCGGCTGTGACCGTGCCGACCTCGAGAGTCATGCCATCGATCTTGAGATCGAGGATCTCCCAAGCGCCGAGCACCACCAGCGCGATCTCGGCGTCGTTCTTCTTCGCCGCGCCGAGCCAACGCTTGGTGAAGTTGCCACAGTCGTCGAACGGCCGGCGATACGCACCGTCGTTGGCGACGCCGACACCTCGCACGTACACACCACATCCTTGGATCGATCCGTCGGTCAGATCGAAGAACGACTCGATCCCGTCGGGTCGATTCACCCACAGCGCGTAGGCCTGGGAGTCGCCGACGATGGCGATCCGACGCGGTAGCGGAGGCAACGTGGTGGTGGTGGTCGTCGACGTGGTCGATGCGGGCGCCGTTGTCGACGACGGCAATAGGGGCACGGGAGCGGACGAGGAGACAGGCAATTCGAACACCACCTCGCCACCACTCGTGTCGACGGCCAAGTTTCGCGCTTCGATCGACATCAGCTTCACCGACGAGACCGTCACCAACGCAATGATGGCCACACCGCCCGCCACGATCACCTGTCGATCGACTCGTCGTACCCACCTGAGTAGCTCACCCCGTCGACTCGGCGTCTCGATCAACCGGAAGACGATCTCGTTCACCGCAACCGTCACCGCGAGTGCTCCCACGAGACGTCCGATCGAATCCCGCGCGCCGAAGAACACGAAGAATGGCCAGTGCCACAAGTACAACCCGTACGAGCGGCGACCGATCCCCACCAGCGGTCGCCACGCGAAGATCCGGGCCAGCCGACCCTCGTGCATCACGGCTGCGACCAAGACCGCGCTGGCGAGCGTCACCGCGGCCAATCCGCCGCGATACAGCGCGATCGAGTCGACGTGTTGAGTCGCGAACGACGCCACGAGTGCGGCGACCGCTCCGGCGCCGAGTAGATCGGAACGGCTGTTCAGAAGGGCTGGCCGACGGAACCACGTCCACGCCAACGCCGCCCCCACCAACAGCCCCGACGACCGCGACAGAGTCCCGAGATAGAGCCAGTTCAGACGAAAGGCCTCACCGTCGCGGGCCCACAGCGCCGTGAACACCATCACGGCCGACGCGGCCGCTGCACACACCAGGGCGCCACGAACGCGCTTGCGCAACAACCATGCCGCGACGACCGGCCAGATCAGATACCACTGCTCTTCGACCGCGAGCGACCACAGATGCCGAAGCACTGGCAACACCGTGGCCGCGAAGTACGGCTCATCAATGCCGTGGATCTGCCACCAGTTGGAGAAGTAGAAAATCGCTGGCAACACGTCACGACGGAAATCAGAGGCCGACTCCGTACGGACGAATGCCGACACGACGAGAACCACCAACAGCATCGTGAAGAGAGCCGGCAGCAGCCGCCGTGCGCGTCGGAGCCAGAACTGACCGAGACTCACTCGCCCGGTGTCGCGGTGTTCTCCCAGCAGCAGAGCCGTGATCAGAAAGCCGCTCACCACGAAGAACACTTCGACGCCGAGAAATCCACCCGGGATCCAGGACAGGTGAGCGTGGTAGAGGATGACCGCGATCACGCTGACGGCGCGCACACCGTCGAGCGCGGGCCGGTACCCGAGCCGTGTCGTCATCGAGCGCAGATCAGGCGGTGGCAGCCTTGGCCAAGTTGTCGAGCGTGACTTCCATGTTGGCGCGATTGTGCGCCGCACGGTCGGCTACGCCGCTCACGACCTTGCCGAGGCGCGACATGAATTTGCTCCGATGGTCGATCCAGGAGTGCGTGACGCGCGATCCGGTGGCCGTCGGCTCGACCTCGTACACCCAATCACACCAATTCTTCTTGCCCACCATGAGCGCGAACACGAACTTGCGCGGCGCATCGCACTCGACGACCTTCACCGTGGTCGACCACGATCTCTTGCCGTTCGAGTTGTGTCCCTTGAACTCGACCCCGACCGCCGGACCGGACGCACCGTTCAGCCACTCCCCACCTTGGTTCTCGGGCGACCATTCGCCCATGCGCGGCAGATCGGTGACGAGTGACCACACGCGGTCGACGGGCGCGGCGATCTCACGGACGATGGAAACGGGTTGTCTCATGAGCCGAGTCTGACACAGCGCGGCCGAGCTTCAGGCGGAGAGACTCTCCACGGGTTCGATGCGCCAGCCCCGACCGTGTACACCGTCGTCGAGCCACCGACGCAAGTCGCGCGTGGCCAGAACGTCGTCGGCGTTGTAGCGCAGAAGCTTGGCTCCCATCACGCCGCGCTCCGGATTGGTGGCGTCACAGGCCGCGCGATACCAGAGAATGGAGTTGGCCCCGCTCGCGTCCTCGGCATCCCATTCGAAACCCGACAGCGGCGCGAGAACTTTCAACCCGAGCGATCGGGTGGGCCAGTGCAGTTGCTTGGCGATCTCGTGCATGTCGACCCACCAGTCGTGTGAGGGCAGTTCACCGATCTCGTCGACCGACGGCACGCCGGGGTAGAGCGGATTGCGCGTCGATGCTTCTTTCATGCGCGGAATTTCGGCGAAGCCACCCGAATAGCAGTAGACGGCCACGGTGCGGCCCACCGCGTGAGCAGCGTCCACGGTGTCGTGCAACCAGCGCCAGAAGTCGGCGAGGAGACGCGCCTCGGCCGCCGGATCGGAACGGTCGTACGTGTGGAACGACCGGTACTCGCCATCGGTCCAGGTGTGCTCGTCGATGCGCTCGGACACATGGAGTCCGTACATGTAGACGATGTCGTCGTTCTCGATGTCGAAGTCGATCTCGATGTCGGCCCGCGGCACCGCGAATTCGGCTGACCCGCGGCGCAGGTAAGGCCGACCGTCATTGCGCAGATACACCCGTGCGGCGTCGATGTTGGTCGCCATGGCCGCGTACTTCGGAACGCCGTTCGCGTCGAGGTTCACCGGATCGAGTGCGGCCAACTGCGGGATCGTTTCGACTCCCCCTTCGGCCAACTTGCGCACCTGCACGACACCGACACCCGGCACGAGCGACACGTGGCCCTCGGCGATCAGTTCTGATTCGCACACGTCGTGCCAGCGACACTTCTTGCACTCGTCGCGATACACCGGGCGCGTGTGGCGCGGCTCGCCCTTGCGCATCGCTTCGATGGCCGCCCATCGCTCGTTCCACTCGGCCTGAGCCTGGGCAATGAATCCGTTCTTGCCATCGTCGAGGAGGCGCCACACGACGCTGCGATCGGAGTTGATGGTCGCACCGATTGGGGCGATCTCGGGCGCGTGGCCCAGATCGTGGAGAATGAGCCAGTAGTGCGCCAACTGCAGCGAATGGTCGGACTTGGCCTTGCCGTTGCCGAGATCGACCTCGACAGCCCTCTCGAGCCACGGCGTGGCGAGCGAGGCGACCGGCCAGACCTTGGGAGTGGCCGTTCCCTCGAGCGGCTTCGAGTTCTTGACGTCGACCGGCAGATAACCCCACTTGCCATTGCTCATGGGTGCCTCGCCGTACCGCACCAGCACGTCGGGACGACCACCACGATGTTCAACGACCGGTAACGACGCACCGATGATGACCGCGTCGCCACGCGACATGGCCCGCATGGTGGCCGCTTCGGGGTCGTCCGATAGGCGCATCGACGACACCTTGTGCAAAGTGGCCAGCTCGATGAACACTTCTTCTTCGAACTCGAGACCCTCGTCGAACATCATCTGTTGCTGATCGTCGACGGGCAACAGGGCCAGGCCGTCGTAGCGCGTATTGCGATCGTTCACCTCGCGATGCGAGCAGCCCACGATGAATCGCGAACCGCCGACGTCGCCGGCACGGGGGGATGATTCAGACAACGAGACCACGCTCCTCGTGATACTTCCAGAACGCGGTGTGCTGGGCGTGACCCCGGCCCACGATGTCGCGACAACCGAGGGCCTGGTCGGCATGGGGCAGGTGCGCGTCGAGCGTGCGGCCCACGTTGTCGCGCGTGACGAAGAAGCAAGCCGACCGATGACGCGAGGCCATCACGCAGAGCCGTCCGGTCTCGAGATCGAAAGAAGACGGGCGCGCGATCCCCGACAACGGGTGCACGGCGATCATGACGGGCTTCTGCAACCCCTGCCAACGCTCGGGTGTGGTCACACGAATGCCCTTCTTGCCGCGGAGTCCGACCGGCAACGCGTTCTCGATAGCCGTGTTCATGAGATTGTGCGTGGAGACGATCCCGATGTCGGCTGGTAGGAGATCGCGCGGTTGCGCCACATCGGTCGCGTCGGCGGAATACACGCATCCGAGTTCGAGCAGACGCTCAGCGAGGCGGGCGACGATCTCGGCCAGTTCGGTGTCGGGTTGGGCTGTCGCGTCGTTGGCGTCGGACGGATGCGTGAGCACGACTGTCGAGGACTGGTCAATTCTCTGAATCGCCCGATCGATTGCGAGTGACGGGTCGAGCGATCTCGTGGGACGCAGATACCGCTCCCCCGGTCGGGCGTGCGCGCCGAACGTGAAGTCGTAGAACGTCTGCACCAGCGACACCGAATCGTGCGGCAGCCGCCAGCAGGTGTCGAGTTCGAGCACCGTCGTCATGTCGCGCAACTCGGGATTGCGCAGAACGACGTCGGGGGCCGGGCGGTGCGGCGCCACGGGTGATACTTCCCAACGGTCGACGTCGATGGTGACGACGGGTGGGATCTGGCCGGGGTCGCCGATGAGGACGTACCGGGCCGACACGTCGCGCAAGGTGAGCAGATCGGCCCAGGTCATCTGCCAGGCCTCGTCGACGAACAACACGTCGTAGCTCTGATCGAACGTGGAGATGGCCAACTTCGACACCGTGCCGACCACGATGGACGGGCCGTTCGGCAACTGGTCGACTTTCGAGAGAATCTCGACGTTGCTTGCCACCGTGCCGTTATAACGCCCCGACGAGAAGCGAACGACGTGAGCCTTCGGGTAGGCCCGAGCGACCTGCGCGCACAGATCGTCCACCTGGTTGTTGGTCTGGGCCGCCACCACCACCCGCGCGTCGGTCCCGACCACGGCGGCCAACGTCTGCACGAGATTGAACGACTTGCCCGACCCCGGCGGAGCCTTCACCACGCACAAGCGGTCGTTGCCGTGCAAGAACTCCTTGAGCTGCGGAACGACACTCACGCGTCAGCCTCCGCCGACTCGAACACTGCGCCGTCGTCGTCGAACGCGGCGTGGCGTGCGGGCGGCGACTTGAGGAACAGCGTGATGTCGTTGTCGACGCTCTGTCGCGCCATGGTGATGCGATTGCGCATGATCTTGGCTGGCTGGTCGAAGAGCAGGACCAGCTCCGAACCGCGCCATTTGATGTTGTCGGGGGCCCAGGTGTGCGGACCAGGAAGGTTCTTCGGCCGCTTCCATCCGGGGGTGAGCGTCATCGTCCGTTGGTCGAGATCGACATCGGTCACGGTGAGCGTCATGGTGGGACGACCGGCAATAGCGAGCGTTCGACCGGGCTCGATGGTCGTGAGATCGGGATACGAATACGCGACGAGCCACTCATCCATGGAGTTCGAACGGACGGAGGCCACGACACCGTGACCTCTCGCCAATTCTTGTCGCTGTAACTCGCGGTCTCCGTGCATGAGCGCCAAACGGGAGATCTCGTCGTCGGCCACCCGCGCGTGGAACGAACCACTCGCGCTGCGCGCGTTGTGATCGGTGAACACATTGGGCCAGAACGGTTGGACTCCGGCGCTTTCGTTCAGCGCCCGATCGCCCCATGCATGGAAGAACGATTTGGCGCTGTGGGCGACCAAGTCGGCCAAGCCGGCATTGGCCGAGCGTCGATCTCGACGAAGCTCGTCGACGGCCGCCGCCGTGAGATTCCAGCGACGAAGCAATTCGGGCTCGAGCGCACCCCGGATGCTCTGCGCGACCTGGTCGGAACGCTCGGAGCCCCATTGCGCCACCAGCGGAGCCAACCCGCGCCGCTCGACCTCGGGATCGAGCACCGTCGAGACCGAATCCCGCTCGGCGTCGTGAGCCGTCGCCCACCGCTCGTCGCGAGAGCGGCCTCCGCGCAACCAACCGAGCAGATGACCGAGGTGAGCCTGGCGAATCGACGACGTGGGAAAAACGTACGCCGAACGCAAAGCATCGACAGCCGACATCACCACTTGCTGGCCCGGCCGCTGGGCCTCGATGAACAACGCGTTGCACAGATTGCCGAGCGCGTTGAGCGTCGCGACGTGCGGATGGTTCCATGTCGTTCGGGCGTAGGCCGCGGCGAGGAAGTGCAGCATCTCCAGATGCGTGGGACCGGGCAGCCAGATCTGACGAAGCGATTGAACCTGGTATCCACCGGGTCCGTCGACATCGTGCGCCGGATGACGGAAGTGCGCGAGGAGTTGCGGAGCGACCTCGACCATCATGTCGGCCACGAGTTGGCGGTTGCGCGCTTCGGGAACCGTGAACACCGTCGGACCTGCGGCCAACGTTCCGATTGCCACGCCCCACGGACGTGACTCGCCGCCCATCCGCAAGAACGACACCACGAGGACGTCGTCGTCATCGGCCACGTGTGTGTTGATGACGGCTCCGCGCGGAGTGGGCTTACCGTCGTGCCAGGCCTTGATGCGGCGAATGGTCTCGAGATCGTTGCTCACGGCAGAACCGGCAGTCCGTCGTTGAGACGGGCGAGCAGATCGCTCTCGGCTCGCGTACGCGGCTCGGCTCCGTCGAGCAGTTCGTCGACACGAGTGAGAGAAATCTCGCCGAGAAAGCGATCGACATCATCGCCGAGTGCAACACCGCGGCCCTTCTGGAGGGCCTGTGAATAGCAGAAGTCGGCTCGTTCGCAGAACGACAGGCACGAGTCCTGGAAGAAGGTCTCGGCGTGGCGCACGAGATCGACGAGCGACTCGGGATCGTCGTCGTCGCCCGCGCCGTACGCACCGTTCATGTGTTGGGCCGACTCTTCCATGAGCTCGAAGCCGCGACGGGCACGTTCGAGTTGGTAGCGAAGGTCTTCGCCGCCGCGCACACTCGGCTGATTGGAGCCCGGGTACGTGAGTACCAGAAAGCCTTCGCGGGAGACATCGATGCGGTCAGCCAGGCCGAGACCCTCGAGCGTGACTTCGAGAGCATGAACGTACAGACCCATCTGCGCGCGGGCCGCCGCCAGATCGGACCGCGAGGTGTGTCCGCCCTGATCGGCGTAGGTCTTGATCTCGCCCACGGCGATGACGGGAGTGCCGCCGTGAGTCTGGACTGCGAGCACGTCAATAATCAGCAGCGCCTCGGGGAGCATGATGCCGCGCGGGATCCGGACCGTGAGGCTCGAGACCGCACCATTGAAGGTGTGCCCGGAGGCGAGAGCGGCGAGGAAGTCGTGGCCCATGGTCACCGCCGCATCGAGATCGGCCACCGAGCCGCCGTTGGCGGCGATGCGATGGTCGGCGAAGTCGGCCGAGAGCGAGGTGATGATCTCGGCTCGCTGAAGCGCCTCGATGAGCCGCGCACCGCCGTTGAGAACGAGTCCGGCTTCGAAATTGTTGCCGCGGGCCAGCGCGAACACCGACTGACCCTCTCGCGGCGCTTTGGGGTTCTCGCGTCGGGCGACCACGCCCATCTTCACGTTGTGCACGGCCGAGATGACATTGGCGTTGCACTGGGGATTGCGGGCCCATTGCTCGAAACGCCGCCGGGTCTCCCGTGTGGCGCGCTCGTTCTTCATGGACACGTGAACGAAAGTACTACCGGGGTGTGTGCGCCCGGCCTGAAGAGCCCGTCGCTCACTCAGCGGGATACTGGGCCGGGAACAAGACCCGACAAAGGCCGGCAGCGACCGCGCCACCGGCCACCTGCACGACCGCGAACATCGGCCACGACTCGGGGGCGATTCCGGCGAAGGAATCAGAGAACATACGACCGAAACCCACCGCCGGATTGGCAATGCTGGTGGATGACGTGAACCAGTACGCGCCGGTGATCCAGGCGGCCACGAGCGCGGCCACGTTGGCCCGGGCCGCGATGCCACCGCGAATGATCAACAACAAGCCGACCACGGCGACCGCTTCGGAAAACCACTGCGGGCCGCCGGTGCGGATCTTCGACGACGTCTCGAAGACGGCGTGACCGAACATCGCGTTGGCGATCCAGCAGCCAACTGCAGCACCGGTGAACTGCGCGACGATGTCGGCTGCGAGACGTGCGAAGTTCGAGTCGCGATCGAGGAAGTGTCCAACGAGCGTGACCACCGGGTTGAACGACGCCCCCGAGATCGGTCCGAAGATCGTGATGAGTCCGAGTAACGCTCCGCCCGTGGCGATGGCGTTGGCGAGTAACTGCACGCCGACGTCGTCGGTGAGATTGGTGGCCATGATGCCCGAGCCGACCACCGCCATCACGAGGAGAGCGGTGCCGAGGAACTCGGCGAGATGACGTTTCGGGACCACGAGTGCTTCAGCAGCAGGTGTCGGGGCCGCAGGCGTTGCCGTTGGACTCGACCATCAACAACGGCTTCTTGCCGAGGTTGACCGCCGACGTGGCGAGCGATGTGTCATTGGGGGCGTCCTCGAGAACCGTGTACCACTCCCACGGCACTTCACCGGAGTTGATCCAGACCTTGTCCTGCACGGCGAAGCAGCACGTCTCGCTCTCGTGCACCGAGATGTCGAAACCCTGGGCGCGGGCCTCGTCGATCTTGGCCGCCACGTGGTCGGGCGACTCGAGTTCGACACCGACGTGGTTCATGGTGCCGGGCTGGCCGTGGCCGGCGATGAGCACCAGCTTGAGGGGTGGGTTCTCGATCGCGAAGTTGGCGTAGCCGTCTCGGATCTTGGCCGGGCCGACGCCGAACATCTTGGTGTAGTGCTCGATCGCGGCGTCAAGATCGCCCACGTTGAGAGCCAGTTGCACCCGTGCCATGAGGGCACCCCTTTCGAATTCGGAATCGACGTTCGACAGCCTAGAAGCGGCCGGTATTAACGTGGTCGTGCAGGGGGCGAATCATGACCTACGGGGGCGAACGGATCGACTGGGAGCCGGTCAAGAACTGGGTGACCGACTGGGACTGGCTCGACGACGGCTGGGGCGAGAACGCCATCGACATCTGGAACGACGTGCGCGAGCAGTGCC
>CAYNKE010000038.1:0-16143 GCA_964397715.1 uncultured Bifidobacterium sp. | reverse complement strand
CCGTGCATGAACGGTGGAGCGATGAGAGCGCGGCGGCCGGCGGGGTTGGCGACGAACTCGTCGATCGTCTCGGCGGTCTTGTTGCCGCCGAAGCATTCGACCAGAGCATCGGCCTGGCGCCACATCACACCTTTGGGCATTCCCGTGGTTCCGCCGGTGTAGAGGATGTAGAGATCGTCGGGCGAAGCGGGCGGCGGCGCCGATGGCGAGGCCAAGGCGAGGGCATCCTCGTACCACACGGCGCCGTCGAGCAGAGGATGAGCGGAGTCGTCGGGAACCTGGATCAACACGGTGAGCTTCGGAAGACCCGGGAGCACCGAGGCCAGCGTCGGCGCGAACGCGGAGTGAAACACGATGCCGGTCGCGGCCGAGTCGTTCAGGAGGTAGGTCAATTCCTCGGCCACGTAGCGATAGTTGACGTTGAACGGAGCGACTCGACCTTTGAACGCACCGAGCATCGTCTCGAGATACTCGTTTCCGTTGTGCAGATAGATGGCCAGATGATCCTGACCGCTTTCGTGGCCGGCCAGGCGATCGCGTTCGAGGCGGGCACCCAGACCGCGCGAGTTGAGATAGTTGGCGAGACGGCGCGTCCGCTCGGTCACCTGGGACCACGTGAAGCGTCGATCGCGAAAGACGAGACACTCGTCGTCGGGCCGAGTCGCGGCAATGGCCTCGTGAATCTCACCGACGGTGAACTGTCGCACGCGGCGAAGTTACGGCGTCGCGGGCCGTCGGGCCAAGACCGCCGGACGCTCGGCGTTAGGGTTCGCTCATGACTCGACCCCCGGTTTCTGGCCACCCGTCCGACGACCTCGTCTTCGGCGTCTTCATGCCTCAGGGGTGGAAGATGGAGTTGTCGTCCATCGAGGGTGCCTCCGCCAAGTGGAACAAGGCGGTCGAGATCGCCCAGACGGCCGAGCGTCTCGGCTACGACTCGATCTGGGTCTACGACCACTTCCACAACGTGCCCCGACCGTCGCACGAGGCGGTCTTCGAATGCTGGACCGCCATGGCGGCGATCAGTCAGTTGACGTCGACCATCCGGCTCGGCCAGATGGTCGGTTGCAACAGTTACCGCAATCCCGCGCTGTTGGCCAAGATCACCTCGACCCTCGACGTGATCTCGGGTGGGCGGCTCGAATGGGGGATCGGAGCCGGCTGGTACGAGAACGAGTACCGGGCTTACGGGTACGACTTTCCGAAACCCAAGGATCGGATTGGCATGTTGCGCGAAAGCGTGGAGATCGTCCGCTCCATGTGGAGTCAGCCCGAAACTACGTACAAAGGCAAGTACTACGAATTGAGTCGGGCCAACTGCGATCCCAAGCCGCTCCAGACGCCGCGGCCGCCGATCCTGATCGGTGGCGGTGGCGAGCAACTCACCCTGCGGGTGGTCGCGCAATTCGGGGACTGCTCGAACTTCGGCGGGAATCCGACCGAATGGGCGCGCAAGCGAGACACGTTGCGTCAGCACTGCGTCGACGTCGGCCGCGATGCCGACACCATTCGCAAGACCTGGTCACCCGAGTTGTTCGTGCGTCGGACCGAGGCCGAGATCGATCGCACTCACAGTCTGTGGGGCGAGCCGCTCGAAGCCTGGCGAGCCGGAAACCTCGTCGGAACTCCGGAGCAAGTCTGCGAGAAGATCGAGGTGTACCGGTCGCTCGGCTGTCAGGGATTCATTCCGTGGTGCTCCGACTACCCGGACACCGAGTCGCTCGAGTTGTTCGCGTCGGAAGTGATGCCGAACTTCCGCTGACGGCTCGTCACTCGTACGAGCGGAAGATCACCTCGGCCACGCAACTCGGCTTGGCCGCACCCTCGCACTCGAACGAGAACGCGTAGGTGGACTGAATGCCACCGGCGATGTCTTCGACGCCAACCAGCGTGACCCCGAGGCGCAACTTCGCGCCCACCGGGACGGGCGACATGAAGCGGACCTTGTTGCATCCGTAATTGACGCCCATCTTGTAACCGGTGGTGAGGACGACCTGCGGCATCAGAACCGGCCCGAGCGACAAGGTGAGATAGCCGTGAGCGATCGGTCCGCCGAACGGGCTCTCCTTCTTGGCTCGCTCCGGATCGACGTGGATCCACTGATGGTCTCCAGTCGCGTCGGCGAACTGATTCACCCGCTCCTGAGTGACTTCGAGCCAGTCGCTGTAACCGAGGTGTTGACCGATGAGCGACTTGAGTTCAGCGGTTCCGTTGATGATGCGCGGTGCCATGGCCGAAGCGTAGTCAGCGGTACCAGACCCGCTGGTGCTCGCGGCTGTGGGGGTGCAGGAGCAGTGCGCACAAGGCGACCTCGAAGATCAGGGAGAGCGTGTTGTTGCCCGAGATGCGGTCCCACAGTCCGATGCCTTCGAAGTCGGCCAGAACCCAGAATCGCAGGAGAAACGGCGAGAAAGCCGCCGCCAGTGCGAACCAGTAGCCGAGGCGCCGATCGTTGGCCATGAGGAAGCCTCCGAGAACGTGAGCCGCCACGACCGCGAGACCGACGACCAGGCCGAGACCACCCTTGGTGACTCGGGCGAAGCCGATCCAGTCGCTCTCGTCGACGAGACCGATGAGGGCGAAGAAGCCGTTGAGGTAGAGGAGCAACGTGGCGATCTGGAGTGTCTGCGGTTGCAGGCGGTCGAACCACTTGCGGGGGTCGAGCGAGGACATGCTCACAGGTTCGCACATCAGCGTCGCTCTTCGGCAACGGATCGCCGACCGCGACCTTCACGTCGCGAGTGGCCGCTGAACTCGTATCGTGGGACATCGAATGTCCGATCAAACATTTCGCTCCGGCTTCGTGACTCTCGTCGGGCGACCCAATGTCGGTAAATCGACGCTGGTGAACGCGATCTGCGGCAAGAAAGTGTCGATCGTGTCGGACAAGCCTCAGACGACGCGACGGCAGGTTCGAGGAGTTCTCACTCGGCCCGGTTCCCAGGTCGTCTTCGTCGACACGCCCGGACTGCACAAGCCGGTGACCGCCCTGGGCGACCGAGTGAACGCGGCGGCTCTGGAAAGCCTTCAGGACGTCGACGTGGTGTGCCTGCTGATCGATGCGACGGCCCCGTTCGGCTCGGGAGATCAATGGGTCGCCTCCCGTCTCGATCTGTCGCGCACCGTGGTGGTGGTCAACAAGTGCGACGCCGTCGACCGTGATCGCATCGCCGATCAACTCGGAAAGGCCGGTGTTCTGGAGGCCGAGGCCTACTTCCCGGTGTCGGCGCGGACGGGAGAGGGTGTGGGTCCGCTCGTCGAGCATCTCGTGGCCCGACTTCCCGAGGGTCCGATGTACTACCCGGCCGATGTGATCAGCGATCTCACCGATCCTGATTGGGTGGCCGAACTCGTGCGCGAGCAACTCCTCTCGGAGATGCGTGACGAGATTCCGTACTCGATCGCCACTCGAGTGACCGACTGGGAGTGGCCACTCGTTCGCTGCGAGATCATCGTGGAGCGCGAGAGCCAGAAGGGCATGGTCATTGGAAAAGGCGGCTCCGTCGTGAAGAAGGTTCGCGAGCGGGTTCGTCGTCAGCTCCCTCCCGGGATCGTCCTCGAACTGAAAGTGAAAGTCGACAAGGACTGGCAGCGACGCCCCGACCGGGTGCAACGGCTCGGCTACTGAGTCAGCACGAGAAGCCTGCGGGCAGAAGGTTCGAGTAGTCGTCGCACGCGACGAGTTCACCCGGGCGAGTGAGGTCGCCGCGTCCGCGCGGCACCGACTGCGGACGATTGCCGCTCGTGAAGACGACCTGGCCGATGCCGGCGCGCCGGGTCAGGGTCAGAACGATCTGTGCCACGGCGAGTCGTTGTTCGGCACCGGGCAGATCGGTGATGAAGTTGGTGGGAAGGTCGACCGTGGCGCTACCGCGCTCGACGGTCACCGTGGCCAAGAGACCGGCAGGGATGGCCGATCGCAGACCCGCGGCCACGTCGCCGTTGGGCAATCCCTCCACGAGGGCGGCCAGTACCTGCGGTGGAGCGGCTGGGCTCAACAACAGTCGGGAGATCGGAACGACTTGCGAGCCGGCGACGAAGTACATCGTCACTTCCTCGACTGGAACGGTGGATGACGTGGACTCCGGAACGCTCGTGCTGGTCGAGGGCGGTGATGTCGTCGAGGTGCTCGGAACCGTCGTGCTGGTCGCGGAGAAGACGTCGGGAAGAGCGTCCGCTCCGAGCGGCCGATTGTCGGAGGACGAGGGCACACCGCACCCCGCCACGACGAGACTGACGACGAGACTGACGACGAGACTGACGACGAGACTGACGACGCGGTCGGCGACCACGACGACGGCGCGTCGATTCGGACGCGCGCGGCTCATGCGCGACCACCCTCGGGGAGTTGCACGACGAAGCGCGCGCCGCCGCTGGGCGCGTCCTCGACCCAGGCGAGGCCACCGTGCGAACGCGCGTGCTCGGCGACGAGCGCCAATCCGAGACCGGTTCCCCCGACACGCGAGCGACCGGCCGAACCGCGCGCGAACCGCTCGAAGATGCGGGCTCGTTCACTGGGGGAGACACCGGGCCCGGCATCCTCCACTCCGAGACGGACGTGGGTGGGAGCGGAGGATGTAGAAGGGGCCGACGCGACGCGCTCGATCGTCACTCGCGTCGCTCCGCCACCGTGGAGCCGCGCGTTGTCGAGCAGATTGGCCACGATGCGCTCGAGTCGGCGCTTGTCGGCGTTCACGATTCCCGGGCAGTCCGGGGCGAGGTCGATTCGGACTCCGTCGGCACCGTAGCGCTGGGCGATGCGCGCCACGAAAGGTGCGAGTTCGATGTCTTCGCGGTGCAGATCGGTGATCCCGACGTCGAGTCGCGACAACTCGAGGAGGTCGAGGACCATCTGGTCGAAGCGACGTACCTGGCTCGTGACGACATCGAGAGCCTGCTGCGTTCGATCAGGAAGGTCGGCGCGACGTGCGTCGAGAACTTCGACCGCAGCCGCGAGCGCGGTGATCGGACTGCGAAGTTCGTGCGACACGTCGGATGCGAAACGCGCCTCGCGTTCGATGCGGGTCTGCACGGCGTCGGCCATCTCGTTGAATGCCGTCACCAGACGGGACAGGTCGGGATCGGTCTCGCGCTCGAGTCGGACGTCGAGACCGCCCTCGGCGATGGCTCCGGCCGCCTCGGTCACGCGAGCGAGGGGGCGCATCAATCGTCGGCTGACCGCCCATCCCACCAGTCCGGCCACCGCGCCGATGACGAGCGTCCCGATGACGAGGGCCGTGCCGATGACGGTGATGGCTCGCTGCTCGTTACCCACCGGAAAGGCCTCGAAGTAGGAGGCATCGACACTCGGGATCGCCACGCCGATGCCGATGAACGAGTCGTTTCCGAGGGAGAAGCGTTGATACGAAGAGATTCCGTCGATGGTCGATTGCAGGAGTTCGGCCGGGAACGCGCCCTGGGTGAAGCGGAGGTCTTGTGAGAAGAACAGGTCTTCGCGTCCGAGGTAGAGCACCGCGAAGCCGCCTCGTTCCGTTCGGGTCGTGCTGATGAGTTCGAAGGCGTCGCCACGCCGCGTCACGAGTTGGGAGCGGAGGAGTTCGGCGTTGGTGATGGCCTGGCGTTCGACCACGTCGTCGCGGCGGTCGAGCAGATAACTGCGCGCCACGAGGAAGCTGACCACCGACAAGGCGAGGGACGTGACGAGGCCCACCAGGACGAAGAGGAGCGTCACGCGGGTGCGTAACGAGAGCCGAACGGGGCGAGCCACGAGGTCCATCCTGCCCGACGGTCGACGGGGCCCGGACATGACGCCGCCCGACTCGGGGAGAACCGGCGAGTCGGGCGGCGGACCAAGGAGATATCCGGTTCAGTCGGATCGGCGGGGACCAGGGGGAGGACGGCCCCCGTCGATCCGACGTGAACGGGGGTCAGTTTCCCGACCGACTGTGAAAGGACGGTGTGGGAATTGTGCGTTTTGTGTAACGAATTCGGGACTCTCCGGGGACCGGGCAGAATCGCGTCGTGAACTCTCTGCTCTTCATCGAGGACGACGACCAGATCAGGCTGGCCCTGCGTTTGGCCCTCGAGGACGAGGGATACGAGGTTCGCGAGGCACCGGACGGTCGTTCGGGCCTGGCCGCGTTCCATTCCGACGAGCCTGATCTCGTCCTTCTCGATCTGCGGCTTCCCGACATGTCGGGATTCGAGGTGTGTCGCGCGCTGCGGGCCATGTCGATCGTGCCGATCGTGATGGTCACGGCCCAGACCGACACCAATGACATGGTCGCCGGCCTGGAAGCCGGGGCCGACGACTACGTCACCAAACCGGTTGTGCCCAAGGAGCTGGCGGCGCGAATTCGCGCTCACCTGCGCCGAGTGCAACTTCAAGGAGACCCCACATCGGAGTCGTCCAGTCAGACTTTCGGTGACGTCGAGTTACGTCGCGATCAAGGAATCGTCTTGAAGGCCGGGCGTGAAGTGTCGCTCACGAAAACCGAATTCAACCTGATGTGCGAGTTCGCCGACCATCCGAACATCGTTCTGTCGCGAGACCAGCTGCTCGAACGCGTCTGGGGCTACGACTACTTGGGCGACAGTCGCCTCGTCGACGCGCACGTGCGACGATTGCGGGTCAAGATCGAGGATCAGGCCGACGATCCGAGGCTGATCGTCACGGTTCGCGGAATCGGCTACCGACTCATGCCGTCGTGATCGAACGAAGGAATCGACAGGCTTCGTCGCTGTCGACGGTGCGTCTCATCGGGGGCAGTGCGGCGAGGAGTTGGCGTCGGTAACCCGCGGTCGCGAGCCGCGGATCGAACACCGTGACGACACCGCGGTCGGTTGCCGTGCGGATGAGCCGTCCGGCGGCCTGGGCGAGCAGTGTCGCGGCGCGCGGGAGATCGATCTCGCGAAAGGCCGAATCACCGAGCGTTTCGCGTCGCGCCGACAGAAGGGGCTCGTCCGGCCGAGGAAACGGGATGCGATCCAGGGTCACGAGCGAGAGCGTGCGACCCGGAATGTCGACTCCCTGGAAGAAGCCAGCCGTGGCGAACAAGCACGACGCCTCGTCGGCGGCGAACTCCTCGACCAGCCGACTCTTGTTGGGCTGATCTCGTTGAGAGAGAACCGGGACGTCGAGAATCGGTCGGAGGCGTTCGACCGCTTGATCGAGAGCCCTGAAACTCGTGAACAGCGCGAGAGTGCGACCACCCGCCGCGACGATGAGGCGATACAGCTCGTCGTGCATCGCGGTCGTGAATTGCGGAGTGTTCGGGCCGGGAAACTTCGACGGACAATAGAGCAGGGAGTTGTTCTCGTAGTCGAATGGGCTACCGACGTCGATCGCGTCGAATTCGCCGTCGGGTAATCCGATTCGTGCTGGGAGATTCTGCGGGACCGTCGCACTGGTGAGGATCGCGGTTCGACCGCTCCAGACCCCGGCCGCGAGGACCGGGGCGACGTCGAGGGGCGCGATCTCGAGAATTGGGTGGTTGGTCGAGCCCGACACGTACGGGACGAAGCGATCGTCGACCGTCAGTGCGTGGTCGAGGCCGTTCGCCAGTCGCGTCGCGGCTTGTTGTGCGCGGAGTCGCCGTTGGTCGGCATCCACGTCGGTCGTTGTCACGTTGCGGAGGGCGTCGAGCACGTCGTCGAGTCCGAGACGAGCCGCCGAGACGATGGCGGTCAACTCGGCGGGAAGCGGAGTACCGAGTCGGTTGCCGACGAGTGGAGCGAGGATGGCGTCCAGTGAGGGTCCGTGACGGTCGATGCGCTGTAGGAGATCGGGTTGTGCGATCACTCGTCCGACGATCGACGACAGCCACCGGAATCGGCCACTCGAGAGCGACAGAGCCACGCTGTCGCTCACGATGTCCTCGAGGCCGTGCACTTCGTCGATGACGACGAGATCGTGCTCGGGAAGGATCGAACCGTCGGTCGCGACGTTCAGCCCGTACAGATGGGTGTTGACGACGACCACGTCGGCTTCAGCGGCTCGGTCGCGGGCCATCTCGGCGAAACACTCACCGCCGGCCGGGCAACGGCGAGCGCCCGGGCACTCGTCGCTCGACACGGTGAGTGCCGTCGTCGTCGCGGCATCGAGACGACCGGGGTATTCCGAGAGGTCCCCGGTCTCGGTGGTGTCGGCCCATCGGGTCACCTCGATGAGGACTTTGGACGGAACTCGACGCAGCTCGTCGGAGAGAGTCGGTTCGCCGTTCGCCAGCTCGGCGACACGCTGTCGACACAGGTAGTTCTGTCGTCCCTTGACGACGGCCCAGGTGAGTTCGCGGCCGATCTCACGGGCAACCGTGTCTCGCAGCAGGGGCAGGTCCTTGCGTGCGATCTGATCCTGCAGGGCTTTGGTCGCCGTGGTGACGACCGCGCGCCTCCCGGACAGTACGACCGGAACGAGATAGGCGAGAGTCTTCCCGGTGCCCGTACCCGCCTGAACGATCGCGTGGCGTCCGGTGTCGAGCGCCGTGGCGACGTGCTCGGCCATCGCGCGCTGCCCGGGGCGCTCCTCGGAGCGTTCGAGTGCGCTGGTGGCGACGTCGAGTGCGTCGCGAACCGACAGCGGATGACGGCGCGTCACGTCTCAGGTTCGCTGATTCGCGTGGGCCAAGGCCAGCGCGGCATCGATGTCGTCGGCGGAGAATTCGGGCCACGTCTTGTCGGTGAAGAAGATCGGCGCCCCAACGGACTGCCACAGCAAGAAATTGGAGACCCGTCGTTCGCCGGACGTTCGCACGACGACGTCGACGGGAGGCATGTCGGGGAGATACATGGCGGCGGACAGGTCGGCTGCGGTGGCTGGACGTCCGAGCGCGACCGCGCGTCTCGCGGCGTCGAGGATCTCGGCCCGACTCCCGTAGTCGAACGCGACAGTCAGCGTCATTCCGGTGTTCAGGCTCGTGTCGGCAACCGCCTTGGCGATCGCCTTCTGCACGTAGCGAGGAGTCCGCGACGACGGGTCGTCGAAGGGGCGGCCGATCCAGGTGATGCGAACGTTCAGTTCGTTGAGTTCGGCCACACGGCCGAAGAGTCGTTCGTGCAAGCCCAGGATGTGGCGCACTTCGCGACGAGGACGGACCCAGTTCTCGGTGGAGAACCCGAACACGGTCAACCAGTCGACTCGACGCCGGACGCAGATTCTCACGACCTCGGCGAGGTTCTCTTCGCCGGCGGTGTGACCAGCGGTCCGCGGAAGATTGCGACGCGTCGCCCAGCGCCCGTTTCCATCCATGATGCAGGCCAGGTGCACGCCATGAGGGTAGCCGTGCGACTCGGAGGAGAGCCGGTGAGCCACAATGGTCGTCGTGTTTCGTCGTCGTCGCGCCGCTCCCGAGCCCTCCCCGGCGGCGCGTCACCTGATCGTGGTGGCCGGTTCACTCGACGAGTGGGCCGACCTGTCCGAGGACGGTTGGAGCGAGCGACTGAATCGTCTCGGTTCGGCGGCGGCCCGAGTGGGTGTCGAATCGCTTCGGATCGTGCCGACCTCGGGTGGTCGTCCGGTCGAGCAACGTCGCACCGACGTCGACGGATGCCGTGTCGTGGCCGACCCGCGGCCGGACGGTCGCGCGAACCTGGTCGAAGCCGTGAATTCGCTCGGAACAGCCAGCGAGGTCAGTGAAGCGACCATCCAACGCGCTCTCGGAGCCGACGACGACGTCGATCTGGTGATCGTCGTCGGCCAGCCCGACATCGTTCCGCAGGCTCTGGTCTGGGAATTGGCCTACGCCGAGCTCGTGTACATCGATGCCACGTGGGAGTCGCTGACGTCGGAGCACGTACTCCGCTCAATCGACGAGTTCGCGGTACGCCAGCGCCGTTTCGGCGGGGTCGTCGAGTGACGAGTCGTCTGTATCGCGACGAGGCCGTGGTCATCCGCTCGTACAAGCTCGGGGAGGCCGACCGCATCGTCGTTCTTCTCACCCGCGATCACGGAAAGGTGCGCGCCGTCGCCAAAGGTGTGCGCAAGACCCGATCGAAATTCGGGGGACGGCTCGAACCGATGTCGCACGTCGCAGTGCAGTTGCATCGGGGCACGAATCTGGACGTCGTCAATCAGGTCGAGACGATCGACTCGTCGGGCCGAATGTTCGGCGATTTGGACGTGATGACCGAAGGACTCGCGGTTCTCGAAGCGGTTGATCAGTTGGTGCCCGATCGCGAACCGGTTCCCGAGACGTTTCGGATGCTCGTGGGTGTGCGCAAGACTTTGGCCGAGCGTCCGTCGGCACTCGTCGTGCCAGCGTTCTTGTTGCGCCTTCTGGCCGCCGACGGAGTCCGGCCCGAACTCGACCAGTGCGTCGGCTGTGGACGGGGGGAGTCGGCCGACTCGCCGCTCGTGGCCATCGACTTCGAACGCGGGGGAGTGCAGTGCCGAACCTGTCGATCGGGTGTGGGCGTGTCGAGTGCGGCTCTGACGCTCCTTCGCGACGTACTCGGCGGTCGCCTCGGAGACGCACTCGACCGCGTCCACCGTCCGGAGGGACAGGTACTCGACGACCCGATCGTCAACGAAGTCGCCGCTGTTGCCACGAGGGCCTTCGAGTACCACGTGGAGAAGCGTCTTCGTTCCGTGGCGATCTTCGAGCGTCACGACGCTCGAACGTTGCCGAGCGTCAGAGAGCCGTAGGCTGGAGAGCCGTGCCCGCCTCCGACCTCGAGCAAATCGTCAACCTCTGCAAGCGCCGCGGTTTCGTCTATCCATCGGCCGAGATCTACGGCGGATTCCGCTCGAGTTACGACTACGGGCCGCTGGGCTCGCTGATGCTCCGGAACGTGCGCGAGTCGTGGGTTCGCGAGATGGTCCAGAAGCGCGACGACGTCGTCCTCATCGATGCCGCGATTCTGGGTCCGCCGCAAGTGTTCGAAGCCAGCGGCCACCTCGCCAACTTCAGCGACCCGCTGGTCGACTGTCGCGAGTGCAAACAGCGGTTCCGTGAGGATCATCTCGAGGATCGCTCGGTGTGTCCGAACTGCAAGGCGAAGAACACCCTGACCGACGCCCGGGCCTTCAACTTGATGTTCAAGACGTACGCCGGTCCGGTCGAGGGTTCGGGAGCCGAGGTCTACCTGCGACCCGAGACCGCCCAGGGAATGTTCGTCAACTTCTCGAATGTTCTGCAGACGAGCCGGAAGAAGCCGCCTTTCGGTATCGCCCAGGTGGGAAAGAGCTTTCGCAACGAGATCACCCCGGGGAACTTCATTTTCCGTACTCGCGAATTCGAGCAGATGGAACTCGAATTCTTCGTGCCCCCCGCCGAAGGGCCCAAGTGGTACGAGTACTGGTGCGCGACGCGCCTGCAGTGGTACGTCGATCTCGGAATCCCACCGTCGATGCTGCGCTTGCGTGCCCACGACGCCGACGAACTCAGCCACTATTCGGCGGGGACCGCCGACGTCGAGTTCGAATATCCGTGGGGGTGGGGAGAGCTGGAAGGCATCGCTCAACGCACCAATTTCGATCTCACGCAGCACTCCAATCACTCGGGTCAGCGTCTCGATTACTTCGATCAGGGCACCAACGAGCGTTACGTGCCGTTCGTGATCGAGCCGGCGGCCGGAGTCAACCGGGCGATGGCCGCCTTCCTTCTCGCCGCGTACGACGAGGACGAGGTGGGGGGAGAGGCCCGCACGATCCTGCGCCTGCATCCTCGACTCGCGCCGTACAAGGTTGCCGTCCTGCCGCTGAGCAAGAAGGACACTCTCACGCCTCTGGCGCGGGAGATCTTCGCGCGGCTCTCCGATCGCTACATGGTCGAATACGACGACACGCAGTCGATCGGCAAGCGCTATCGCCGTCAGGACGAAATCGGGACGCCTTTGTGCATCACGGTCGACTTCGACTCCCTCGAGGACGGTGCGGTCACGGTGCGCGACCGCGACACCACTCAGCAGGTGCGAGTCCCGATTTCCGATCTCGAATCCGAACTGCGCGGGCGCCTCGGGTTCTGATCGCCCGCCGCGCCCGTCTAGGTTTCAGTCGTCGTCCGCACCGGACGTCGTCCTGCGAAGGGGGAAACATGTCGAAAGTCGCCGTGTGGGCCAAGATTCCGGCCGCGCCGGGAAAGCGTGACGATCTGGCCAAGGCACTCGGGGTCGCCCTCGAGACCGCCAAGGCCGAGAAGGGCACGATCTATTACATCTTGCACGCCGACCCCAACGCGGCCGACGTGCTCTACATGTACGAGTTGTACGAGAGCCAGGATGCGCTGAACGAGCACATGGGCTCGGAGGCCTTCAAGGCCCTCGGTCCGGCTATCGGTCCGTTCCTGGGTGGTCGTCCCGAACTCACTTTCGTGGCACCACTCGGCGGCAAGGGAGCCTGACCTGGCCGAGCGGCCCGCCACGTACCTCGACCGAATCGTCGAGCACCATCGCGAGCGAGCCGCAACCGACACGCGCGCGCTGGGTGATCTGCGTTCGCGGATCGGCGATCTGCCACTACCGCGCGGATTCGCTGAGCGTCTTCGCCGCGACTCGGTTGATTCATTGGCCGTGATCGCCGAGATCAAGCGGAGGTCGCCGTCGAAAGGTGACCTCTTCTCCGATCTCGACCCGGCTCGGCTGGCGCGTCAGTACTCCGATGGGGGAGCGAGCTGTCTCTCGGTCCTCACGGACGTTCCGCATTTCGGCGGGTCGTTCGAGGATCTTCGCCGGGCGCGTGATGCCGTCGCGCTGCCCGTTCTGCGGAAGGACTTCACCGTGTCGGAGCGCGACGTTCTCGATACGCGACTCGTCGGCGCCGACTGCGTGTTGCTGATCGCCGCAGCATTGTCGTCGGACGAGTTGGTTCATCTGGCCGGCGTTGCGCACGAGGTCGATCTCGACGTTCTCGTGGAGATTCACGACGAACCCGAAATCGACGTCGCGGTGCGCTCGGGTAGTCGACTCGTCGGTGTGAATCAGCGCGACTTGGTGACCTTCGACGTCGATCATGCGAGAGCCGTGCGGATGGCGGGCGTCATCCCGGACCACGTCGTGAAGGTGGCTGAGAGCGGCGTCCGCGGCCCCGATGACGCGACCAGTCTTCGTCGCGCCGGCTACCACGCGATTCTGGTGGGGGAGTCTCTCGTGAAGTCCCCCGACCCGTCGTCGGCGCTTCGCGACCTCCGCGTCCGTTAAGGGTCACCCAACCCGTCGGATCCGGCGGGTACTTTTGATTCGTGTTCGTCAAGATCTGCGGGATCACCAACGAGGACGACGCCTTGCTCGCCGTGGCGATGGGAGCCGACGCGGTCGGCTTCGTGTTCGCACCGTCACCTCGTCAGGTCGCACCTCAGGTCGTGTACGACATCACACGTCGCTTGCCACCGGAGATTCTGACGGTCGGCGTGTTCCGCGACGAGTTGCCCGATCGTGTTTTCGACGTCGCGTCGCGAGCCGGCGTGAAAGCGGTGCAGTTGCACGGCCGGGAGACCGCACGTCATGTCGCGATGCTCGCCGACAACGTGCGGTGGATCATCAAGGCGGTGACAGCCGGCTCCCCCGAGGCGTCTCGGGCCAATGAATACGGAACGGATCTCGTTCTCGTGGATGCGCCGGATCCGGGTTCGGGGAAGTTGTTCGACTGGAAGCTCGTCGACGCGATTCCGGGCGGCTTGCGTCTGATCCTCGCCGGAGGGCTGACGCCAGAGAACGTCGCATCGGCGATCGACATCGTCAAGCCGTGGGGCGTCGACGTGGCGTCAGGTGTAGAAGCGAGCCCCGGCCGCAAGGACCCGGTGAAAGTGCGGCGTTTCATCGCCGCGGCCCGGGCCGCGGCGCCGGCCGAGTTCGAGGGCGGCGACGATTTCCCGTACGACTGGTCCGACGAGTAACCGACTTCACCTGCGGGACCGGCAATCGAATGAGGTTCTGGTGCCCGGGGATGCGAACATGAGTCCCTATGGGAGGTGCCGTGGAACGCTCGATCATGTCGGAACCGTCGTCATCGGGCCGCTTCGGCGAGTTCGGCGGTCGCTTCGTCCCCGAAACACTCGTGCCCGCCTGCGAAGAACTCGAGCGAGCATTTCGCGACGCATGGGACGATCCCATCTTCCGCGGAGACCTCGATGCGACTCTGCGTGAGTATGCGGGTCGTCCCTCGATTCTGACCGAGTGTCATCAACTCGGCGCCCGGCTCGGATTGCGGCTGGTCCTGAAGCGCGAGGACCTCAATCACACCGGTTCGCACAAGATCAACAACGTGCTCGGCCAGACACTTCTGGCCAAGCGCATGGGAAAGAAGCGCATCGTCGCCGAGACGGGAGCCGGCCAGCACGGCGTGGCCTCGGCGACCGCCGCCGCCCTCCTCGGTCTCGAGTGCAAGGTGTACATGGGAGCTGTCGACGTCGAACGGCAGGCCCTGAACGTGTTCCGAATGAAACTCCTCGGAGCCGAGGTCGAGGCCGTTCACAGCGGCAGCCGAACCCTCAAGGACGCCGTGAACGAGGCCATGCGTGACTGGGTCGCGTCCGTCGAGACGACCCACTACTGCCTGGGGTCGGTCATGGGTCCGCATCCGTATCCGTGGATGGTTCGTCAGTTCCACCGCGTGATCGGCGACGAGGCCCGCGAGCAGATGCGCGCTCGCTTCGACGCCGATCCCGATGTCGTCGTGGCGTGTGTGGGCGGGGGCTCCAATGCGATCGGAATCTTCTCGGGTTTCGTCGACACGTCGGCCCGTCTGGTGGGAGTCGAGCCCGCGGGCGGCGCCGCTGTGGGGCGCGGTGTGCCGGGCGTGGTTCATGGAATGCGGAGTTTTCTGATGCAGGACGAGTACGGCCAGGTTCAGGAGGCTCACTCGATCTCGGCCGGTTTGGATTACCCGGGCGTCGGACCCGAACACTCGTATCTGGCGTCCATCGGTCGAGCCGAGTACCCCACGGTGACCGACGACGAAGTGATCGCGGCGTTCCAGTTGATGGCTCGTACGGAAGGAATCATCCCGGCCCTCGAGTGCGCTCATGCCTTGGCATGGATCGTCCGAGAGAGTGCGTCGCTGCGCGGTCAAACCGTGCTCATGAATCTGTCGGGGCGTGGCGACAAGGACGTCGGTCAGATGATGGAGATCCTCGGCTGATGCGGGATCTCGAGTCCGCTCTGCGTGCGCGGCGCACTGCGGGTGGCAAGATCCTGATCCCGTACGTGACCGGTGGGCTCGCGGGTTGGCAGGACGCGGTTCGCGCGGCGGCCGCGGCGGGGAGTGACGCGATCGAGATCGGCATTCCGTTCTCCGACCCGGTGATGGACGGTCCGGTGATCCAGGAGGCGAGCCAGCGGGCCCTCGATGCCGGCGCGACCCCGGTCTCGATCCTCACCGAGGCGCGCCGTCTGGACGTCGGTGTCCCCCTCGTGGTGATGTGCTACTACAACACCGTTCATCACGCGGGCCACGAACGCTTCGCCGATCAACTGGCGTCGGCGGGTATCGCCGGTGCCATCGTTCCCGACCTGCCGTTGGAGGAGTCCGGGCCGTGGTGCGAAGCCGCTGATGACGCGGGAGTCGCAACGGTGATGCTCGCTGCTCCTACCGCACCCGACGAACGCCTTCCCCGGATCTGCGCACGAGCGCGGGGCTTCGTTTATTCGGTCGGACTTCTCGGTGTGACCGGGGAGCGAGCGACTTTGGCCGGCACGGCGACGGCCTTGGCGGCGAGACTCAAACCGCTGACCGATGTTCCCGTCGTGGTGGGGGTGGGGGTGTCGAACGCCGACCAGGCCGTCGAGGCGTCCCGAGTCGCTGATGGCGTGATTCAGGGGGCGGCGGTGGTTCGCCGCCTGCTGGAAACCGGCCCTGACGACGTCGGTCGTTATCTGGGCGAGGTCCGCTCGGCCCTGGAGGCCGTGTGGCCCTCAGTTTCACGAAACTCGTGACAGTTGTCTTACTGCTAAATCTCTCACCTGGGGCTTTTAGTGAAGTAGGAAGGAAATGAGTTTCGGTTCTGCCGTGACTCGTTCCCCCCAACATCACAAGGAGATACCCATGCGCAAGCAGATCGCTGCTCTCGCCGTGGCCCTGGTCGCTCTCGCGGCCTGTGGCGACGACAAGCCCAATGCCGAAACCACGGTTGCGGCCAGTGAGCCGGCCGCCGAGGCCGGAGACATCGTCGCCGTGGCGAGCGGTAATCCCGACTTCTCGACCCTCGTCGCCGCGGTGCAGGCCGCGGGCCTGGTCGAGACGCTGCAGGG
>CAYNKE010000037.1:0-16352 GCA_964397715.1 uncultured Bifidobacterium sp. | reverse complement strand
TTGTGGTACGGCACCGACGGGAACATGTGGTGCTCGAGGTGGTAGTTCATGTTCAAGTACAAGAATCGAAGTACCGGATTCATGTACACGGTGCGAGTGTTGAGTCGGTGATCGAGGACGTCCTCGGCGAGTCCGGCGTGCTGAGTCGTACCGAATACGACGAGAAGCCAGCGACCGTAGAGAGATGGCAGTCCGACGAGCATCAACGGCAGGAAACTCGTCGTGACGATCGAGACGGCGATCGTGGCGATCCAGATCGCGGCGTGCACGCGCCCCCAGAAGATCGCACGTGACGTTTCGCGCGGTGGCACGTAATCGGCTTCCGACGGAGTGAGACGCCCGACGACGTTGGCGCCGTACTTCTTGAACTCGGCCCACGTGCTCAGGAGACCGAACATGTCGGCGAAGATCTTCCAGAATTTCACGGGCCGTTGATAGGCGATCTCGGGATCGCGGCCGACGATGATCGTGTCGGCGTGGTGCCGGTGATGGCTCCAGCGCCAGGAAACCGGCTCTCGTACGTCCATGAACGATGCGACGAGATACACGACGTCGTTCGCCCAGCGTGTCTTGAAGGCCGTTCGGTGACCGCACTCGTGCCAGCGGGCGTCGGACGCAGAACCGTACAGAGTCCCGTAGACGAAAGCCGCCGGGATCGTCCACCACGAGATCCACGAGGCGACGAGCCACCATCCGGCGCCGATGGTCAGGACGAGCCAGAGAATCGTGTGGAGCGTCGCGGGTCGATCGCGTCGGGTCATGATCGCGAGCAGTGCATCGCGTTCGATCGGCGACTTGTACCAATCGGCACCGGCCAGTCCGCGGCCGAGGGCGGCTTCGTTCTCGGGTCCGGTGAGTGAGTAGTCGCGAGCCACGATCGAAGTGTAAGCGGGGTCAGGTGACGGCGTCTCGGAGGTGGGCGATGGTCGCGATCGCTCCCTCGACCATCGTGTCCAGATCGGAGCCGTCGACGAGAGCCAGACCGAGGCTGTCGGGGCGGAACTCTTCGATGAGGGACACGAGTTTCGGAACGAGATCGGACGGGGAGCCCGCGATCGACCAACGATCCTCGGCCGACGCGAAGCGGACCGATTGGTAGAGCGCGACTGCGACTGGTCGGTGCGAATGGGCGAGTGCGATCACCGGGCCGATGGCCTGACGCTCGAAGCCCGAAAGAAAGACGCCGTCGGCTTCGCGAGACGCGAGCCGATTGAGCTGTTCGCCCCGAGCTCCGACGTACTGGGGTAGCAGCCGACTCGGCGAAGCATGCGCCGGAGGTTCGTAACCATCGACGGCGGCGTTGGTCATGACCGCGCGAGCGATGCGGAGAGCGTCTCTCACGACGCCGACTGGTCGATCAGTCGAGATACCGAACGGTCCGAGCGATTCGTGACCGCCGACGCCCCAGCCGAGTGTGAGTCGCCCGTTACTGAGTTCGTCGACGGTCATGGCTGTGGCGGCCACCGCCCCGGGATGACGCAACAGCGGTGTCGTGATGCCGATTCCGAATCGAATGCGGGACGTTCGCGACGCGGCAGCGGAAAAGAGCGCGAACGGGTCTCGGGCGACTCCTTCGTCGGCGACCCAGACTTCGTCGACGCCGGCTCCGTCGAGTCGAACGATGGCGTCGACGATCGAATCGGCTGGTGCCACCGGATAGATCCAGACCCCGAACTTCATCCGCGCAGTCTCGCACGGCCGATCGGTTTCGTCCTTCGATCCGACTCGGTCGGTGACGCCGAGAGTCACCGTGCCAGAATCTCCCCGTGACTTCGTCGCTGATCCGCAACGTCGTCGACGATCGAGGAACTCTCGTCGACATCCTGATCGAGGGCGAGACGATCACCCGTGTCGGTGCGGGACTTCGGGCCGACGCGACCGACGAGTTCGACGGAATGGGGTGGGTCGCTCTGCCGGCTCTCGCCGAACCGCACGCCCACCTCGACAAGGCGCTCACCGCTCACAAGGTCCCGAATCCGAAGGGCGACCTCATGGGCGCGATCGAGGCCTGGATCGGAGCCGCCGAGCGTGGCGTGTTCGGTCTCGACGAAATGACCGAGCGCGCCGAGAAGGCACTTCTCAAACTGGTCGCCTCGGGAGTGACTCTGGTTCGTTCGCACGTGAACGTGGGGGAGTCCGACCCCGATCTCGTTCATCTGCGCGCCGTCGATGCCGCGCGTCGGTCGCTGGCGCATCTCGTCGACGTGCAATTGGTTGCGTTGATGCATTCGCCGCTCAGCGGTCCGGCCGGAGCGGGAAACCGGCAGGCACTGAAACGCGCCCTCGAATATGGAGTCGATCTGGTGGGTGGCTGCCCGCACCTCGAGACCGATGGCGTCGCAATGATCGATGTGGCGTTGACCGCTGCGACCGAAGCGGGGGTGGGCGTCGACCTGCACGTCGACGAGACACTCGACACCGAGATGCTCACACTGCGAGATCTGGCGAGCGCGGTGATCGATCGCGGATTCTCGGCGCCGGTCGCCGCGAGTCACTGTGTGAGCCTGTCGATGCAACCGCTCGATGTGCAGAAGTCCGTTGCCGCACGAGTCGCCGAAGCCGGAATCTCAGTGGTTCCTCTCCCGCAGACGAATCTGTTCCTCCAGGGCTGGGATCACACCACGGCGATGCCCCGCGGAATCACGCCGATCGACGTGTTGCGCGACGCCGGCGTTCTCGTGGCCGCCGGTGGCGACAACGTTCAGGACCCGTTCAACCCGGTCGGGCGCTCCGATCCGCTCGAGACGGCCGCGCTTCTCGTGATGGCGGCGCATCAGCGACCCGACGACGCGTATCGGATGGTGAGCAACGACGTTCGGCGAGTGCTCGGCTCGTCGCCGGTCGACATCGTCGCCGGCTCGCCGGCCGACATCGTGCTCATTCGCGCCGGGTCGGTCCGCGAAGCCGTGGCTGATGCGCCCGTGGATCGACGGGTTTATCGTCGCGGCCGACTCGTGTCCGTGACGTCGTCCACGACCTGGACGGACGAACGGCCCTAGGCGACTTCGGACCGACTGATACTCTCGGCCCGTCAGGGAGGTCTCGTGAAGGTCGGTGCATTCTTCTTCGGTGGCGTCGAGATGGACGATGCGGGTGGCGGTCCGCCGCACCCGATGGATCGTCGTTTCACCAACGACCAGATGTGGAAAGCGACGCTCGATTACGTCAACTCGGCGATCGAAGCCGACCGCCTCGGCTTCGAGTCGTTCTGGACCACCGAGCACCACTTCCAGTACGAGGGCTACGAGGTCATCCCGAACGGTCTGTTGATCTCGGCCTGGATCGCCGCTCAGACCAAGCGCATCAAGCTCGGTGCGATGTTCAACGTGGTCCCGCAGTGGAACCCCTTGCGTCTGGCCGAGGACTTCGCCACCCTGCACAACTTGTCCGGCGGTCGCGGTGTTCTGGGCGTCGGCCGTGGAACCGTTCCGCGCGAGGTGTTGCATCTCAACGACAAGGGCGTCTCGATCGGCTCGCACGACAATCCCGAGAAGTCGGCTGACGACGACTTGAATCGCGAGGTCTTCGAGGAGTCGATGGAGATCGTCCGCCGCGCGCTCTCCCAGGAGACGTTCAGTTTCTCGGGCAAGCACTTCCAGATACCGCTCCCTGGCATACCCGATCGCGGCAGCACGGTGCAGGACCTCACTCTCGTGCCCCGACCGCTGTACCCCTTCGAGATCTGGCAGGCCGTGACCAGTCCGCCGACACTCGATTACGTGGCCAAGGTCGGACACTCGGCCGTCTTCTGGAACCAGCACTACTCCTTCATCAAGCGGTTCTGGGACGTCTACGCCGAGAAGTACGCCGCGGCTCACGACGGTCAGACGTTGGCGCCGAGTGCGAACCGCATGCTCGTGATCTCGATTCGAATCGAGGATTCGCACGAGAAGGCGTGGCAAAGCGCGACTCCGGGTCACGACGAGTTCTGGAAGTTTCTCGGTCCGTACGGATGGAGCCGCGGATACATGGGCGAGGACGGCAAGCCCGCCAAGCCGGGCCTCATTCCGACGCTGCAGGAGTCTGTCGACAACAAGACGATCCTTCTCGGCACACCCGAGCAGGTCGCCGAGGGCGTGCAGTTCTACAAGGACCTCATCGGCCTCGATTACATGACGATCTTCCCGCACATGCTCGGCGACTCGTACAAGAAGGCCGATGAGCAAATGGCGCGCTTCATGCACGAGGTCATGCCACTGGTGAAGTGAGCATGGCGTCCTTCGACGTCGTCGACCGGTTCCGCCCGTCGGACCCCGACTTCATCGCCGATCCCTATCCCGTGCTCAACGAGATTCGCGAGGCGACGCCGATCTTTCGCAATCCGTCGACCGGGCAGTGGACGCTCACGCGATTCGCCGACGTGTACGAGACCCTGCGCGACCGGCGACTCGGGCGCAGTTACACGCACCTCTTCTCCCACGCCGATGTGGGCCGACCCGAACCCGATGCGCGTTGGACGGCGTTCCACCAACACGAGCGGTGGTCGCTCCTGTGTCTCGAGCCGCCGGATCACACTCGAATCAGGCGACTGGTGGCCAAGGTCTTCACACCAAGAGCGGTCGCCGCGATGCGCCCGGCGATCGAGGCGCTGTCGGCGGAGGTCTTCGACGTCTGCGAGGACTCGGGGGAGTTCGATCTCGTCGCCGACTACGCGCAGCCGTACTCGGTGGCGGTGATCGCATCGATGCTCGGCGTTCCCCGAGCCGACACTCGAGCGCTGCTCGACTGGTCGCACGCGATCGTGAGGATGTACGAACTCGCGACACCGGAAGACGTCTGCGCCCGGGCCGATCGGGCGGCCGCGGAGTACATCGACTACACCCGCGCGCTCATCGCCGAGAAAAGGCGGTCCCCCGACGGATTGCTCGTGTCCGAACTGGTCCGCGTGGAGGACGAGGGTGACGTTCTGACCGAAGACGAAATCGTGTCGACGACGATGGTTCTACTCGAAGCCGGTCACGAGGCCACGGTCAACACCCTCGGCAACGGTGTGCGCGCGCTGATGCATCATCCCGAGCAGTGGAGGCGTCTCGTCGACGGTGAGGTCGACACTCGGACCGCGGTGGAAGAACTTCTGAGGTTCGACGCCCCGCTGCAGTTGTTCGAACGCTGGGTTCTGGAGGACGGTGTCGAGGTCTGCGGTCAGCGTCTCGAAGTCGGTGACGAAGTCGCGATGTTGTTCGGATCGGCCGAGCGAGATCCTCGTCGGTTTCCGGACCCCGACGTCTTCGATGTTGGGCGGGGTGACACGGCCCACATCGGGTTCGGTGGCGGTATCCACTTCTGTGTCGGAGCCCCCTTGGCGCGCCAGGAGATCGACGTGTCGCTGCGCGAACTGGTCGGGCGTTTCCCGAACCTCGAACTGAGCCGTGAACCCGAATATCAGCCGAACTTCGTGATCAGGGGATTGCGCGAACTGAGAGTCAGGAGCGCGGCCACCGGCCGTTGAGCCGGGCGATCCGCTCGAGTGTTACTGCATCGTCGGTCATGATGCCGTCGACGCCGAGGTCGATGAGTCGCTGCATCTCGCGGGGATCGTCGATCGTCCAGACGTGAACGGGTTTCCCGGCGCGCTGGGCGCGAGCGACCGAACGTTCGGTCACCACGCTGATCGGGCCCTGTGAGACGGGCACCTGGAAGCAGTCGGGTCCGGACGGTGTCGACCCGGCCAACCAGCGAACGACTTCGATCGGGCTCGCACTCGTGCACACCTTGACTCGACGCCGAACGGTGACCAGTCGCCGGTGGCTGAACGAGCCGATGCACACCCGGTCGAGACAGGCGTGGCGATGGAGAATCGCGAGGAGCGGATCGACGGCGGCGTCGCTCTTGGCGTCGATGTTGAAGTACGCATCGGGGAACTCTTCGAGGAGATCGGAGAGCAGCGGAATCGCGTGATCGTCAGCGATGCGGGCCGCGGCGACTTCCGACCACGGGAGTTCACCGATTCGCCCGGGCCGCCCGCAGGTTCGATTCAGGTCATCGTCGTGAAAGGCGGCCAATGCTCCGTCGGCGGTGGCGTGCACGTCGGTCTCGAGGTGGCGATACCCGAGGTCGTACGCGTGGCGGAAGGCCGCCATCGTGTTCTCGGGCGCGTGGCCGGTTCCGCCTCGATGGGCGAAGGGAATGAATCCGCCCTCGTGATTGATGGCGAGATACGGATGGGTGCGCACGGCCATCAGTATCGTCGCTTCCATGTCGAACACGCCATCCCACACGATCCGACTCGCTGGCGAAAGTTTCGCGGGAACGGGAAACGTGATCGAAGTACGCAATCCCTTCGATGGATCGGTGATCGGCACCGTGCCCGCGTGCACGTCGGCCGATGTCGAGCGCGCGGTGGCGAGCGCGCGAGGCGCACTGTCGACCGGCCTGCCACTTCACCGCCGGGCGGCCATCCTGGACGCCGCGGCCGTGGCACTCGATCGTCACCGCGAAGAATTCGCACGAATCGTCGCCGCCGAAGCCGCCAAGCCGCTGCGAACGGCTCGGGTCGAAGTCGATCGAGCCGTCGGAACGTTTCGCTTCTCGGCCGCCGAGGCGCGCAAGTTGGCCGGCGACGTGGTCCCTCTCGATGCGCTCCCAGCCGGCGAGGGCAAGGTCGGCTTCACGTTGCGCGTCCCGATCGGCGTCGTCGGCGCCATCGCCCCGTTCAACTTTCCGCTCAACTTGGTCGTGCACAAGGTCGGTCCGGCCATCGCGGCCGGCTGTCCGGTCGTTCTGAAACCCGCCTCGCAGACGCCGTTCTCGTCCATTCGCTTGGTCGAGATGTTGATCGACGAGTGCGGACTGCCCTCCGACTTCATCCACGTGGTGACGGGAAGCGGCGGCACGGTGGGTAACGGTCTGGTCGATCATCCCAATGTCGCCCTCATCACGTTCACGGGTTCGCCCGACGTCGGTTGGGGGATTCGCGCTCGCGCTCCACGCAAGCGAGTCGGCCTCGAACTCGGAAACAACGCCCCGGTCATCATCGAACCGTCGGGAGACTGGAAGGGTGCCGCGGCCAAGATTCGATTGGCTGGCTTCAGCCATGCTGGTCAGTCGTGCATCTCGACGCAGCGCATCTTCGTGCACGAATCCATTGCGGACGACTTCGTGGCCGAGTTGGTGGCACAGGTGTCGACGCTCGTCGTGGGTGATCCACTCGACGAGGCGACTGAAGTCTCGGCTCTCATCTCCGCGTCGGAGCGCGATCGCGTCGTCGCGTGGATCGACGAAGCGACAGCCGAGGGCGCGCGCGTGGTCTTCGGAGGATCGGTCGATGAGAGCGGCGTGCTTCGTCCGACGGTCCTCGTGGACGTGAAGCCGGAGATGAAGGTGTGCGCCCGTGAAGTGTTCGGGCCGGTGGTGGCGATCGCCCGGTACACCGATGTGGACGAGGCGCTCCGTCTGGCCAACGAGTCGGACTTCGGTCTTCAAGCCGCGATCTTCACTGCGGACATCGGCACCGCCCTGAAGGCCGTGCACACGCTCGATTTCGGTGGTGTCCTCGTGAACGAAGTGCCCACGTGGCGCGCCGACCAGCAACCGTACGGAGGTCTGAGGGACAGCGGGAACACCCGTGAAGGCCCGGCCTACTCGGTGCGCGAGATGACCGAGATCAAGATGGTGGTGCTGGGCGCTTAGATCGAGCGTCCGGCGTTTTTCCAGTACTCATCTTTCAGCAGGCGCTTGTAGAGCTTGCCGGTCGGATGTCGCGGGAGTTCGGGACGGAAGTCGATCGAGCGCGGGCACTTGACGTCGGCGAGATTCGATCGACAGAAGGCGATGAGTTCGCGCTCGAGTTCCTTGGCCGCTTCGGCCGATTCGGGCATGGCCTTCGGCTGGACGACAGCCTTGACTTCTTCGCCGAACTCGTCGTTCGGAACTCCGAACACCGCGACGTCGACGACCTTGGGGTGGGTCACGAGGAGATTCTCGGACTCCTGCGGGTAGATGTTGACGCCGCCGGAGATGATCATGTCCTTCTTGCGGTCGGTGAGGTACAGGAAGCCGTCGTTGTCGAGATAGCCGACGTCGCCGAGCGTGCTCCAGCCCTTGGGATGACGTGAACCTTTCGTCTTCTCGGGATCGTTGTGGTATTCGAAGGTCGCGCCACCCTCGAAGAAGATCGTTCCGCTCTCGTACGCGGGCAACTCCTCACCCTCGTCGTTGCAGATGTGCAGGGTGCAGCCGATCGGCATTCCGACGGTTCCCTCGTGGCCGAGCCACATGTCGCTGTTGCAGTATACGAACCCGTTGCCTTCGGTACCGGCGTAGTACTCGTGAATCACCCGCCCGAACCACTCGATCATCTGCTTCTTGACGGGGATCGGGCACGGGGCGGCGGCGTGGATCACGCACTGGATGGACGACACGTCGTACTTGGCCCGAACCGCGTCGTCGAGCTTGAGCATGCGGACGAACATCGTGGGGACGACTTGGCTGTGCGTGATGCGGTGCGCCTGCACGGCCTTGAGGTAGTCCTCGGCGTCGAAGTGCTCCATCACGACCGCTGTTGCTCCGACGGCCTGAGCCGCCATCGTGAAGCGAAGCGGGGCGGCGTGGTACATCGGCGCCGGCGAGAGGTAGATGCTGTCCGACGTGAACCCGAAGAGCATGCCGAGGGTTCCGGTCACCGACGTGGGCGTGCTCTCGAGAGGGGCGTTGTCGAACGGCTTGGCCACGCCCTTCGGAAGGCCGGTGGTTCCCGACGAGTAGAGCATGTCGTTGCCGGCGACGCGGTTGGAGAGCGCGTCGGCAGGAAAGCGCGCGACGGCGTCCTCGTACGACTCGTATCCGGGGATCGTGCCGCCCAGCATGAGGCGCAGGGACACGTTGGGCGTCGCCGCGACGATCTCGGCGGCCTGATCGGCCTTGTACTTGGAAGTGATGAAGACCTTGGCGGCGCAATCGTTGATGATGTACGACAGTTCGTTGCTCGTGAGACGTGAGGACGCTGCCGTATAGATGAGTCCGGCGTAGTGGCAGCCCCACAAGACTTCGAGGTAGCGGTCGTGGTTCTCCATGCAGATCGCCACGTGGTCACCTGGCTGCAGCCCAGCCGAGCGGAGCAATTGCGACAGGCGATTGGCTGCGGCATCGAGTTGGGCGAAGGTCTGTGAGTAGCCCGATCCGGCCATGACGAGCGCCAACTTGTCGGGGGTGGTCGCGACGTGAGTTCCCAGGTACATGCGTCGCAGAGTAGTGGCCTACCCTCGAAGATGTGGAGTCGTTCGCGGTCGAGGAGTTCGCACGAATCGTGACGGCTCCGTCGTTCTCCACCGGTGAGGCCGCACTGGTTCTGGCGTGGTGTGTGCAGGAGTCGTCAGGGCCCATCGAGTTCGACGTCATCGGTCAACTCGCGTTTCTCGACGATCTCGCGGCCTCGGTTCCTTCGCCCACGGCGAGCGGGATCGCCGAGCATCTGTTCGGCGAGGGTCGTCGCTTTCGAGGCAATCTCGACGCGTATTACGAACCCGAGAACTCGTTCCTCGATCGGGTGCTCGCCACCGGGCTCGGTATTCCGATCACGCTGTCCGTGGTCATGATCGAAGTCGGCGAGCGCTTGGGTGTACCACTGGCGGGGGTCGGCCTGCCGGCGCACTTCGTCGTCGGAGAGTTCGACGGCGGCCGACTGGATCGCTTCTACGACTGCTTCGCGGGTGGGCGTTGTCTCGATCGCGAAGGCTGCCGCCGTCTGGTGTCGCAACTCGCGGGTCGCGAGGTCGTGATCCCCGACGCGTTGTTCGCCCCGGTGTCGAGTCATGCGTTGCTCGAGCGGATGCTCAACAATCTCAAGTCGCTGTACTCCGCGCGCCCGGAGGATCTCTCGTCGGTCAGGACTTTGGCGCGCGTGATGACACTGCGTTCTTTCCTGCCGGGGGTCGGAGAGAGCGAAGCCGCCGAGCGCTGGCGGCTCTCGGCCCCCCTCAACTGAATGTCACAATGATCCGATGATCGATCCGACACTGAAGCGGTGCCTCGGCCAGATGATGCACGGTGTGCAAGTCGTCGGGTCGACGTGGGCCGGCGTCGATCGGGCGTACTGCAGCCATTGGGTCACCCAGGTGAGCTTCGCCGAGCCGATCGTGATGGCGTCGGTCTCGCCACGCCACGACACGTATCCGCTCATGAAGGAGAGCGGGCGGTTCTCGGTCTCGGTTCTCGCTGGCGACCAGGTGGCCGTCGGGCAGTACTTCTCCTATCCCGGACGCAAGTTCCACTACATCGCGACCGAGTTCCTGCAGAGTTGGCACGAGCTGCCGGTCGTGAAGGACGCGATCGCCTGGCTCGACTGCCGGATCATCGATTCGAAGACGATGGTCGATCACGAGTTGCTCTTCGCCCGAGTCGAGGCCGTCGAAGGTCTGCGCCTCCGGGAAGCCCCGCTGACCTATTCGAGTCGCCTCGGGTGGAGGGTCGCGAACGACAAGGCCCGTGAACCGGGGTCGTCGGTCCGCGATCAACTACTGGCCCGCCTAGCCGACGCCGGTCACACCGTCGATCCGACGGACGACGACAGCGCTGACTAGTTTTTCGCTCATGAGCACCGCCGTACAGACCGCCGACGAAGTCCGTGTCAGTTCGCTGATCGACGAACTTCTCGCCGAGTTCCCGCCCACCAAGACCGATGCCGTCACCTTCCTCGGTGCGCAGTTCGACAAGGGTCTGGCCTGGGTTCACTTCGCCGAAGGTTTCGGCGGCCTCGGCCTCAACCCCAAGCTTCAGCGGACCATCAACGAGCGTCTCTTCGCGGCGGGGGCTCCCAACCCGGTCGGTCGCAACCCGATCGGTCACGGCATGTGCGGACCGACTGTCGCGGTGTGGGGGAGCGACGACCAGAAGAAGCGTTATCTGCGTCCTCTCTTCACCGGAGAAGAAGTGTGGTGCCAGTTGTTCTCGGAACCGGGTTCGGGTTCCGACTTCGCGGGCCTGTCATCCAAGGGCGTCCGTGACGGTGGCGAGTGGATCGTGAACGGTCAGAAGGTCTGGACGACGCTCGCGCACTTGTCCCGTTGGGGCTTGTTGATCGTGCGCACCGATCCCGAAGCCGTCAAGCACGCCGGACTCACCGCCTTCGTGGTCGACATGCAAGCGCCCGGTGTGGAAGTGCGTCCCCTCTACCAAATCACCGGCGAAGCCGAATTCAACGAGGTGTACTTCACCGACGTCCGGATCTCGCACGACGAGATGCTCGGCAGCGTCGGCGACGGCTGGCGCGTGTCGCTCACGACTCTCATGAACGAGCGCGTCTCGATCGGCGGGGCGATTCCGGCCAAGGGCTCGGGTCCGATCCGCGACGCGGTGAAGGCCTTCAACGCATCGGGTCCTCACAATCCGGCGACGAAGGACGAGTTGATGTCGCTCTGGACTCGCGCCGAGCTCCTGCGTCTCACCAACATCCGCGCCTCGCAGATGCGCAAGATGGGAGACCCGGGTCCGGAAGGTTCGATCGCCAAATTGGCGATGGCCGAACTGCACAAGGACATCTACTCGTTCACGGTGTCGCTGCTCGGCGCCGACGGAATGCTCATGCCTGGTGGCTTCGAGAAGAAGCGACCGGAGCACGCGATGGGCAACGAGACTCCTCAGAAGGCGTTCCTGCGCAGTCGTGCGAACTCGATCGAAGGCGGCACGAGCGAAGTGATGCGCAACATCCTCGGCGAGCGTGTTCTCGGTCTCCCCGGGGACGTGCGCGTCGACCGCGACGTGGCCTGGAGCAAGGTTCCCCGGAACTGATCGTCACGCACCGGTCGACAGCAACAGACCGGTGAACAGCGCCGCCAAGGCGGTGAGCAGTCCGAGTGCGCCCCCTAACGCCAGGGCGAGTTTCGTTCGTCCGAGCGAGTGCACCGCGGCGCTGATGCCGGTGAGCGCCGAAAGAAAGACGTGGACGAACACGGTGACCTGGTAGTTGGTCGCGGTGTCGCTGACGCCGATGTCGATCAGGTTCCAGACGCCAGTGGCCACCACCACGATGAAGGCCGGCCAGGCCACGCGGGCGAACGCCGCCGCGGCGACCTTGGTGCTCTCGGGGAACGCCGCGCGGAGTCGCGGCACGAGGCCGCCGAGAACGATCTGTCCTCCGACCCAGACCGATGCGGCCAGGACGTGGAGGAAGAGGCGAATGGTGTCGGCGGTGGGGGACAGCATCGTCACAGGTTGTCAGACGGCCGCGTCGAGCGGCGAAAGATCAGACCGCGAGGAATTCCAGAACGTCGCTCGCGGCGAGCGAGCGGTCGTCGACGAGCGGTCGAGACGCGAGCGAACCACCAGCCATCGTGGTGATGGCCGCGTCGACGGCGGCCTGGAGGTCGCGGAGATTTCGCGGGGGTGGGAAGTACTCGTCCTCGTCGGTGATGCGGACTTCCTCGACGCCAGCGCGCGGAGCCAGACGGGCGATGACGGCGTCCACGAGTTCCTCGGGAGCCGAGGCTCCGGCGGTCACGCCGACCGTGCCCGCCACGTCTCGCGGGATTTCGTCGGCACCGTTCACGCGGAAGACGCGGGGGCACCCGGCTTCTCGAGCGAGACGCTCGAGGGCGCGGGTGTTGGACGAGTTGGCCGACCCGATGACGACGATCGCGTCGCACTGCGGGGCCATCGACATGAGCGCCGACTGACGATTGGTGGTGGCGAAACACAGGTCGCTTCGCCCCGGTGTCCACACCGCGGGGAATCGTTCGCGAACCCGCACCGCGACACCTTCCCAGTCGCGATGTGACAACGTCGTCTGGGCGAGGAGTGCGACGGGCTGCTCGAAATCGGGAAGCGCGTCGACCTCGGCGATCGACTCGACGCGAGAGATCGCATCGGGGGCCACGGCCATCGTGCCCACGGCCTCCTCGTGACCGTCGTGGCCCACGTACACGATGCGGTAGCCCTTGCCGGCGCGGACCTTGACTTCGTGGTGCACTTTGGTGACGAGTGGACAGACCGAATCGACCACCACCGAACCCCTCTCACGGGCGGCGGTCACGACCTCGGGCGCCGAGCCGTGCGCCGAGAGCATGATCGGTCGTCCGGGTGGCACGTCGGCGATGTCGTCGACGAAGACGACACCCAACTTCTGGAACCGCTCGACCACCAACTTGTTGTGCACGATCTCGTGGTAGCAGTACACCGGCGCGGGGAAACTGCGAACCATCCACGCGAGAGCTTTGATCGCCATCTCGACACCGGCGCAGAAACCACGTGGTGCCGCGAGCAGCACGCGATCGACCGACATGCGGTGAGGATAACCCGGGTCGTGAAGAGGCGTCGGTAGCCTGCCCCGCATGTCCGCACGGCGATCGTCTCCGATTGTGGTCGCGGTCACACCCGATTCACCAGCCGCCCGATCGGGAGTTCTCGTGGGCGACGAAGTCGTGGCGCTCAACGGAACCGTTCCGCGAGACGTGATCGAGTGGCGTCTTCTCGCCGACCTCGCCGAGGTCGAACTCGACGTTCGCCGTCACGGTCTCGACATCTCGATCATGATCGACAAGAACGAGGGCGAGCCGCTCGGCGCCGAAGTGTCGAGCGCGGTGTTCGATCGCGTCCGAACGTGCGACAACCACTGTCCGTTCTGCTTCATCTATCAATTGCCGAGCGGTATGAGGACGAGTCTCTATCTCAAGGACGACGACTATCGGCTGAGTTTCCTGTACGGCAACTTCACGACGCTGACTCGCTTCACCGAGGCCGATCTCGAGCGAGTGGTCACCGAAGGCTTGTCTCCGCTCAACGTGAGCATTCACTCGACGGATCCCGACCTGCGGTCAGCGATGTTGCGCAACCGTCGCGGTGGGATGAGCCTGCGCTGGCTCCGGGCGCTCCTGGACGCCGGCATCACGGTCAACGGCCAGGTCGTCGTGTGTCCCGGCATCAACGATGGCAGCCGTCTCGACGAGACGTTGATGGGAGTCCTCGATCGTTTCCCCGAATTGAAGAGTGTGGCCGTCGTCCCCCTCGGGATCAGCCGCTTCAACCCGGAGACCTCGATGCGCGAACACACCGTCGACGAAGCTCGCGCGGTGATCGACGTCGTCCATGCCTGGCAGAGGCGATTCCTCGAATTGTTCGGTACGCGCAAGGTGTTCGCGGCCGACGAGTACTACCTCATGGCCGGTGTCCCATTTCCGGATGGCGACACCTACGAGGGTTTCGGTATGCACGAAGACGGGATCGGGATGGCGAAGACTTTCGAGTGGGAGTTCACTGGTCGTGTCAGCGAACCAACCGGACCCCAGAGCGGCTTCTTCGCCTGGGTCGACGGAGCCCCGGCCAGCGGCTATCGCGCGCCGCGCAATCCCGCCGGCGACACCGGTTTCCGCGGTTGCGGTGACCCCACATCGGTCACGATCTCGCGTCGCGTCACTCGCGATGCACCAATCGCGATTCTGACGGGAGAGTACGGTGCTCGGGTGATCGCGCCACTCGTCGACTCGTTGGGTCGCAACGACGTGCGCGTCGTTCCGGTGGTCAACGAGTTCTTCGGTGGCAACACTGCGGTGACCGGTCTGATGACCGGACACGATCTCGCCCGGACTCTGGAGGCCGAGCCCGCAGGTCATCGTTACTTGTTGCCCGACGTATGTTTGTCCGAGGGCCGCTTCCTCGATGGAAAACGTCTCGAAGATCTTCCTCGAGCGGTCGAGGTGATCCCCACCGACGGGATCTCGCTGCGACGAGCACTGGAGCCGGTATGACCGACATCGAGGCCGAACTGCCCCAGGTCGTCATCGTGGGTCGTCCCAATGTCGGCAAGAGCACACTGTTCAATCGCATCGTGGGCGAACAGGTGGCCATCGTCGAGGACCGTCCGGGTGTCACTCGTGATCGCAAGGAGGAACCCGCCGAATGGCTCGGCCACCGCTTCTTGCTCGTGGACACCGGGGGCTGGCTCCCGCAGGGGAGCGAACTCGATGCCAAGGTGAGTCGGCAGGTCGAGGCGGCCGTGCGCTCGGCCGATCTCGTTCTGTTCGTCGTCGACGGGTCGGTGGGCATCACCGACGACGACGAATCGGTTGCCAACTGGCTCCGGCGAGCCGACGTTCCGATTCTCCTGGTGGTCAACAAGGCCGACAACGATCGGCGCGAAACCGATCGCTGGGAGTTCCTGTCTCTCGGAGTCGGCGAACCTCTCCCCGTGAGCGCCCTGCACGGTCGTCGTGCCGGCGATCTGCTCGACGAAGTGATCGCTCGTATTCCCGAAGTGATGGCTGCCGAGTTGCCGTGGCTCGATGAGACGCCCCGGACCGAGGGCGAGCGTCCACCGCGTGTGGCTCTGGTGGGTCGACCGAACGTCGGCAAGAGCACGCTCTTCAATCGCCTCGTGGGCGAGGACCGCTCGGTTGTGCACGACATGCCGGGAACGACGCGTGACTCGATCGACACGCTCGTCGAGACCGAGGACGGTCCGGTGGTCTTCGTCGACACCGCCGGAATGAGGCGTCGTTCGCGTATCGACGATTCTGCCGAGTATTACTCGCTCGTTCGCGCGCTGCGGGCGGTCGACGACGCCGACATCGCCTTCCTCGTGATCGACGCCACCGAAGGTGTGACCGCGCAGGATCAGCGCCTGGCCGAGCGCATCGACGCGGCCGGTTGTCCGATCGTGGTCGTGCTCAACAAGTGGGAGATGGTCGACTCCGGCGAGGACCGCGAGAACGTGGAGACCGAAGTGAAGAGAAAACTTCACTTCGTCGGCGAAGCACCCATCATGAAGATCTCTGCGCTCACGGGCAAGGGAGTGCACAAGCTCCGGCCCGTGTTGCAGGGGGCGATCGAGCAATACCACCGGCGTGTTCCGACCAAGGACGTCAACCGGGTCATCTCCGATGCCCAGCAACGCCAGCCAGCCGGTGGCGGCGCCAAGGTGATGTACGCACTGCAGGGGGCAACGGATCCGCCGACGTTCACTCTCTTCGTGAACCGTGAACTTCCGCAGTCGTATCTTCGGTACCTCGAGCGCTCGATTCGCGAGGCTTTCGAATTCGGAGCAACGCCCATCAAGTTGCGGGTCCGACGCCGGAGCGAGTGATGCCGTTCTGCGAAGAATGTGCTCGCTACTTCGCGCCGAGTGCGATGCGCGAGGACGGCTCCTGTCCGCAGTGCGGTCGAACTCTCGAACGTCCGGTGATCACCGCGAAGAACCTCGACCTCAACGAGTTGGCCGACGCCAAGGCGCCCTGGCACTTCAGACTGCTCGTCGTCGCGCTGTGCCTCTACCTGGGCTGGCGAATCGTCGACCTGTTCATCTGACCGGCGCCCGGCGATGCTCGGCCGGTAGGCTCCTCCGACACGCCACGGGCTGTGGCGCAGCTTGGTAGCGCGCTTGACTGGGGGTCAAGAGGTCGCAGGTTCAAGTCCTGTCAGCCCGACGT
>CAYNKE010000036.1:0-17195 GCA_964397715.1 uncultured Bifidobacterium sp. | reverse complement strand
ACAGTTCATGGGGGCCGCGGCCCTCAGTGAAACTGTTGAGCGGGAACCAGTGACTCGGTCAGCTGTGCTCCTCGACTCGGTGGTGATCATTCGCTTCCTTGTCAGTTCTCGGGTGGAACTTCCTCACATTCGATTCGGTTCGGCGACCATTTACAAGCCTTCTGTTTGTTGCAACTGCAACGACCGCGGTCGACCGATCCGCCGGGGTCGGCACGATTGCTGCCGGTCGACCACTGCGACCTCTTTCTCCCGACCTATCCACCACTGCCCCACGACTCTGCGACACACTGTGACAGCCGGGGTTTCCCCCGCCCGGGCCGGCGCTTCGCGCGCCGCAGTTGTCCACCTCGACGCAACTCGACACAAGGGAGATTCGGTGACCGAAGACGTGCGGATCGAGTCAACGAAGAGAACTCGGAGCGCGAGCTCCCGCCGCCGATCGGACACCACACCAGAAGCACCCACCGCGACGCGTGTGGTGCTCGACACTTCGGTCCTGATCGCTGACTCGAACTGTCTGCACGCGTATCCCGGTTGCGACATCGTCGTGCCGCTGACGGTGATCGAGGAACTCGACGGACTCAAGAGTCGTCCCGATGACGTCGGTCGCGCCGCCCGGGCGGCCCTGCGGCAATTCGAAGAAATTCGCCTGCAAGCAGGGGGTTCTCTGGCCTCTCCGGCCCCAATGGGCGAGGGTTCCACGGTCCATATCGAGATCAACGGAATTCAACGCCACCTGCTCGTCGAGCACGGACTCGACCCGGCCAAACCCGACAATCGCATCATCGGTGCGGCGCTCGGTCAGGCTCTCACCACTCCGACGCGCATGGTGTCGAACGATGCCGCGTTGCGTCTCAAGGCGGCGCACCTCGGCCTCACTGCTCACGAGCATCAACTCGCCGGTCGCGCCATGTCGTCGCGTCCGCTCGGCTACGTGACCGTCGACTGCGCCACCGATCTCGTCGATCGGCTCTACGACGGCGAGGCGCTCTCCCCCGACGACATCGCCACTCCGGGCACGCTCGTCGACAACTCCTTCGCCATCCTCCGGGCCGGCAGCCAGTCGGCGCTGGCCCGGTGCCTGGATGGTGACGTACGCCTCATCGCGCCGTCGTCCCCCGAGGCGTGGGGGCTCCGCGCCCGCTCCAAGGAACAGCGATTCGCCCTCGAACTCCTCCTCGACCCCGACGTGAGTGTCATCGCACTCGACGGTCGCGCCGGCACCGGCAAGACCGTGCTGGCCATCGCCGCCGGCCTCGAGCAAGTCGTCGAAGATCGCCGGTACGAAAAGCTGGCGGTCTACCGGCCGCTCGTCCCGGTGGGTCGTGCCGACGTCGGCTACCTACCGGGTGGGCTCGACGAGAAACTCGATCCGTGGATGTCGGCCATTCACGACGCGATCGTCGCGTTGTCCGATCAACGATCGAACCGCGAGGCGCGCACGATGATCGACGAGTTGACCGCGCGCAATCAGCTGACCCTCGAGTCGGTCACGTTCTTGCGCGGCCGTTCGTTGCATCGTCAGATCGTCGTGGTGGACGAAGCGCAGAACCTCGAGCCCACGACGCTCAAGACGATCCTCACGCGCATCGGCGAGGGCACCAAGGTGGTCTTCACCGGCGACACCAGCCAGATCGACGCCCCCTATCTGGGCGAATCCAACAACGCCCTGGCCGTCCTGATCGGAGCCTTCCGCGGCCAACGGTGCTTCGGACACGTCACTCTGACGTCGTGTGAGCGTTCCGAAGTGGCGTCTCTGGCTGCCGAACTGCTCTAGAGAACAGAGTCCCTGCGCCCTGGGCGAGACCCTGACCAGGGGCGATTCGCACGTTCCGCCGCGGCACCAAGATTTTTCAAGAAGTTCTTGACCGCGGGCATTTTCAGTTTTAGTGTTAAATGCGTGCGGCGGGGTCCTCCCCCTCCGGCCCCCGCCGCCCCTTTCTTAGCACCACCCCACCACCCCCCGAACCACACCGCAAGGACGGCCACCATGTCGGCACTCGAGTCCCTCATCATCGAGATCTCGGCCTCCACCAACTGGATGGATCACGCGGTGTGCAAGGGCCGCACGCATCTCTTCTTCCCGCCCAAGGCCGAGCGTCCGCAAGCCCGAGTGCGCCGTGAAGCGCAGGCTCGTCTCTTGTGCCGCACCTGCCCGGTGAGCTCCGACTGTCAGAACTTCGCGCGCGACAATCGCGAGTACGGCTTCTGGGGCGGCGAGTCCGAAGAAGAGCGCCACCTGGCGGGCTTCACCGTGGCCGCACCCATCGGCGTGCGGGCTCGCAACCAGCGCGCCGCCGTCTGATCGCCCCCGGAGTCACGGCCCGTGACTCGACTGGCCGTCCTCGATCTCGAAACGACCGGTCTCGACGTCGATCATGACCTGATCTTGCAAGCCGCGATCGTCACTCTCGACGTTCGCCTTCGCCCGGTCAGCGAGTGGTCACGATTCGTCCGACCACCGCATCGCTTCACCCGCTCCCTCGGCCCGACCCACATTCACGGCATCACCCGTCGGCAAGTCGTGTTCGCGCATTCCGAGAAGTGGGCGACACGGCGCATCGCCGAACTCACCTCGGGCCACATCGTCGTCGCCCACAATGCCGCGTTCGACATCGGTTTCCTTCGCGCCGCGGCGCGTCGGCACGACGTCGAATTCTCGTGGGCCGGCTCGCTCTGCACCCTCGCGCTCTCACGTCGCCGACCCGACACCGCCCAGCGCAGCCACAAACTCGCGGCGATCTGCACCGAATTCGGCGTCGAATTCCCACGCGCTCACCACGCCCTTCACGACGCGCGCGCGGCGGCCGGGATCCTGCCGCACCTGCTCTCGGCGCTCGGGGCGACCACCGAGGCCGACCTCATGCGCTACGTCGTGCGATAGCGGATCAACATCAACTCGGCGGCGTCCTTGCCCACCGCCCGACGATCGATCGGCGCCTCCACACGACCGTGAGGTCCGAGACGAACGAGCAATCGCTCGAGCCAGCGCCGACTCGTGACGACGAGGCGAACACGAATCGATCCGTCGTCGAGCTCTTCGACCGAACGAACCGGGTAGGGCTCGACGACCCAACGCCATCCGGGCGCGACCACGATCGACACATCGGGAAGTTCGGGTGAGTCGGCGAACCAGTCGCGTCGCGGCGCGAAGGGTGTCGTGTGAGTCTCGCCGGTGAGAGACCACTCGGCTATCCGGTCCACGCGATAGGTGCGCTCGGCCCGCTGGGAGCGATCGATTCCGCGCAAGTACCAATGGGGGCCGTCACTGAAGAGTTCGATCGGCTCGACGACACGTGTCGTCGTCCGGCCCGAATCGGGCGTCCAGTATTCGAGACTCACGACAGCGCGTTGGGCCACCGCATCGCGCAACGGCGGAACAGTCTCGGGGAGATCGATCGCGACATCGACGGTGTCGACCGCATCGGAGCCGAGCACCGCCTCGATCTTGCGGATCGCGCGCGACAGCGCACCGCTCTCGTCGGCGCCGGGCAAGCCCTGCGCGGCCTTGGCCGCCACGACCAGCGAAGCCGCTTCGTGCGGGCCGAGTCGCAGGGGCCGCTCGAAATACTTGGTGATGCCGAAGTGCACCATGCCTTCGTCGATGTAGAGATCGATCAGGTGGCGCGGATCCTGTGAGATACCGCACATCGACGCGAGGGTCAGGTCGGCCACCAGATCGTCCACCGGAAGATCGAAGTGCGCGGCCATCTCCTCGGTGGAGACGACCTGGCGCTCGGCGAGCCACGGCAGCATCACGAGCAGACCGCGAAGCCTCTCGTTGACCGGGCGCGGACCGCGGCGACTCACAGCGGAGCCTTCACGAGATCTTCGAGCCACGTGACGACCATGGCCCGCAGATCGGGCGGCGAGAGCACCTCGGCCCGCTCCACGAAACCGAACAGCCAGTGCATGAACGCCTGCACGTTGCTGCAGGGAATCTCGAAGTCGAACGACCCGTCGGGATGTTGGGCGACCACGGCGTCGCGACCGTACTGACCGAGCACGACTCCGACGTCGGACACGTCGACGCGCACGATCGCGGTCTCCGATCCGACGTCGACGTTGTCGGGAAGGAGTTTCGGATCGGCCGGGAACGACTCGCGAACTCGAAAACCCGACGGGATCGAGTAGGTGCCGGCATCGCCCACCGTGACGTCTCCTTCGATGCGGTCGACGCGATACGTGCGCTGCGCATCGACATCGAGGTCGTGGCCGACCACGTACCACCAGCCATCGCGCGCCAGCAGCCCGTGCGGCTGGAGTCGACGGCCCTTGCCCCGATACGTGAACGCCACTTCCGCCCGCTGCGACAGCGCGCGGTGCAACGCCGGGAGACGCGGATCGACCGGCACCGACGCTCCGGCCGGGACCGCTCCCTCCCTCACTTCGCCCGAGAGATCGATCTTCCACAGGGCGTCACGCGACCAGGACGTGCCGAGCCTGATCGCGTCGACCGCCAGACGCAGCGCCCGAGCCTCGTCGTCGGCCAGACCGAAGTCGGCGGCTTCGTACGCGCTTCGCGGGACGCGATACCCCATCTGCCCGGCTTGATCGCCGCCGAGAGTGGTCTGCTCGATCGGCACACCCTCTTGTCGCAAGATGGCTTTGTCGCGCTCGAACGCCGCGCGCGCGGCCGACAGATTGTCGGGGTACTGGCCGCGCAACTCGTTGCGGATCTCCTCGAAGGTCACCGGCCGGCGGGCCGAGATGAGCAGCGTGAGCAGGTTGGTGACGCGTTCGAGCTGTTGCACGGTGAGTGGATTATTCCACGGACCCGTGACGATGGGTTCGGTACCACTCGACGAGGCGGCGAGTGGCCGGGTCGCTCACGTGATGGCGTCCGTCGGCGATCTCCTGCCCGATGCCGTGCGCCAGTTCCTTGCCGAGTTCGACCCCCCATTGATCGAACGAGTCGATCCCCCAGATCGCACCTTGGAAGAACACCGAATGTTCGTAGAAGGCCACCAACTGCCCGAGCACGGACGGAGTGAGGGCCGGGGCCAGAACGACGGTGTTCGGTCGGTTTCCGGGGAACACCCGATGTTCGGCCTTCGGAAGCGCCGCATCGTGCGGTCGTCCGAAGGCGAGGGCCTGCGATTGCGCGAGCAGATTCGCCATCAGGGCGTCGTGGCGCTCGTGGTCGCCGTCGATCGATCGAGCGAAACCGATGAAGTCGACGGGCACGAGATGAGTTCCCTGGTGAAGCAATTGGAAGTAGGCGTGCTGGCCGTCGGTGCCCGCACCGCCCCAGACGATGGGCCCGGTCGAGGTGGACACCGCAACGCCGTGGCGGTCGACCGACTTGCCGTTCGACTCCATGTCGAGTTGCTGGAGATACGCCGGGAACCGGCGAAGGTCGTGAGAGTACGGAACCACGGCCCTCGTCTCGGCGCCGAGGAAGTTTGCGTACCACACCGCGAGAAGAGCGTGCAGGAGTGGTGCGTTGTCGGGAACGTCGTCGACGTGACGGTCGACGAGGTGCATTCCCGTCAGCATCTCGCCGAATGCAACCGGCCCGATCGCGATCATCAACGACAGTCCGATCGACGAGGGCAGCGAGTAACGGCCGCCGACCCAATCCCAGAATCCGAACACCCGATTCGCCTCCACGCCGAACGACGACGCCGCGCGAACGTTGGTCGTCACCGCGGCCAAGTGCGCACCGAGTGCTGCGGAACCCAACTGCTCGACGATCCACTCGCGAACAGCCACCGCATTGGCCATCGTCTCGGTGGTCGTGAACGTCTTCGACGACACGATCACCAAGGTGGTGGCGGGGTCGAGGCCGGCGAGAACCGCACGGGTGTTGGCCGGATCGACGTTCGAGACGAAGTGGCAACGCGGGCCGGTGCGGAACGGTCGCAACGCCTCGTACGCCATGGCTGGCCCGAGATCACTGCCTCCGATCCCGATGTTGACGACGTCGGTGTACCGCTCTCCGGTCGCCCCGGTGGTGACCCCCGATCGGATCTCGTCGGAGAACCGGGCCAATGCGCCGAGCGCATCGTGCACGTCGCGGGAGACGTCACGTCCTCCGACCACGGCCGGGATCGACACGGGAGAGCGAAGCGCCCAGTGTGCCGCGGCCCGATTCTCCGAATCGTTGGCGACTTCACCGGCCCGCATCCGCTTCCACGAGTCACTCGTGCCAGCACGGTTGGCCAGTTGCAGCAGGGCGCTTCTGATCTCACGCGTCCAGAGGTTCTTGGAGAAGTCGATCACGAGATCGCCCATGCGGCTCGTGAATGCCGCGGATCGTTCGGCGTCGTGCGCGAACTCACCGGCGAGATCGACCGGAGTCGTCAGACTGCGCAGAGCACTCCACTCCGACGATGCATCGATGCGATCGGCCACGACGACGACGCTACTCCGACAATGGAAACGTGTCCGGCGCGTGCGGGCTGCTAGGAAGAACGGGTGACCGAAACGAGCAACGGCGCGACCATCGACCGGCGTGGCGCGGCCTCGGGGCTCAGCGCCTACGTGCTCTGGGGACTCATCACGGTCTATTGGAAGGCTCTCAAAGAGTTCTCGCCCATCGAGTTGATCGGCTACCGCGTCGTTCTGTCGCTCGTTTTCCTGGTCGCGATCCTCGTACGGCGGGGGCGGCTGCGGTCGCTCGTCTCCGAGGTTCGCGAGCGTCGACTCACGACATCCGTGACGATCGCCTCGATCGTGCTCCTCGTCAACTGGACCTCGTACGTGGTGGTCGTGAGTGAAGGCCACGTGATCGAGGCCGCGCTCGGCTACTTCATCTCGCCGCTCGGAGCGATGCTCGTCGGAGTCAGAGTTCTCGGCGAACAACTTCGGCCGGTGCAACGGCTCACCGCGCTGCTCGGCGCCTCGTCAGTGGTCGTCCTGACCATCAGCTACGGCCGGGTCCCGGTCTACGCGTTGCTCATCGCCTGTAGTTGGACCACCTACGGCTACCTGAAGCGGCAGATTCCACTCTCGCCGACCGAGGGTCTGGCGATCGAGACGATGGTGATGGCGGTTCCGGCTCTCGCCCTCATCGGCTGGCACCTTCAGTACGCCGACAACGTTCCACGCACGGCCGACGCCTTCCATTGGGTCCTCATCGGCTGCGTCGGCGTCATCACCGCGATCCCGCTCATGATGTTCGCCTACGCCGCCCAACGCATTCCGATGACCGTGATCGGCCCGATGCAGTACTCCGTACCGGTGATCAACTTCTTGCTGGGTTGGCTGGCCTACGACGAGACGCTGACCACCAGCCGTGTCGTAGGTTTCTCTCTGGTGTGGTTGGCCTTGGTCGCGTTGACGATCGACACCGTCAAACGCTCGCGCCGACCCATCGAGACCAACGAGGAGTTGTACTGAGCATGGCCCGCCGTCCGGTCGTAGTGACCGTCGTTCTCGTCACCGCGCTAGCCGCCTGCTCGGCCGATCCCGCTGACTACCGCAAGGAGACCGAGAAGTACCTCGAGAGCGACTCCTTGGCGAAAGAAGCCGGCTACCAGTTCTCCGAAGCGGTGTGCGAGGTGCCGTCCTCCGAACGGAAGGGAACTCAGTTCTCGTGCTCGGCGGTCGACAACGAAGGCGACAAGTGGGAGTTCATCGTCGAAATCACCGGTGACCGCGAGGTGACGGTGGTCGACGGAAAAGTCCTCGGCTGAGGCTCAGGCCTTCTTGCCGTCGACGAACCGCCACGCGACCGGACCGACCGCTCCCGCGAGCAGGAGCTTGACGATGTCGCCGGCGACGAAGGGAACGAGCCCCATCGTGAGGGCGTTCTGATCGCCATCGAACACCGGAACGTCGATCTTGTGGGCCAACCACGTGATGCCGAACACGTACACGACGAACGTCCCGGCGAGCATCGCCGAGAGCGAGGTGAGGGCATTGCGGTCCTGCCCCCGCTCGGCGAGCAGTCCGACCACGAACGACGCGGCGATGAAACCGACGAGGTAACCCGCCGTCGCCCCCGACGCGACATTCCATCCGTGGGTGGCGTTCGAGTACCAACCGAACGGGACGACCATACCGATCACCCAGTACAGGGCCATCGACAGTGCACCGCGGCGCGAGCCCAACGTGGTGCCTGCGAGAAGTACGGCGAACGTCTGGCCGGTGATCGGTACCGGCGTGAACCCGAGGTCGATGCGCCACTGGGCCAGCAACGCCGTCAGGACCGTGAAGCCGACGACGCCAGCCGCCGAGCGAGCCAGAGTCGAGGAACCGCCGCGACTCGCCACAATGCGGTCGAAGAGGGTCGGACGGGGAGAAAGAAGGGCGGACGTCATGAGTGCCTCGCATTCGGAGAGTGGGCGCTACCCGGAACTCTTCGAAGGCTACTTGTGCCTCCGAAAGGGTGGCAAACCCTGATCTGCCCTCCGGGACTCCGGTCCGTGTGACACGCTGGGATCATGCAGTCCGAAGTCGAGTCGGGTTCCCTCGGTGTGGACGAGAGCGACGACGACATCGTTCTTCCGTGGTGGCAGAACCCTCTCAACTTCATCGCCCTCGGACTCGCGATGTTGATTCTCGGCGTCGGTGTCGGATACTTCGTCGGCGACCGCAACGCCTCTCCGTCGTACAACGACGCCGACGTCGGTTTTCTCCAGGACATGCGCTACCACCACGAGCAGGCTGTCGACATGGCGTACTTCTACTTGACGTCGGGTGACGAAACGCAGCCTCGACTGCGCCTCTTCGCCCAGGAGATCCTGTACTCGCAGCAGATGGAAGTCGGGCGAATGATCGAGATGCTCCGCAACTTCGGGGAGTCCGAAGTCAACGACACCGGAACCGCGATGACGTGGATGGGTATGCCGGTTCCGACCGACGAGATGCCAGGCCTGGCCTCGAGTGAAGAACTCGACGCCTTCGCCGCCGCATCCGGCAAAGACGCTTCGGTCGCCTTCGCTCGCCTCATGATCGCCCATCACCGGGCCGGTATCGCGATGGCGGACTACGTCGTGAAGAACGGGCGCAACACCGAAGTTCGCGACATGGCGCAATCGATGATCACCGGCCAGGCGAGCGAGGTCGACGCGATGTCGGCGATTTTGTCCGAACTCACGGGCCCGTGACCGTCCGTCGAATCACCCCATTCGCCGCGACCGCGGTTCTTCTTCTCGCGTCGGTCGGCTGCTCGAACCCGGAACCTCGGCTCACGCTCGTCGATTCACGAGACGGTTCGGTGCCGGTCGACGGCAAACCATCTCGCTCGTACGACGAATTCCTGAACGACGCCGTGGCGAGCATCGAGTCGTTCTGGGCGACCGAGTACCCGAAGCACTACGGCACTGAGTACTCCCCCCTGGCGGGTGGGGTCCACGCTCATTACCCGGAACGAACGGCTCCCCTGCCCAAAGGCTGCGATTTCGCCGGCGATTACGCCGACGTCGAGGACAACGCTTTCTACTGCGACGAGGGCGACTTCATCGTCTACGACGACGACCTTCTGTTCCCGTCGTTCGTCGACGAGTTCGGCGTCGCCGTGGTCGGCGTGATCATGGCCCACGAATGGGGCCACGCCATCCAGGCTCCGGAGCGCAACGGCACTCTCAATTCTCTCGCCACCCCGGTTCTCGAATTACAGGCCGACTGCTTCTCGGGGGCGTGGTTCGCGTACGCACAAGAGAACGGCGTCGGCGACTACACGCTGTCCGACGACGACATCGCGGGCGCCCTCCTCGGTCTGGTGCAACTCGGTGACGCACCGGGCGACGAAGCGTCGGACCCAGCCGCTCACGGCTCGGCCTTCGATCGCGTGTCGGCATTTCAGGACGGATATCTCGGCGGTGCTTCGCCGTGTGTCGACTACGAAACCGAAGAACCGGTTCTCCTGCAGTTCGGCTTCAGTCCCGACGAGTTGTCACGCGACAATCCGAGCGACTTTCCCTTCGACGCCAAGATGTTCGATTATCTGACCACTGACCTCGATCTGTTCTGGACCACGTTGCTCAGCACCGATTACCCCGACTGGCGGGAACCCGACGTGTATCTCCTCACGTCGGACGAGCTTCCTCCCGATTGCACGAGGGGCGAACCGATCGACGTCACGCTCGGCGTCTGGGTCTGTCCCTCCGACTTCTCGGTGTCGATGGACGTCGAAGTCGCCCAGTCCGCCTACGACGAGATTCCCGGCGACTTCGCCGTCGGCTACTTGCTGGCCGTCGCCTGGGGCCAACTCGTACAGATCGCCACCGGCATCGAGCAATCCGGCGAGGCCGGGCAACTCCTCAACGATTGTCTCGCGGGAATGTGGGCCGGCGACATCCTGCCTTTCAACGAGGAGCCCGTCGCTCCTTCCACCGAAGAGTCACCGCGCATCGGGTTGTCCCCGGGCGATCTCGACGAGGCCATCCGCATGGCAATTCTTCTCGGTGATCGCACTCGGGACGACAACGTCATGGGTAGCGCGTTCGAGAAAGTCGACGCGTTCCGCCAAGGTGTTCTCTTCGGTTCGAAGGGCTGCTTCGGCTGACCCGCCCGAGTCACGGTGCGACGGTGGTCGTTGCCGCTGACGGAACCGTCGTGGACGGAGGAATCGTCGACGGCGGTCGCGTCGTGGTCGTGGCCGGCACCGTGGTCACCGACACGAGAGTCGTCGACGTGCTCGTGGTCGTCGTGTAGTTGGGGTCGCGCCAATTGAAGCGCGGCGGCGGCGAACCATAAGCCTCGGGTTCCTTCACTCCGTCCCACACGAAGACTTGGTCGCCCTTGGCGACGAGAGTCTGGAAATAGTTGGAGATGTGCATGGGGATGCGAATGCATCCGTGCGACGCCGGGTGGTTGGGGACTTCCTGTGCGCCGTGCACCGCGATGCCGTAATTGAAGTAGACCGGGTTGTACATGCCGCCGAGCTGACTCTCGCGACGCCCCTCCACTTTCTTGTTGAACTTGTACACGCCGCCAGGAGTCCACGACAGGCCGCACCAGCCCTCCTTGATGGGCTCCAACCCGTCCTCGTTCCCGGTCTCGCCCGGGTCGATCGTGACTTCTTCGCACCACTCCTGGTCGTCGCCCGACGAGATGTGGGTGACGAGGACCGGCGTGTCGTCGTGGAAGACGACCATCACCTGCTCCGGGAGATAGATCTCGGTGTGATTCGGCGTGGAGTCGGGCCGTCGCGGCTTGATGACGAGCGGATCCTGCATGCGACTCCACATCTCCGGAGTCACCTTGCCGGTGGCTTGTTCGCGGGGCACCCCCATCACGAGTTTCTCGAAGGCCCACACGGCCTGTTGCGTCCGCTCGCCGAACGCACCATCAGCGACACCCGGATCGAACTTCAATTCGATGAGGCGATCCTGGATCAACTTGATCTCGGGTCCGGCCGCACCTCGGCCGAAGGTTTGCGACAAGGGGAGCTTCTGCACCGGCGGAGCAGTGTCGTCGACGACGACCTGCGGAACGGTGGACACCACGCTCTCGACGTCGGGCGACGAGTCGTCGGACGTCGTGACACCCACCAACACGACCACGGCGAGAACCGCGCCCGCGCCCATGGCTGGCACCCACCGGTTCAACTCGGTGTTACGCGGCGCGCGACGTCGGTCCGGAGCCGGTCGACGGCTTCGCGAACCACCTTGCACGCCCGAGAGGCTACCTGGGGGAGGTCGCCCACGAGAGGCGTGACGGTGTGGCGTTCAGCGCTTGACGACTGGCGTGATGGCCTGGAGTTCGCGGCGCAACTGCCACATCTCGCGAAGGATCTTCACGATCACGCTCGGCGACGACAGGGTCGAGACCCCGCGCGTGCGCGGGAAGTAGTCGACCCCGAACTGAACGATGTGATACCCGAACTTGCTGGCGCGGACGACCAGTTCGGCGTCGATGAACGATCCTTCGGACACGAGGGTCACATGGTCGAAGATCCGCCGGCGGCACAGCTTGAAAGCGAAGTTCACGTCGCGCATCTTCAGCCCGAAGAACACTCGGACGAGCGCGTTGTAGAAGAACGAGTAGACGGTGCGGACGTAGCCCTCGCCGGTCCGGTCGAGGCGATAGGCGCTGACCACATCGGCTTCGTAGTGACGCATGATGCGGCAGGCCTTCTGAAGTTCGTCCATGTCGAACGGCAAGTCGGCGTCGGTGTAGAGAACGAGATCTCCGCTCGCCGCCGCGAATCCGGTCTTGATCGACCCGCCCAGTTTGCGGTTCTTGGGATGATGGACGACTTTGACGCGAGGGTCGGCCGCGGCGGCTTCGTCGGCCAACTGCGGCGTGGAGTCGGTGGAAGCGTCATCGACCACGATGATCTCGTAGTCGGCCACCTCGCCCGATGCGACGAGCGCGTCGCCAGCTTCACGCGCGGCATCGAGAGTCCGGCCGATGTACTCCTCTTCGTTCCACATCGGAAAGAAGAGGGAAAGCTTCTTGAAGTGAGGATCCGGGACGACCGTCGACACACGAGCAAACTATCGGCGTCCGCCAACCACCTTTGTCACGACTTCAGTAAGTTGGCGTCATGGCAGCGAGTCGCTTGACGATCGGCTGGTCGCGGACCGTTGCCATCGGATGGGCCCTCATGGCGGTCTGTCTCGCCTGTGTCGGCGCATCGTCCCAGATCATCGGAAGACCCACGTGGTGGGCCGATGACCAGCGATGGTCACGCGTCGTCGTGTCGATACTGGTGCTTGCGGTGTTCGGGGCGGTCACCTTCGTTGCGGTCTGGGCGTTGTTGCGTCGGCCCTTCACACCGCAATTGTCCGCCGCGGCTTCGGTCCTACTCGGAGTCAGTGCGGTGGCCGACATCGATACGTCGCCGGGTTCGGCGGTCGTCACGGCGGCGCTGGCGGGAGCCGGCCTGCTGCTCTCGATCGGCGCGGCGTCGGGTCGTGATCGCTCGGTCTCAGTCGCGACCGACTGAGCGGGCGAGTTCGACGACCACGTCGCGTTGCGATCCGACTTCCGGACCGGCTCCCGGGCGGTGTCGACGAACGTGATCGAGCGACTCGTCGAGGGACATGCCCGACAGGACGCAGACCGCCACGGCGAGTGTGCCCGCCCTCCCCATTCCCGCGGCGCAATGAGCGACCACGACGTCGCCGTGAAGGATTCTCGACCACACCGCGTCGTAGAGGTTCACGACATCGGCGAGTGACGGTGACGACAGATCATGGATCGGAAACCATGTCGAATCGGCTCCGGTCTCGAGCCAACGCACGTAATCGGGGTAGCGATCGGCCAGTTCGTGGCGTTCGACCAGACACACCACGTGCCACGGTCGGCCGTTCACCCCGATACGCCGGGCAAGTTCGGCGGCGTCGGGGGCGATCGCGTGCTTGCCGCAGATCCAGAGTTCGCCCTCGGCGTCGAGGGGAACACGATGAACGCCTCCGTCCAGATTCACGACTCGCGACGCTAGCGATCAGAATCCATCCCCCTCCCGCTGACGTCGACCGATAGCGTCATGGCCATGTCGTCTTCGTCGAGCAACGCGTCGAGCAACTCGTCGAGCACGTCGTCGAATCAGGGTTCGCACCGCGTCCTCACGTCGCTGCCGGTGGGCGAGCGCGTCGGTATCGCTTTTTCCGGTGGCCTCGACACGTCGGCCGCGGTGGCCTGGATGCGATCGAAGGGTGCCGTTCCGTTCGCGTACACGGCCGACCTCGGCCAACCCGACGAACCCGATCTCGCCGGGGTACCCGGCCGGGCCAAGCAGTACGGTGCGCAAGAGGCGCGGCTCGTCGACTGCCGCGCCGAACTCGTGCGCGAAGGACTCATGGCGCTGCAATGCGGCGCGTTCCACATCACGACGGCCGGCAAGACCTACTTCAACACCACTCCCCTCGGCCGAGCGGTCACCGGAACGCTCTTGGTGCGTGCCATGCAGGCCGACGACGTGGACATCTGGGGCGACGGATCCACCTACAAGGGCAATGACATCGAGCGGTTCTACCGATACGGCCTGCTCGTCAATCCCAAACTTCGCATCTACAAGCCGTGGCTCGATCCGACCTTCGTGTCGGAATTGGGTGGGCGCTCCGAGATGAGCGAATTCCTGCAGTCGCGAAACCTTCCGTATCGCGACAGCAAGGAGAAGGCCTACAGCACCGACGCCAACATCTGGGGTGCGACGCACGAGGCCAAGTTGCTCGAAGAGCTCGCCACGCCGATGGACATCGTCGATCCCATCATGGGCGTCGCGCACTGGAACGACACGGTGAAGATCGAACCCGAAGTCGTGTCGGTGCGCTTCCACGAGGGTTGGCCCGTCGCCATCAACGGCAAGGAATTCGCCGATCAGGTCGCCCTCGTGAACGAGGCCAACACCATCGGCGGACGCCACGGCCTGGGTATGAGCGACCAGATCGAGAATCGCATCATCGAAGCCAAGAGTCGGGGTATCTACGAATCACCCGGCCTCGCCCTCCTTCACATCGCCTACGAACGGCTCGTCACCGCCATTCACAACGAAGGCACGATCGAGAACTACCGCACGATGGGTCGCCGCCTCGGCCGCCTCCTGTATGAAGGGCGTTGGTTCGACCCGCAGAGTCTGATGCTGCGCGAGCCCATCATGCGCTGGGTCGGTTCGGCGATCACCGGCGAGGTCACCATTCGACTGCGTCGGGGCGACGACTACACGATCCTCGACACGAAGGGTCCGCATCTCACGTACGCGCCCGAGCGTCTCAGCATGGAGCGTGTCGAGGATCAGGCGTTCGGTCCGCTCGATCGCATCGGCCAATTGACGATGCGCAACCTCGACATCGAGGACAGCCGCGAGAAGTTGAACGTGTACCGCTCGGCCGGAACCATCGGTCCGGGTTCGTCAGGTCTGCTCGAACTCGAGTGATCAGCGCGCCTGCAAGCGCGCCACCAGTCCGGCGATCAAGAGGGCCCGCGTCGGCATGACGTCAACGTCGATCCACTCGTGATCGGCGTGCGCACCGCCACCCACCGCACCGAGCCCATCGAGCGTCGCGACTCCGGCCGCGGCCGTGAAGTTTCCGTCCGATCCCCCGCCCACCGCGACACCCGCGACCGGCGGCAGTCCGAGGTCGCGCGCGACCTCTTCGGCGAGCGGGAAGAGCCAGGCCGACGCCGTCGAGGGCATGGGCGGGCGATTGAACCCTCCGCGAATGTCGAGCGATGCTCCGGGCAGAACCGGACGCAAAGCGCGAAACAGTGCATCCACCCGATCGAACTCGGCGGGGTCCTCCACGCGGCAATCGACGAACACGCGAGCCTCGGCCGGCACCACGTTGTCGGCGGTGCCGACGGCCGCGACGGTCGGCGTGACGGTGGTACCGATCGCCGCATTGCCGAACTCGGCGATTCGCAGCACCTGATGCGACGCCTCGATCAAAGCGTTCACACCTTTTTCGGGTTCGAGACCGGCGTGAGCGGCTCGGCCGCGAACGACGAGTTCGTAGGTCCCGGTGCCCTTGCGCGCCGTCTTCAGTGCTCCGCCGTCGGCGCTCGGTTCGAGAACTAGTACAGCGCCGCACGCTCGGGCTCGTTCGATGATGAGGTCCTTCGACGCACCCGAACCGATCTCTTCGTCAGCCGAGATGAGGAACTCCACGCCGGAGCGATCGGACAGCGCCGCGACGCCGTGGATCGCCTGGACGATTCCGCCCTTCATGTCGAAGACACCCGGGCCGGTCGCGCGACCCTCGCTCACGATGAACGGACGCGCGGCGAGTGCACCGAGGGGAAAGACCGTGTCGTGATGACCGACGATGAGAACTCGCGGTTCGCCACCGCCGCTCCAATGAAGGTGCGGGCCGTTCACACTGGGTACGACGGTCGGAGCCGACCCCAGTCGCGCGGCGAAGACGTCGGACAGAGCGCGAGCGCTCTCGTCGAGAGCGGCGTGGTCGCGTGATGGCGACTCGACACGCACGAGCCGACCCACGTCGTCGACCATCACGTCGCGATCAGGAGCCACGAGACGGGTCACGACTCCATTGTGACCGATCCCGACACCTAGGGTCGTGCCGTTATGAGAACTCCTCGTCCCCTCGCTCTTTCCGTCGCGATCTCGCTGACCCTCGTCGCCTGTGGCGGAGGGGACTCGTCGTCCGACTCGACGTCGGCGGTCACCACCGTCCCGACACCTGTCGTCACCGCGGTCGACTTCGCGGTCGCACCGGGCACGCATCAGATCACCGTCACCGGCGGCCAGCCCGGTACCGACGTGGTCGTGCGCGACGCCTCGGGCGCCGAGGTCGCGTCCGGATCCATCGACGACTTGGGTTCGCTCCTCTTTCGCCGACTCGATGTCGGCGACTACACGGTCGAGTTGGCCGACGGGTCGGCGCGCAGCGACGTCGTCTCGGTCTACGGACCCGAAGCCATTCCCGATCAGTCGTTCTACGACAACCAGCAGATCGGCCCGGGATTCGGCTATCTGCTCACGCGCGACGGAACGACGTTGTCGATCAACGTGATGCTCCCCGGTCCGGCTGACGGAGGTCCCTATCCCACCGTCGTCGAGTACTCCGGCTACGCCCCGAGCGACCCGAGCAGTACGACGTTCGGACTCCTGTTCAACACGCTCGGTTATGCGTACGTCGGGGTGAACATGCGGGGAACCGGTTGCTCGGGCGGCAGTTATCGCTTCTTCGAGGAGGCGCAACTTCTCGACGGCTACGACGCGATCGAAGCCGTCGCGGCTCAGGACTGGGTCCTCGACAACGAAGTCGGCATGGTCGGCATCTCGTATCCGGGCATCAGCCAATTGTTCGTGGCCTCCACGACTCCACCGTCGCTCAACGCGATCACTCCTTTGTCGGTCCTCGACGACAGTTACCGATCGACTCTCTATCCCGGCGGAATCCTGAACACCGGTTTCGCAGTCGAATGGACCAAGCAGCGCATGGCCGAGGCCGCGCCGTACGGTCAGGAGTGGACGAAGAAGCGCGCCGACGAGGGCGACGCTCTGTGCGCGCAGAACCAGAACCTCCGCTTGCAGAATCCCGACCTCGAGGCCGAGATCGACGCCAACCCCTTCTATTCGTCGGAGATCGGCGACGAGATCAACCCGAGCCTTCTCGTCGGCAAGATCGACGTCCCGGTCTTCATGGCCGGAGCCTGGCAGGACGAACAGACCGGCGGCCGCTTTCCGAGACTGCTCGACAAGTTCACGTCGTCACCGCACCTGTACGCGACACTCGTGAACGGTCTGCACACCGAATCGCTGAGCCCCTCGGTGTTTCCGCGTTTCGCGGAGTTCCTGAGCCTGTACGTCGCGAAGAAGGTCCCCGATC
>CAYNKE010000035.1:13293-18030 GCA_964397715.1 uncultured Bifidobacterium sp. | reverse complement strand
GGCGGCCGCGGCGATTGCCACGACTCCGACGATTCCGGCCAGCAGGACGCCGTACTCGGCGGCCACGCCGCCGCGGTCGTCGGCCGCCTGCGGTGTCTGAAGTCGGGTGAGGGCCTTGATGATCAGGCGATTCATGGAGTGATCTCCTTGTCCAGAGGACCCCGAATTGGGGTACCACTGGGCAATCGCCCGATTTCTCGATTTGTTACATCTGTCCCGGGACTTTCCGAAATCTTTCCCGGCCCGCAGAACACATTTGTACTGATAGCGCGCCCGTGTACCGGTGTCACCGACGCCTGTACGTACGGTGACTCTCCTACCGGACGTGGAGGTCGACATGCGCTTGATCGAGATCATCGAAAGTCTGATCACGGCGATGATCTGCGGGATCTTCGCCGTTCACGTGACGAGACGTCGAGACTCACGGGCAGTGCGTCTACTCCGATGGGCACTTCTAGTCTTCGGGATCTCGTCGGTAGCCGGTGTGGTGTACCGACTTGTCACGGGCTCGAATCTTCGGTTCGAGCTCCTCGCGCTCGAGGCCGTGACATGGATGGGTCTGACCGTCTTCGGAATGCTGAGCTACCTGAGAACGCGACGGAGGCCATCATTTGCGGTCCGGATCACCACCAACTTCGTCGCGGTGACGAGTTCCTTCGGCCTCGTCTGGCTTCTAGCGATCAGCAAAGTCGTTCGACAGGACAGCGCACCCGTCATCGATCGGGTCGTATCGGCCACAGTTCTGGTTGCTACCGTTGCTCAACTAGCCACTTTCATCGTGGCAATCAAGAGAACCGGGCCGAAAATATTGCCGGGCCTGATGACATTCATGGGTGGTGCCCTGACCGTCAGTACTGGCTATGCCCTGGCCGCATTCGAACACGTCGGGCTGCTCCAATCCTCCAAAGGCTTTACGGATACGTTGTTTCTTCTCGGAGCGAGCCTGGTCGGAAAATCGCTCTGGACCACGAATTATTCGGTGAAGAAGCGATCGTCTTCGCCGATCATCACAGCACTCTTCTACGCACCAGCTGCCCTAGCCGTGGTCGCGTCCGTCGGAAGATTTGCCGAAACGCTCGACCAACTGGTCTACGGCTTCACGATAGTGATCATGGTGATCACCCTCATCGGTCAGCACGTAAGTCATCAGTCGGTGACAAGGCGAACTCAGGAGATTCTCGAACGTCGCGTGAGACAGCGTACGCATCAACTTGAAGAAGCTCATCTCCTCACCAAGCAGGTCATTGAACACGTCGCCGATGGCATCGTGGCCCTCGACAAAGACGACAAGCTCCTGCTCGCCAATCCTGCTGCTCGGCGAATGATCGACATCGAGAGCATGGGCGTCGATGACCACGTGGCCTGTCATCTGGGGAGTGACGGCGGATGCGAACTCACCACCGAGCGCGACGGGCAGATGCGAACGATCAAAGTCAGCATCTCTCCCCTGTCCGCGGAGACCGGCGGGCGGGTGATGACACTTCGCGACGTCACCGACGAGCGAAGCGTCCTGGACATGAAGAGTCGCGTCCTCACTACGGTGAGCCACGAGATTCGTACTCCGCTCACATCGCTTCATGGCTCTCTCACGCTCCTGAACTCCGAATCCATCGGAGCACTTCCGAAGGAAATCGGAACGCTCGTGAAAATCGCCCAGACGAGTTCGGATCGCCTCATGCGCCTCGTCAACGAATACCTCGACTTCGAGCGGTTGTCCGCGACGACCCATCGAGGACCCCGGCTCGAAGTCGTAGATCTGGATACAGTCATTGGCGAAGTTGCGCGCCTCATGACGCCGATCGCCGCCCGTCGAATGGTCGGACTCGAGTTCAAACCGACTCGCATTTCTCTATCGGCGGAACGTGACCGCATCATTCAGGTTTTGACGAATCTCGTCCACAATGCCATCAAGTTTTCTGGATCGGAGTGCATCGTGCGCGTGGAGGCGACGACGGTCGAGGACTCGGCAGTCATCTCGGTCCTGGATTGCGGTCCAGGCGTGAACGATGCCTACGTGGACCAGCTGTTCGAACCGTTCTTCCAGGCCGACACCTCGGCGCCGGGAAGTGGAATGGGGCTCGCCATCTGCCGGTCGATCGTCGCTTCCCATCAGGGACGCATCTGGGCCGAGAACCGAGCAACAGGTGGCGCGGCTTTTCATTTCACGATTCCCTTGTCGGTGGGCCTCATCGAAAAACCCCTCGCCTCATGAGCGCCGAAGGAAGACATGTCCTGGTCGTCGACGACGACGAGAACATCCGGACCATCATTGAGCTGTCGATACGAATTTACGGATCTTGTTCAGTCACGACGGCGAAGTCCGGCCCTGAGGCGGTCGTCCTCGTCAGCGAGAGCGAATTCGACCTCATCGTCCTCGACGTGATGATGCCCGGAATGGACGGGATCGAAACGCTCGCAGAACTCCGCCGATTCGATGCGGAGTTCGACGTTCCGGTGGTCTTTCTCACCGCCAAGACGCAATCATCAAACCGCCGACAGCTCCTCGACCTTGGCGCTGCCGCCGTGATCTCCAAACCATTCGACCCACCGGCTCTTGTAAGCGATCTCTGTCGAATCGTGGGTCACGGCGTATGAACGACCGCGATTCGATCAATCGGGAGCTCACGGCCCTGCTGCACACCAGGCGCTCATCTCTGATCGCCGATGTAGAGGTGCTCAGGGGCTTCGTCACCAACACGATTCCCCGTGCCACAGCACGGGATTCGGCTCACCGACTGGCGGGCACACTCGGATTGTTCGGATTGGGCTCGTTGGGTTCGGACGCTCGGGAGATCGAGGACGAATTGGCCTCGCCTTCATTTGAGTTCGCGAGCGAATCACTATTGGTGCGCATCGAAGGGTTTTCGACGAGAGCCACCCGGGAACTGTTCACAGACTGAAGCGGTGAGTGAGATCGTCGTATTCGGCGACCATGAGTGCGAGTTGGGTCCGATTCTCGCGGCCCAGGTTGGTGAGCAGTCGGCTCACACGATTACGAACGGTCTGCGGACTCAGATAGACCTTCGACGCGATCTCGCGGTCGGACAATCCTTGCCCGATGAGGGTCATGATCTCGCGGTCGACCTCACCGAGGTTCGCGAGTCTCGCGAAACCAATCGACTCCAGACGTGACTGGGCGTCTCGAACGACGTCGCGGGTCAGAAAGTTGCGCCCCGACGACACTTCTCGGATGATCCTCGACAACTCGAAAGCTCCCACGGACTTCTCGACCACCGCGGCGACACCGAGGGCGGCTGCCTCGACGAGCAACTCGTCGGTCACTTTCACGGATATCAGAACGACCTTGGTGGACGGTCGGTGATCACGAATCCAGTCAGCAACCGTCAACCCGCTCTCTTCGGGTAAACGAACGTCCACCACCGCGACATCGACACCACCGGCATCGAGCGCTGTCACCGCGTCGGAGACGCCGGCGACGGAATCGCGGACATCAATGGCACCGTCACCTTCGAGACCGATCCGCAACGCATCGCGAACCAGTTCCTGATCGTCACACACCAGCACCGAGACCACTTGCTCCTCCTCCATGTTTCACGTCATGAGTCGCGCGACAACTCACGGAAGTTGATGTCTACCGAACTCGTGAACACTCACGTCTGCGAATCAACACGTCGACTCACTTTAGGTATTGCTGTACTCAGGCCTCGTGGATCACTGATAACTCACACCGAAAGCCCCCCCCCCCGCAACACCTCTCGGTACTCGTGTCACTCGAAGAATCACGACACATCGTCGGTACTCATTCATCGCGTGAGTGCACTGGGTGACTCTTACATTCGCTCGCACCACGACCCGAGTGAGGAGCACCACCGAGATGAACACGACGCAGCAGTCGACGAGCGGTACGGCGAACGAGTCCTTGCGGAGGCGACCGCGAATCACGGCCGTCGTACTTCTTGCGAGTGCGGCTCTGTTCGGATTCGTCGTCGCGCAACGTGACGCATCCGGTCAGGCGAAAGCGTCGGTTTCGATCGAGCAGTGCGCCAATGGAAACTCGACGTGCAGCGCCGCTGATCCGTCGAACTGGATCACCGGAAACCTCAACCGCAACAACTCGTCGTATCCGGAGGGTTCTTCGGTTCCGTACCGAGCAATCGTCTCGGGGCTCGCCGTCGGTCAGACCTACGCGATCCGGATCGAGTTCGATTCCACTGAGTCGACCCACCATGCTCTCGACTACCTGACCAATTTCGACCGCACCGAGGCTGCGGCGAATCCTTGCTCTGGTGTGGTGTGCGGGGCCGGTCCGGCCACCCTGTCGATCCCTGCCGATCCGAACGTTGTTGCCGCCGGCGTCACCCCCGCGGGCGGTCAGGCGATCCATGCCTGGGGTGCGACGTTCACGGGTTCGGGGACGACTGTCGGGAACACGGGCAACTTGTGCTCGGGCGCCACGTGCACGATTGGAGCCAACCCGTCGTCGTACTTCCTGTCCGGCACATACGCCGGCTCGAGCCAGACGTCGCTCGAGGTCTACTTCACCGCAACGGAGACTTCCGCGGTCCTCTCGTGGGGTGGACATGTCGCGACACAGAGCGACTGGGGAGTCGGCATGTCGGCGTCGGCCCTCTCGGGCTCGCCATATCACATGCGAGTGATCGACTTTCGTTGCTCGGATGCCTCGAATTGCGGGGTCGGAAACCAAGACCTCTCGATGAGTTCGACGGCGGTCGAGTCGCCCACGACCACGACGACCACACCCGGCACCACGACCAC
>CAYNKE010000035.1:0-13193 GCA_964397715.1 uncultured Bifidobacterium sp. | reverse complement strand
ACGACCACACCCGGCACCACCACGACAAGCACACCCGGCACCACGACCACGACCCAAGTCGGCACCACGACCACGACCCAAGTCGGCACCACGACCACCACCACACCCGGCACCACGACCACGACACAGGCCGGCACTACGACAACCGCCGCGCCGACCACGAACCCCGGTGCGATCTTCTTCCCGACTCAGATTCCTGAAGTCACCCAGGGTTCCGAAACGACGCGGACTCTTCCGCCGAACGAGGACAGTGATGGTCCTGACGGCGTCGGTGCCGAAGAAGCTACGTCGAGCACGCTGCCGGCAACCGGAGCCGGAAGCACGTCGACCACGTTGCTCGGATTGGCCTTGGTGTGCTTCGCCGTCGCTGGATTCGTTCTGCTCGCAGTTCGCCCTGTCGGACGGCGGGAGGAGTGATGTCCAACGTCACCCGATTTCATCCATCGACCGGAAGTCTTCCGAGCATCGGCATCGTCAGCACGTTTCCTCCTACCGCGTGTGGACTCGCAACATTCGCCGCCGCTCTCGCCCGTGGTCTCGAGACCGTCGGGGTCCGCGACATCGGCGTGGTCCGGTGCGGGTGGGACGGCCCCACCGACAACGATCATCGCGTGGTCGGAACGTTGATCGACGGCGACCGCGATTCGATCGCCGATTCCGCCGCGGTGCTCAACACTTTCGACTGCGTGTTTCTCCAACATGAGTACGGCATCTTCGGAGGTCACGACGGCGACGACGTTCTCCGACTGCTCGACCGTGTCGAGGTCCCGGTCATCACAACTCTTCACACCATTCCGCTCGAGCCCTCGCCACATCAGAAGAGGGTTCTCGAAAGCGTGATTGCTCGATCCGATCGATCGATCACCATGACGATGGCGGCGCGCGATCGCTTGTTGTCTTCCTACGACGTCCACCCCCTCGGTGTGACGACCATTCCCCACGGTGCGACTCTCCCCCCGCCAGTCGCACCCCCGTCGGCACGGAATCCAACCGTTCTGACATGGGGACTTCTGGGACCCGGCAAGGGCATCGAGTGGGTGATCGACGCTCTTGCCGCGGTCTCAGATGTCGTGCCACCTGTTCGCTACGTGGTCGCCGGGCGAACCCACCCGAAGGTGTTTGCACGTGAGGGTGAGGCCTACCGAAATTCCCTGATCGAACGCGCCCACCGCCACGGCGTCGCCGACCGCGTCGTGTTCGACGAGACGTATCGTTCGGTCCCCGAGCTCCTGGATCTCGTGTGTTCGAGCCACGCTGTCGTCCTGCCCTACGACTCGTCCGACCAGATCACCTCCGGGGTGCTGGTCGACGCCGTTGCCGCGGGCGTACCGGTCATCTCGACGTCCTTCCCACACTCGGTCGAACTGCTCAAGTCGGGAGCAGGGGTACTCGTTCCACACCGTGATCCGCAGGCCATCGCCGATGCACTCCGTATGGTCGTGACTCGACCGAATGTCGCCGCGGCGATGCGCTCGGTGGCCGCCGAACTCGCTCCGCTCCATAGTTGGCCGAATGTTGCTCTGCGGTACGCGGATGTGGCGCTCGATCTGATCAGCCCGGCCGCCAGCGCGGTGCGTCAACCAGCATGAGTGAGTACTCGTTCCGCCATCTCATCAATTTGTCCGATGACTGGGGTCTGCTCGAACACGCCAAAGGGCCACGTCCCCGCTTCTCGCACGGCTATTGCACCGATGACAACGCTCGACTCACGGTCGTTACGACTCGCGATCCCAACGGGACGAGCGGGGCGACGATCCTCGCCCGACTCGGAATGCGGTTCGTGCTGTCGGCCCAGACACCCGAAGGCCGTACGCACAATCGCCTGAGTTTCGCGCGCATCTGGCTCGACGAGCCCACGGTGGAAGATGCGTGGGGACGATCACTCTGGGCCTTCGGCACCGTGATCGCCCGCAGTCATGACGGTCTTCTGCATCAACGTGCCCTCGGTGCCTTCGAATCCGGAATCCGTCACCGTTCGGGTTCGCTACGCACGATGTCTTTCGCGGCGATGGGAGCAGCCGAGGTGCTCGATGTCGCACCGGCGCATGCGGGTGCGCTCGATCTCATCGCCGACGCCGCCGACCTCGTCTTGTCGGCACCGCGGACACCGGACTGGCTGTGGCCCGAACCGCGCCTGACCTATGCCAATGCGGTCCTCGCCGAGACCGTGATCGCGGCCGGACAGGCCCACCACGACGACTCGGTGGTGCACGATGGTCTCGAGATGCTTCGCTGGCTCGTGGAGACCGAAACGTTCAACGATCACCTCTCGGTCACCCCGACCAACGGGCGTGGGCCGGACGATCCCAAGCCAGCATTCGATCAACAACCCATCGAGGTCGGAGCGATCGCCGACGCGGCCCACCGCGCACTCGCGGCGACGGGGGACCACGACTGGATCCGGGTCATCGACATGGCAGCCCGCTGGTTCCACGGCGACAACGATGCGGGCGTCCCGATGATCGACGACATCACCGGCGGCGGCTTCGATGGTCTGCATCCCCACGGTCGGAATCTCAATCAGGGCGCGGAGTCGACTCTGGCGATGATCTCGACACTCCAGATTCACCAGAAGACCGCCCATCTGGTTCGATGACCACGCTTCCCCGACCCGATCCGAACGTGCTCGCGGTCCGGACGGGCATCCACCTGCGGCCCGACCCGACGCGCGTCTTCGCCCGACTGTTCATCCCGGGTCAGGAGGATTTCGGATCAACCCAGTCACGCGCCACTGCGGTACTCGATCGTGTGCTCGAACTCGACGAGGCCGAAGTGGAAGTCGCCCTGAACGACGTGCTGCTTCGTTTCACGAACCGACACGATGACATCCACTACTGGCTCGATCTGCACGCGCACCGGGTGACCAATCGTCTCGACGCCCCGGTTCGTCTCAGCGACAACCGCTGGCGCCTGATCGGCGCCTACTTCACCCACGAGTTCTCGGTGGAAGGGGCGGCCCTCACCAACCCGTCGGCCGTACGCCACCCCGACCAGAGTGGCGTGGAGCGTGGGTGGTGTCGGTTCGTGATGAGCACCCGTTGCATCGGCGAGGGCCATCGCTCGTCCATCGGATTCCGCACGGGACTGGTCAGCGAATTCGGTGACGTCTCTATGGATCGAGTGGACGACGACATCGACGTCGGACTTCATTCCGAGGGGAACCTGCGGCAAGTCGCTTTTCGGGGCCTTCTCGAGTCGATGGGCGATCTCGGAGAGAACTCCCATCACGTCTTGCATCAACTCGACGATGTCTTCGGGCCGTCCGACCTCGAGGAACAACTCAATCGCCTGGTCCACGACCGCGACACGTACCGCAACGCCGAACAGACGGCGCACCACTTCCGCCAGATCGCCGACCGCTCGTACTCCGTCTCGTTCTCCGCGGACTCCGATCTCAGCGGACGAGTCATGTGGCCCCGAGCCCAGGCCGAATGGCGCGGAATGGAGGATGCGCGGTTCGTGGAATTCGGCGACCCAGAGATGGGTCGCATCTACTTCGCCACGTACACCGCCTTCGACGGAGTCGACGTCGCCCAACAACTGCTCTCGACTCGAGACTTCCTGACGTTCCAGGTGACCCCGGTGTCCGGTCTCGCCGCGCGGGGCAAGGGTCTCGCGATCTTCCCGCGAAAGATCGGCGGGCGCTTCGTTGCCCTGTCGCGAGCCGACCGCGAGACGAACTCGATCGCGTTCTCCGACCATCTCGAATACTGGGACCAATCGACCGCCATCCAACTCCCCCGACGGTCGTGGGAAGTGATCCAACTCGGCAACTGCGGCTCTCCCATCGAGACGTCAGCGGGCTGGCTCGTCATGACCCACGCCGTCGGGCCGATGCGCACGTACTGCATCAGCGCACTTCTTCTCGACCGTGACGACCCGGAACGGGTCATCGGCAGTCTTGGGGCACCGCTGCTCGTACCGAGCGAACTCGAACAGGACGGATACGTGCCCAACGTCGTCTACTCGTGCGGCTCGATGCGCCACGAGAACACTCTGCTCATCCCTTTCGGAATTGCCGATCAGTCGATCGGCATCGCGACCGCCGATCTCGATCAGGTTCTCGATCGCTTGACGGACTGACGTCGGCCCGTCGGCGAGTCGCTACTCGACGTGCAGGCCCGCCATCTCGCCGGTGGCTCGCCATTGTTCGAGAACTTTCACGAACGCGATCGGACCGGCTCCATAACTCCCGTTTTGCAGACCGCGCGCGGCCGGCTTGCCTTCGTTGTTGTAGTACCCCGGGGTACAGGCCTCGAGAAACTTCACGTTGTTCTGCGACAGATCGACGATCGTGCGCACCCATGCGTCCTCAGCGGCGTGTGTCGCCTCCACGAGAGTCGCGCCCATGTCCTGGGCCTGACGCAGGACGTACGCAATGTGCTTACTCTGCTCGTTGAGCATGTGCGGAAAGTTCACCGTGAAGCCCGACTGGATATTGCTGATGATGAAGCAGTTGGGGAACCCGACGGAATGGAAGCCATGGAAGGTTCGGGCTCCATCGGACCACTTCTGAGTGAGCGACACTCCGTCGCGGCCGTGGATCTCGTAGCCGGCCCGGCGGGTGTACTCGGTGCCCACTTCGAACCCGGTGGCGTAGATCAAGCAGTCGATCTCGTACTCGACACCGTTGGCCACCACGCCGCGCTCGGTGATCCGATCGACTCCCTGGCCATTGGTGTCGACGAGAGTCACATTCGGACGGTTGAACGTGTCGAGATACTCGTCGTGGAAGCACGGGCGCTTGCAGAACTGGCGGTACCACGGCTTGAGTGCTTCGGCCACACGGGGATCGCTGATGACCGAGTCGACACGGGAACGAATTTGGTTCATCTTCTCGAAGTCGGCCAATTCGAGGTTGCGCGCGAGTCCTTCCGGCGACAGATCCGGCGACGCGTCCTGACGCAGGAGTACCAACAGGTTGCCAATGATGTCGGTCCATCCGTCATTCACGAGGTCGACCTCGGCGAAACCGCCGGAGACCAACGCATTGAAGTTGTCCATGCGTGCCTGTTGCCAACCCGGTTCGAGCGACCGTGCCCACTCCGGATCGGTCGGCCGATTATTACGGACGTCGATCGATGACGGTGTGCGCTGGAAGACGAACAACTGCTCGGCGAATTCACCGAGATGCGGCACGCATTGCACGGCGGTGGCCCCAGTCCCGATGATGCCGACGCGCTTGCCCCTCAGGCCAGTGAGTCCACCGGCGGACGAGCCGCCGGTGTAGGCGTAGTCCCAACGGCTGGTGTGGAACGAGTGACCCTTGAACGTCTCGACACCCGGAATACCCGGCAACTTGGGTCGATGGAGCGGACCGTTGGCCATGACGACGAAACGGGCACGCATCTTGTCACCCCGATTCGTCGAGATGATCCAGCGACGAGAAGCATCCTCCCAACTCACATCGGTCACTTCGGTCTGGAAACACGAGTTGCGGTAGAGGTCGAAGTGCCGCCCGATGGCCTGACTGTGGGCCAGGATCTCGGGTGCCTTCGAGTACTTCTCCTTCGGGATGTAACCGATCTCTTCGAGGAGCGGCAGATAGATGTACGACTCGACGTCGCAGGCCGCACCGGGATAGCGGTTCCAGTACCACGTACCGCCGAAGTCGCCCCCCTTCTCGATCACCCGCAGGTCGTCGACGCCGGCCTCACGAAGTCGGGCACCAGCCAACAGGCCGCCGAAGCCGCCACCGATGATGGCCACCTGCACCTCGTCGAAGAGCGGCTCGCGTTCGATCGGTCCGACGTACGGATCGTCGAGATACCGCGCGAACTCTCCGGCGATCATCTGATATTGGTCATTGCCATCGGCGCGTAGGCGCTTGTCTCGCTCGGCGCGGTACTTATCGCGAAGCAGATCGGGATCGAAGTCGGTAGTGGTCATGTGCGTAGCAGCTCCAGTGAGTCGAGTTCGAGGCTTTGGTATCCGTATTGCGAGGCCATGCGGACGAAGAGGTCGTCACCGCGTTCGGTCTGGGCCGCCATCGAGGTGGCCAACACCGTGATGATGAGTCCCCAGAGTGCCCCGAACCGGTAATCGCGCCAGCAGTCGTCGAACGAGTACGCGACCCCAGCGCTCGTGAGCCGCTGGTGATAGTCACGTACCAAGTCGCTTTCACGCGGGCGCTCGCCGGGCGCGTAGCTGCTCGCGATCACGTAGGCGACGTCGACCATGCCCACACCTTGGTTGACGGTCTGCCAGTCGACGACCACCAACGGCGGAGCCTCCGGCGTGCGGGCGAACAAGAAGTTGTCGGGGCGGAAGTCGTAATGCGCGACGGTGAGCGGGGTTCCGGTTCCGCGGGCCCAACGACCCACGAGCGGGGCGAAGTCGTTCACGATGCCGACGATCGCCGCATCGAGCCGAGACCCGAGCCGATCGAGAAACGCCGGCAACAAGAAGCCGTACAGCATCGACAATCGCTCGGAGCGTTCGTCTTCGGTGGAGGGCTGGGGCCACGACGCGTCGAGCGCGGAGTCACCCCAGCGCGGCGCATGAAGGAGAACGGCCTGCTCGATCGCCAACGACAACTCGTCGTCGTTCAGACCCGCGAAGTGGTCACCCTGGTCGGAGCCGGCGAGGTCTTCCATGATGAGGCAGAACTCCTGCGCGTCACCGTCGAACGCGGCCACGTAGCACTCCGGAGCACGAACGCGAAGAGTTGGCGCGATGTTGCGATAGAAGTTCCACTCCGTGATGTAGGCCGAACCGCCGAAGCCGGTGGCCCGCGCCGTCGCGTCGCGCGACGGGAACTTTCCCATCACCGTGGCCGGCTGTTCGCCGGCGCGATCCCACGTGAGATGGAACCGCGCGTTGCATCCGGTCTGACCAGTGCCCACGTATCCACCGAAACGGCAATCGGTCAAAACCGCTCCGCGGGCGACACCCGCCGCCGACAGAACACCAGCCATCCAGGCGGTGTCGAGTGTCTCGGGGTCACTACGAATACCCCATTCGTCGACCGACCGCTCCCCGTTCACGTTTCCGACGGTAGTCGTCGCGCCGTTGCCGAGGCGAGGGCTGACAGACTGACGGAATGGCCAAGCCCCGCATTGGTATCCAACTTCCCGAGGTCGAGCGGGTGGTGACATGGGACGAGTACCGCCGCATGGCGCAACTCGCGGAGTCAGCGGGCTTCGCGTCTTTGTGGCTCGGTGATCATCTTCTGTACCGAGGCGACGGGCGCCCCGAACGCGGTCCGTGGGATGCCTGGACTCTCCTCGCGGCCATCGCGTCGTGCACCAAGCGTGTCGAGATCGGACCCCTCGTCGCCTGCCTCGCGTTCCATCCACCGGCTGTGATCGCCAAGATGGCCAGCACTGTCAACGAGATCTCCGGCGGCCGACTCGTATTGGGCGTGGGAGCCGGATGGAACCAACCCGAGTTCGATGCCTTCGGGTTGCCCTTCGACCATCGCGCCGCGCGTTTCGAAGAAGCCTTCACGATCGTTCGGGGCCTCGTGAGCGGAGAACGGGTGTCACTCGACGGACGATTCCACCGTGTCGACGATGTGGTACTGCTACCCGCCTCGCGCTTCCACCAGTCGACGATGATCGGGTCGATCGGACCGCGCGTGCTGCGCGCCTCGCTCCCCCACGTCGATTGGTGGAACACCTGGTTCGACTGGTTCGGCAACGACGCCGACGGATTCGCCTCGCTCAACGACTCGATCTCGCGGCAATGCCACGACGTCGGACGTGATCCGTCAACGTTGAAGCGCAGTGCGTGTCTCCTGGTCGATGTCGATCCAACATCGACGGAGCGAACGATCTCCGACGACTACAGTGCCGCGACCGTCGACGACGTCGCGACACGAGTCCGCGAACTCGGGGATGCTGGAGCCGACGAAGTGATTCTGGTTGCCAATCCCATCGACGAACGATCGATCGGGCGACTGGCCGAACTACTCCTCTGACCGTCAAGACCTGGTCAATCGTGGCGGATGGATGTGACTCGCGGTACATCTGTCACAACGAAGCCTTACCATGCGATCACAGACTCGTGATGCTCCCCATGTCCAACTTCCGACGCGTTCTGCGCCACGCCGCTCACCTCGGCACCATGTCGCTCGTCGTCGTCTCGATGCTCACATCACTCGTCGGCGCCCCGCCGGCTCATGCGGCACAGGAGGAGAACACGAGTGGCCCCCTCGTCTCCGACATCGTCGTCGATCGCCTCGACGGCCGAGCACCGAGCACCGCGGTGGCGCTCGACAACATCGGACTCGATGCCGCGTCGATTCATCCGGTCGGTGGCGGTTTCGACGTCGTGCACCTCGCATCACCCGTGAGCGCCGACGAAGCGCGGGACATCACGAACCGACTCGAGAGAACCGGCCTCGTCGAAGGGGCCGAACCCGATGGTGTGAGGTTCAGCGCCGCCACCGCGACCGACCCCCGTTACGCCGATCAGTGGTATCTGCCGGCGTCGGGACCCGGGATCAATATCGAGCAGGCCTGGGACGTGACCACTGGTTCTCCCGACCTCGTCATCGCCGTCATCGATACCGGCCGTCTCGATCACCCCGATCTGACCAATCGGTTCGTCAAGGGGTACGACTTCGTCTTTCGCACTCGTGACAGCAAGGACGGCGACGGCTGGGACGCCGACGAGACCGATCCGGGCGACTGGTCCGACGTGGCCGATCCTTCGTACTCGTGCGCGACGAGTTCGGGCTTCCAGCCGAGTTCGTGGCACGGCACACACATCTCCGGCATCATCGGTGCCAACACCAACAATGGGATCGGAGTCGCCGGTATCAACCAACGCTCGCGTATTCAGCACCTGCGAGTGCTCGGCACGTGCGGAGGACGAACTTCCGATGAAGCGGCGGCCATTCGCTGGGCCGCCGGACTCGCGGTTCCCGGAGTCCCCGCCAACCCCACACCCGCTCGCGTCATCAATCTGAGTCTCGGCTCGGCAACCGCCTGCGAATCCGTCGAGCAGGATGCGATTGATGCCGCTGTCGCGGCGGGTGTCGTGATCGTCGTCGCCGCCGGCAACTCGGGACAGAACCTCGCGTCCACCAACTTCGCACCAGCCAGTTGCAACAACGTCATCACCGTCACGTCGGTGCGCAGCGACGGAACCCGCGCGTCGTACGCCAACTACGGACCCCCCGTCGACGTCGCAGCACCAGGCGGCCCGACCGGAATCCTCTCCACGATGAACGCCGGGACTCGCTCGGCCGACACCAGCGCGTCTGGTTGGACGTACGGATACAAACAAGGAACGAGCATGTCGACGCCGATCGTCACCGGCATCGTGTCCCTCATGCTCTCGGTGAATCCAGGGCTCACCGCCCCGCAAGTGGAGACCATCCTGCGCCAGACCGCTCGACCATTCGTCGACGGTGGGACCGCGTGCTCGAGCAATCCGGCCGACGTCTACTACTGCGGAGCCGGACTCGTGAACGCTGGTGCCGCCGTCGCGCTGGCCGCGCAATCGGCATCCAACACCATCGTGAATCGTCTCGAGCAGACCGTGAACGACGACATCTTCGCCACCAACCTCGCGGTCGACCAGGCCGCCGACCGCACCGACATCGTGCTCACCAGCGGCTCGGTCTACGCCGACGGAATGGCGGCCGCCGCGCTCGCCAAACAGGAGGACGCCGACATCATCCTGGTTCCGCCGACCGGCCTGACCACATCGCAGATCGCGGCGATCGTCGCCGAGGCTCCCCAGAAGATCTGGATCATGGGTGGTCCGCAAGCGATCCCGACCTCGGTCGAATCTCAACTCACGGCGTCGACCGCCGACGGCGGTGCGGGTCAATCGTCGTCGATCATCGAGCGGCTCTTCGGAGCCACCCGCTACGAGACCGCCACGGCGGTGGCCGGGCGCCTCGGCACGATCGGCACTCTCAATGGCAAGCGCACGGCATTCGTCGTGCGCGGCGACAGTTTCGCCGATGCGGTGATCGCCGGGCCGGCCACGTTCGGCCCCCTCGATTCGTCGGGAGCGTTTCCGATCCTCCTCGTGCAACGTGATCGACTCCCCGATTCGGTGAAGACGTCGCTGCAGGGTCTCGGCATCACGAACGTGCTCATCGTCGGAGGAACGAGCGTCGTGTCCGACACGACCAAACGTCAGATCGAGGCTCTGGGCGTGACGACGTTCCGCATCGCCGGCGCCGACCGCTACGCGACCGCGACAGCTTTGGCCAACTTCGTGACCGCTCCTGTGTCGATCGGTGGGTTCGGCTGGAGCGCCGCCAACGTCGGACTCGTGAACATCTCCGATCCCTCGAACGGCTTCGACGCGATTTCGGCGACTGGCGTCCTCGGCCCGAACCGCCGAGTTCTACTTGGCGCGACCTCGTCACAGGTTCCCACGGCGACGAGTGCGTGGCTCACACAGTTGAACGGCACCGTTCGAAGCATCACGGTGGTGGGCAGCCAAACCGCATTGCCGCCCTCGGTCGTGACCCAGGCGACCGGTCTCCTACGCCGTTGACCGAGCCGGACGGTGCAACACCGCCTTCTCCACGGTGACGCGCACACCGTCGCCGTCGACCACGGCACGACCGTCGGCGACGAGTGAGTACTCCGACGATTCACTCGGCGGCCACACGAGAGTGACGACTGGGTTGTTCGCGATGTCGCGGCGGGTGGTGTTACCCGCCGATGCGAACGTCACGCGTTCGTCGTCGACGTCGGGAACGAGGGCGACGACGTGGCTGCGTGAATCGGCGACCGAGATCAGATAGACGAAGCGGCGACCATCGAGATGTAGCGCCAGCTCGGCCGGCGCGACCGGGATGCTCAACGGTGCGAACCCCACGAATCCCAGTGCGTCATGGTCGACGACGGGAGACGATGGGCCGGCTTGAAGTCGTCGCCGGTGTAGTACGCGACCGGGAAGAGAACCGTCTGCGTCCACTCGGCGGGAATGCCGAGCAGATCGCTGATCTCTTTCTCCTTGAAGAGGTGGATGGTCGTCCACGCCGTACCGAGGCCGCGCGAGCGCAACGCCAGCATGAAACTCCACGCCGCCGGCAGGATGGAGCCATAGGTGGAGGCCTGAGCGACGACCATCGGCACCTGCTCCACGCGGCCCTGTACACAGGCGATCACGTGCACCGGAACACGGTCGAGAACCTCTCCGAGATATTGCGCCGACTCCATGACCTTGGGCATCACGTGCTCGCGCGGATCACCGGGCGGCAGCGGCGGCGGATAGCCCGAACCGGCCATGATCTCGCCGGCACCGCGATACGTGTCGGCGATGACTTTGCGCTTGGCCGCATCGGTCACGACGACGAACGCCCAGTTCTGAGCGTTCGTACCGGTGGGTGCTTGGAGTGCGATGTCGATGCACTCCTGGATCACCGACGGCTCGACCGGTCGATCGAGATCGAGTCGCTTGCGAACCGAGCGGGTCGTGGTGAGCAGTTTGTCGGCCGAAGCGCGATCGATACCGGGAACAGACGATGACGACATGTTCGAACCCTAGACCCTCACGGTCGGGTGAGATCACCGAGACGAAGTTCGCCGTCTCGGGTTTGGCCACCCTCGGCCAGGAATCGCTCCATGGCCTCACGGGTTCCCGGGCCGCCGAGCGTGCGATTGAACGCGTTGCCCTCGGCGAGCAGATCGGCTTCGAGACCCTTCTCGGCGAGCAGCACCGCCGCTTTGGCCTCGGCGACGGCGTGCGCCGGATACGACGCGATACGCGCCGCGACGTCATCGACGTGCTTCCACAGCTTCTTGCGCGGCAACGCGCGATTGACCCAGCCCCACTGCTCGGCCGTCACCGCATCGACGTCGTCGCACGCCAGAATCACTTCGAGGGCACGCGACCGCCCGACGAGGCGGCTCAGGCGTTGTGTCCCGCTACCACCCGGAAGGATTCCGAGCGCGACTTCGGGTTGATTGAACACCGCGCCGGCCCGCTTCTTCGATGCCCGAAGCGCGAAGCGCATGTCGCAACTGAGCGCGAGTTCGCTACCACCGCCGCCCACACGACCCTCGATCACGGCGATGGTGGCCTTCGGCATCGTGCGGAGTTGCTCGCACATCACGTGGTACGCGTTCAGTTCGGTCGCGGGCGGACTGTCGGTGGGGAACGTCAGGATCGCCGCCACGTCGAAGTGAGCGATGAAGAAATCGGGATTGTTGGACGACAAGATCACGACGCGCACTGATTCGTCAACACTCAGGTCGCCGACGATCTGCGCGGTCGTCAGGAATTCCTCGATGGTGAAGAGATTGATCGGCGGATTGTCGAAGACGACCCGGGCGATGCCGTTCTCCTTGGTGACCGATACGCCTGCTGCCATGGCCCCTCCCCTTCGTACGGCGTTACTGCGCTCGCTGTCTAGCCGAGAAGTTCCTTCACGGCGGCTCGGGTATCGGCAATTTCATCCGGAGTTCCGCCGAATTCGACCGCGGCGAAATCGGTGACTCCGATGTCGGCCAGCGCCGCGAGACGATCGACCACTTCGGAGCGGCTGCCGATGACGGCGATGTCGGCCGGACCGGCGGCGCCTTCCTTGTCGAGCATCGCGCGATAACTCGGGAGTTGTCCGTAGATCACGAACACTTTGGCCGCGCGTTCGAGAGCCGCGGCACGATCGGTGGTGACACAAACCGGAAGGGCGGCGATCACGCGGGTGGAATCGCGACCGGCCTTGTCGGCGGCGGCCCGCAGCGTCGGAACGGTGTGCGAGGCGAGGGTCTGCGGACCGGTGCACCACGTGAGGGTTCCATCGGCGAGGGCCGCGGTGACTTTCAGCATCTGCTCTCCGAGAGCGGCGATCACGACCGACGGGCGCGATCCGCCCGGAACCGAAATCGCTCCGTTCACGTTGAACTCTTCACCAGCGTGGCTGACGGGCTTGCCCTCGAGGAGCGGCATCATGACCTCGAGATACTCGCGCATGTGACGAACCGGCTTGTCGAAGCTCATCCCCCACATCGACTCGACCACGACTTTGTGGCTGAGTCCGATACCGAGGCAGAGTCGCCCGTTGGTCACCGCGTTCACGGTGAGCGCCTGCTGCGCCATCATCATCGGGTGGCGCGGATACGTCGGGACGACGCTCGTGCCCAACTCGATCGCCGGCACCTCGCGGCCGACGACCGCCAGCGCCGTGAGCGCGTCGTGCCCGAAGATCTGGGGCGCCCAGTAACTGTGGAAGCCGTCGGTGGCGGCCCGCTTGGCCTCGGCCACCATGGCATCGA
>CAYNKE010000034.1:0-18488 GCA_964397715.1 uncultured Bifidobacterium sp. | reverse complement strand
TTCGAAGAACGCCGTGGCGTGGGCCTATGTCCTCGGGGCATGTCTGCTCGGTCTAACGTTCTATGTGATCTCCAGCGTGCTGGAGGGAGCCGCCACACCGGGTGGGGGTTCCAAACGGTCGAAGAGGAGTCGTTGACTCGTCCAGACCACAAAGTCCAAGGGCGAGAGCCCATGGGGAGGAGACAAACGGAATGAGAAGGATCAAGGGATGGAAGGCGGCCGCCGCCGGTCTCGCCGCTCTCTCGCTCATCGCCGCCGCGTGCGGTGGTGACGACGATGGTGGAGACTCGGAAGGCACCGCAGCCCCGGCCGGAGAGTGCACCACGCCGACTCCGGTGAAGTTGCAGTTGCAGTGGTTCACGCAGGCTCAGTTCGCCGGCTACTTCGCTGCCGTCGATCAGGGCTTCTACGCCGCACAGTGTCTCGACGTCACCATCGTCGAGGGTGGTGTCGACATCGTTCCGCAGCAGCAGCTCGCTGACGGCGCGGTCGACTTCGCCCTGTCGTGGGTGCCCAAGGCGCTCGCCAGCCGCGAGGCCGGTGCGAACATCGTGAACATCGCCCAGATCTTCCAGCGTTCGGGCACCTTGCAGGTGTCGTTCAAGGACAAGGGCATCACCTCGCCGGCCGACTTCGCCGGCAAGAAGATCGGTAACTGGGGCTTCGGCAACGAGTTCGAGATCTTCGCCGCCCTCACCAAGGCCGGTCTCGATCCGGCTGCCGACGTCGAGTTGGTGCAGCAGCAGTTCGACATGGCTGCCTTGCTCGCCGGTGACATCGATGCCGCCGAGGCCATGACGTACAACGAGTACGCCCAGGTCCTCGAGGCCGTGAACCCCGACACCGGCGCGCTCTACACGCCGGACGACTTCAACGTCGTCTCGTACGAGTCCGAGGGCGTCGGAATGCTCCAGGACGCCATCTGGGCGTCGGGCGAGCGTCTCAAGGACGATGCCTACCGCGCGACGGCCGTCAAGTTCGTGGCCGCTTCGATCCAGGGTTGGGCCTTCTGCCGCGACAACGTTCAGGCGTGCGCCGACATCGTCGTGAGTAAGGGTTCGAAGCTCGGTGCATCGCACCAGTTGTGGCAGATGAACGAAGTCAACAAGCTCATCTGGCCGTCGAAGGGTGGCGCCGGCATGATCGACGCCGCGGCTTGGGATCGCACTGCGAAGCTCTCGCAGGAGACCAAGAACCTCGAAGGCTCGACGGTGCTCACCAAGGCCCCTGACGCCGAGGCGTACACCAACGACATCGTGACCGAGGCCATGGCGATTCTCCAGGGCCTGGGCGTCGACGTCATCGGTTCGAGCTTCTCGCCGATCACCGTGGAACTGAAGGAAGGCGGCGCCTGATCGATCAGGCATCTCCTTCGGAGAACGTGAGCGGGCGGGCTTCGGCCCGCCCGCTTCGCGTTTCCCCGGAGAATTTCGCTCCGGTTCTCTTCGTGCTTCTTTGGAGCACGGGCTTCATCGTCGCGCGTTACGCGACGCGCGACGCCGGACCTCTCACGTTCATCACCGTCCGGCTCGTCGTTGCGGCAAGTCTGCTCGTCGTATTTGCTCTTGCGCTCCGCGCACCACGACCGACCCGACGACAAGCGGGTTGGCTCATGGTGTCGGCCTTCGGAATGCACAGTATGTATTTGTGTGGAGTGTTCGTCTCGATCGACCTCGGTATGCCGTCCGGGGTCAGCGCCTTGATCGCCGGACTCCATCCGGTGGCGACTTCGTTGGGGGCTCATCGCTTTCTACGCGAGCACTTGAGGCGTGCTCAGTGGTTTGGCGTCGTACTCGGGTTCACCGGTGTCGTGCTGGTGGTGGTCGACCGGCTCGCCGCCAAGTCCACCGGAATCACCGGATGGACACTGCTCGCGGCTGCGGCGAGTTTCATCGGGATGTCAGGAGGCACCCTCGTCCAACGGCGTTTTGCGCAGGACGCCCCGCTTCTCTGGGGATCCGTGGTCCAGTACACGTCGTCGGCCTCGACGCTCCTGATCGGGGCGATCGTGATCGAACACTTCGACATCGAATTCACCGCCCAAACTTGGTTCTCGCTCGCCTGGGCGATTCTGGTTCTGTCAATCGCCGCGGTACTCGTGATGCTGTGGCTCCTTCAGCGCCGAGCGGCCGCCAACGTGAGCAGCCTGTTCTTCTTGACCCCTGCGCTGAGCACGATCGAGGGGGCGATCCTGTTCGGTGAACGTCTCGGAATTCTGGCGATCCTCGGCCTGCTCGGCGGACTCGGTGGGGTCGCTCTCGTGACTCGCGCCTGATTCGCTCAGGCGAGTGCGGACTTGAGTGCTCGTCGCGCCGCGATCGCACTCGGAGCGCCGGTGTAAGCGCCGATGTGCAGAACGAGGGCGTCGAGTTCGTCCCGAGTGACTCCGTTGCGGATCGCGCCGCGTGCGTGGAGTTCGAACTCTTCCGACTTGCCGAGGCTCGCGAGAATCGCGAGGGTCACGAGGCTCCGTTCGCGACGCGACAGGCGCTGGTCAGTCCACTGACCCCAGGCGGTTTCGGTGACGAATCGCTGGAAGTCGAGATTCTCCTTCGACTGGTCGACGAACGCCTTGTCGACGTATTCGGCGCCCATTACCTCGCGTCGGATGGCGAGAGCTGCTTCGAATCGATCGTTGGGTGGCTGCGTCATGCCGTCAGGCTACGAGCGTTCCGATCGATTCAGATCTCGGAGATCTTCCCGAGAAGGCGCATGAGAGTCTCACGCTCGGAAGGCGAGAGGGGTGCGAGGGTGTCGGCTGAAATCTCCACGCCGCGCGGCAGGAGTTGCTCGATCAGTTCGCGACCTTCGATCGTGAGGTCGATGATCGAGAGGCGATCGTCGTCGGGTGAGGCGCTCGTTGCTACCAGGCCACGCTGTTGAAGTCGATCGATAACACCGGTGATGGTGGCGGAGTCCATCGCGGTTCGCCGACCGAGGTGATTCTGCGACGTGGGCCCATCGGTGTAGAGGCTGGCGAGCGCAGCGAACTGGGTCGTCGCGATCTTCGCACCGATCGATCGGGAGAAGATCGATCGGTGTCGCTGGTGCGCCTTGCGCAGCAGGAAGCCGATCTGGTCGTCGAGTCGGTAGTCGGCTCTCGCGGACTCGGTGCGGCGCGGGGTCGGCATGCGAAGCCGAGCGTAGATGACCACCAAGGTGTGCCTAGTCTCCGATCATGGATTCGTTCTCCGCCCACCGACACTCGGCCAACTCGATCGATATCGTGCCGTCCAGAACCGCAGTTCTCGTAGTCGACATGTCGAATGATTTCTGCGTCGAGGGTGGTCTCATGGTCCTTCCCGGTGCCGATCGGCTCTACGCGCCACAACGAGCCGTCCTCGATGCGGCGCGCCGAGCCGGAGGCGTTGTCGTCTACGTGTGCGACAGCCATCGCCACGGCATGCGTCGCGAACGCGAGTTCGTGAAGAGGACTCCCCACTGCTGGGACGACACCTGGGGCTCGGCCGTGGTCGACCAACTCGCGCCGGGAGCCGACGACCACGTCGTCGTCAAGCGCCGCTATTCCGGTTTCTTCCAGACCGATCTCGATCTGACGCTCAAGGATCTTGAAGTTGACACCGTGGTCGTCATGGGGGTCGTCACGAACATCTGTGTTCGATCCACCGTCCACGACGCTTTCTTCCTCGGCTACAAGGTGATCGTCCCCCACGATTGTGTTGCCGCGACGGGGCCTCGCGAGCAGGAGTCGTCGCTGTACGACATCGGAACCCACTTCGGTGTGGTGTCCCACTCCGCCGCGGTGGTGGCGGCCCTGACCAGCGGCCGGTCGGTTGCGAACGAGATCGACGACTGAGGTCGACTCGTCGGAGTGACGCGCCGAAACGACCCGATTCGCGACATCGAGTTCACTTGCGGACGAGTGATCGGCTGGCTACTGTCCACACCGTTAAGGGGAGGGGTCATGGAGATTCGTCAGACGTCCGTCGTCGTCGGCGACCTTCATCGTGAAGCGGGCCGGGCGGTCGAACCATCGATCCGCAAGGTGGTCGCGGCTGCGGTGATCACCAACCCGTTCGCCGGACGATTCGTCGACGACTTGTCACCCCTCGTGCAGATGGGCGCCGATCTCTCGGCGCTCTTGGCTTCTCGCGCCGTGGCGGCACTCGGTGGACCGGTCCACAGTTACGGGAAGGCGGCCGTAGTGGGGCTGGCCGGCGAACTCGAGCACGCGGCGGCAATCCTTCACCCGAGCTTCGGTCAGCCATTGCGCGATGCCGTGGGCGGGGGGAAGTCGATCATCCCGTCGGCCAAGAAGCGGGGCGCGGCCGGTACCGCGATCGATGTTCCGCTCCATCACAAGGACGCTGCGTTCGTTCGCAGCCACTTCGACGCCGTCGAATTCCGGCTGGTCGATGCGCCGTTCGAGGACGAAATCCTGGTGGCCCTGGCTATCACGTCGGGCGGGCGGCCACTGCCTCGCGTCGGTGGTCTGCAGGTTCACGAGATCGTCGGAGAGGACGGTTTGCGCTGATGGAAGCGGCTTCGGGCGGGACACCGACGGGGAGCATCGTTCTTCGAAACATCGGATCGCTCGTTTCGGGCGACCTCGCGGCGCCTCTTGTCGATGCCGACACGATCGTCGTCACCGATGGGCTGATTCGCTTCGTCGGTCGCGCGGCCGATGCCCCCGACAGTCCCGGTGCCGCGGTGATCGACGTGGGTGGGGCCACGGTCATGCCGGGCTACCACGACAATCATGTTCATCCGGTCATCGGTGATTGGACCCCGCGTCAAAAGACTTCCGATTGGATCGATTCGTGTCTGCACGGCGGCGTCACCACCATGCTGTCGGCGGGCGAGCCGCACATCCCGGGACGTCCGACCGATGCTGCGGGCACGAAGGCGCTGGCGATTCTCGCGCACAAGTCGTTCGCCAACCTCCGACCGTCGCGAGTGAAAGTCCACGCTGGTGCGGTTCTGCTCGAGAACGGTCTGACGGAAGCTGACTTCGACGATCTGGCGGCGGCGGGCTGTCGTCTCGTCGGTGAGATCGGAATCTCGGGTGTGAAGGATCCGGCCGTCGCGGCGCAGATGACCAAGTGGGCACAGGCCCGGAAGATGAAGGTCATGGTGCACACCGGTGGTGCCTCGATCCCAGGGAGTGGCGTGATCGGACCGGATTTCGTGGCCGAGGTTCAGCCCGATGTCGCCGGCCACGTGAACGGTGGCCCCACGAGTCTGAGTGTCGACGACGTGGCGCGAATTCTCGACACGACGCGTGCCCACATCGAATTCGTGCACAACGGCAACATGACCACTCTGGGCAAGATGACGAACTTGGCTCGCGAGCGAGGCGAATTGCACCGCGTCGTCGTCGGCACCGACTGTCCGGCTGGCTCGGGTGTTCAGCCGCTCGGAATTCTCCGCGTCATGGCCACGATGGCCAGCACCGGCGGAATCGCACCCGAGGTCGCCGTTGCGGCGGCGACCGGAAACGTGGCCCGCCTCCATTCGCTGAATCGCGGCGTGATCGCCGTCGGTACGGAAGCCGACCTCGTCGTCGTCGACGCGCCGCTCGGCTCTCAGGCCAAGGATGCGCTCGGGGCACTCGCAATTGGTGACACACCAGCGGTCGCGATCGTGATGATCGACGGTGGGGTGCTGTTCACCAAGAGCCGCAACACGCCGCCCGCCACTCGCTCCATCACGTATTCGACCCCTCATTAGGAACCCATGTCACCTCGCGAACTCAAGAATCTCGTCAACGGCAAGTGGGTCGGAAGTTCGAGTGGTGCGTACTCGGATGTGTTCAATCCCGCGACAGGTGAGGTGATCGCTCGGCACCCGCTCTCAACGCGCGATGAAGTCGACGCCACGATCGAAGCCGCCGCTGCCGCGTTCCCCGCGTGGAAGCGGACCCCGGTACCGACCCGTGCGGCGTTCTTGTTCCGCTATCGGCACGTGCTCACGGCTCATTCCGACGAGTTGGCTTCCATCATCTCGGCCGAGAACGGCAAGACGACCGACGAGGCAAAAGGTGAACTGCTTCGCGCGATTCAGTACGTCGAGCACGCGGCGGCCGCCCCCGAAACGATGAAGGGCTCGGTCACCGAGAACATCGGTACTGGCGTGGACATCGAGTACATCCGCGAGCCACTCGGTCCGTTCGCGGTGATCGCACCGTTCAACTTTCCGGCCATGATTCCGCTGTACTTCACGTGGGCTGTCGGTACCGGTAACACCGTGGTCCTCAAGCCCAGCGAATTGTGCCCGCTCACGACGATTCGAATGGCTGAACTGGCCACGGAGGCGGGGCTACCGGCTGGTGTCCTCAATGTGGTTCTCGGAGACAAGACCGTCGTGCAGCGTCTCGGGACCCATCCGAAGATGGTGGGTGCATCATTCGTCGGCTCTTCCGAGATCGCCGAAGTCGTGTACAAGCTGGTCACCGGAGCCGGCAAGCGGTGCCAGGCTCAAGGTGGGGCGAAGAATCACATGGTCGTCACCGACAGTGCGGCGCTCGATCAATGTATGGCCAACATCGTGTCGTCGATGTATGGCAATGCGTCCCAGCGTTGTTTCGCCGGCTCGAACGTTCTCGTGTACGACTCGGTCTACGACGAATTCCTCACCAAATTGCTGACCGGGATCGATGCGTTGAAGATGGGCGATCCACTCGACCCCTCCACCACTCTCGGCCCGGTCATTTCGGCATCGGCTCGTGATCGGTTCACCAAGATGGTCGACGAGGCCGAGGCCGCCGGAGCCCGAATTCTGAGGGACGGCCGCGGAGCTCGAGTCGCCGGCTTCGACTCCGGATTCTGGTTGGGTCCGACCCTGATCGAAGCCGACCCGTCGTCGTCGATCTTCCGCAACGAGTTGTTCGGGCCGGTGCGATGCATCGCGCGGGTGTCCGGTCTCGACGACGCCGTCGAGATCATCAATGCGAGTCCGTACGGACATACAGCAGTCGTCTACACCGAACTGGGAGGCGTCGCGCGTGAGTTTCGCCAGCGCTGCGACGTCGGGCAGATCGGTGTCAATGTGGGCACTCCAGCGCCCATCGCGTTCTATCCGGTGGGCGGTCGTCGCTCGTCGTTCTACGGTGACCTTCGAGGTCGCGCGAACGACGCCGTCGACTTTTACACCGACAAGAAGATCGTCGTGTCCACGTGGCACGGAGATTTGGTGCAGGCCAAGCCAGTCGATCCGGCCTTCACCGGCAAGGTCTGAGACACGGAGTCTCGGAGAAACAGAAGGGGAGAATCCATCGTGGCAAGAAAGAAAACGGGAGCCAAGCGAGTTGTGCTCGGGCTCGTCGGTGTCGCCGCTCTGATGGGGGGCCTCGTCGCCTGTGGTGGCGACGACGACTCATCCGGATCAGGTGGCGAGGCCAGCGGTGATCCGATCAAGATCGGCGTGGCTGCCGATCTCACCGGTCCGTTCACCATCTACGGAACCAGCATGATGCGCAGTGCTCAGATCGCTGTCGACGAGATCAACGCCGCGGGTGGCGTACTCGGTCGTCCACTCGAACTCGTCGTCGAAGACACCCAGACCGATGTCGCAGTGACCACCGACAAGGCCCGCAAGCTCATCGAGAGCGACAAGGTGCCGATGGTGCTCGGACCGATCGGTTCGGATGCCGCGGACGCGCTGTTCAAGACGGTCGCCGAGGACGGCAAGACCGTCCTCATCTATCCCGAGACGTACGAGGGCGGCAAGTGCAATGCTCTGTTCTTCTCGACCGGTGCGGTGCCTGCGCAGCAGATTCGCCCGATGCTCCCGGTCCTGCAGAAGGAGTTCGGTCCGAAGGTGCTGCTGTTCGGGGCCGACTACGTGTGGCCGCGTCGTAGCTTCGAGATCGCCAAGCCGATCATCGAGGAGATCGGCGGAGAACTCGTGGGAGAGGTGTACCTGCCGCTCATCGCCGACGATTTCACCGAACTCGTGAACGCCGTGCGTGATGCCAAGCCCGACTACATCTACACGCTGTACCCCGCTGTGTGGGGTGCCGCACTCAAGGCTCTCGAGGACGCTGGTGTTCTCGAAGGTGTCGGGATCGGTACGACGTTCGTGGGTGACCCGGGCCTCGAGGGCCTGAGCGCCGGCGCGGTTGGCCAGTACACGGCTCTGCCGTTCTTCACCGTCGCCAAGGGTGATGGCGTCGCGGGCTTCCTGAAGGCCTTCCAGGCCAAGTACGGCGCCGATCAGATCCCGTCCGGTGGTGAGGGCCTCGGCTCGTACAACGCGATTCACCTGTGGGCCAAGGCCGTCGAGAAGGCGGGTTCGACCGACCCGGCGAAGGTCGCCGAGGCCATGGTGGGAACCGAATTCGACAGCCCCACCGGCAAGGTGACCGTCGAGGCGTCGCATCACGTGACGCAGACCATTCAGTTGGTCAAGGTTGGTGCCGACATGAAGCACGAACTCGTGCAGGCATTCGAGAACCAGCCGTCGGAAGAGAGCTGCTCGCTCTGAGCCGCTGGTCGTTCGACGCGATGCTGGCCGCCCGTTCCCGGGCGGCCAGCATCTCTCGCTCGCGGCGGGTTCGATACGCCGAGGTGGTCCTCGGTCTCGTTCTCCTCGCACTTCCATTCGTTGCGTCCGACGCGTTTCTGATCGATCGATTCGGGCGTTATTTCACCTGGGCGATCTTCGCCATCTCGGTCGATCTCATCTGGGGATTCGGCGGAGTCCTCACGTTCGGCCACGCTGCCTTTTTCGGCGCCAGTGGATACTTGGTCGCGATCTTCACCGAGCGCGCCGGTTGGTTTCTTCCACTTCCTCTCTGGCCGGCGATCGCACTTGCAGTTCTGTGCGTCTCATTGTTCGCTTTCTTGTTGTCAACTCTCGCGTTTCGTGGTCCGCACCCGATGCGAGGTGTCGAGCTCGCTGTCATCACGCTCGCGGTTGCCTATCTGCTCGAGCAGTACGCGCGAGCCGGTGGCCAGGTCACCGGGGGCCAGAACGGAATCCTCTTCGGCGAGCGGCTCGAACTCTTCGGTCTCGATCTTCATCGAGGTCGTGGTTTCTACTGGCTCGCTGCACTTGCTCTCGTCATCGTCTACGTGTTGGTGCGGATTTTCGTGAGCCGACGAATCGGCCTGGTGGTTCGCGGCGTCCGCGAGAACGAGGACCGAGTCGACCTCCTCGGATACGACGTTCCTTCCATCAAGATCGAAGTCTTCGCGCTCTCCGCTGCACTGGCCGCCATTGGAGGAGCCTTCTTCTACGTGCACGAAGGCATCATCACTCCGGCCGCAGTAGGAGTCGCGGCTTCCACTCAAGTGCTGCTCTGGGTCGCACTCGGCGGCCGCGGAACCCTTCTCGGACCCATCGTCGGGACGGTCGTGTTGCAACACCTCACAGCCACGCTCTCGGGCACCATGCTCGACACCTGGATCTTCGTGATCGGCGGGCTTCTCATTCTCGTCGTCATGGTCTTCCCCGCCGGCGTCCTTGGATTCCTCGATCGAGGCCCCGCACGATGACCGCAATCGTCGAAGTCCGTGACGTGAGCAAGTCGTTCGGTGGGTTCATGGCGGTTCAAGACGTGTCGTTCGACCTTCCCGAGGGAGAGGTCACGGGACTCGTCGGCTCGAACGGAGCGGGAAAGACCACGCTTCTCAACCTCCTCTACGGCCGGCTCGACTTGACGGAAGGGCGGATCTCGTTCGAAGGATCGGATATCTCTGAGCTTCCGGCGCACCAGCGCGTGAGGCGCGGGCTCGGGATGGTCTTCCAGCACACGACCGTCTTTCCGGCGCTCGGGGTGCGCGAAAACCTTCGGTTGGGCGCGATGCGCAAGGGTCGAGGTGCCGACGCGTCTACGCCGACCGAAATCGACGCGATGCTCGACATGATCGGGCTGTCGGCAAAACAGTACGAGAGCGCGTCGAAGCTCAGCCACGGTGAACAGCAGTGGCTCGAGATCGGAATGGTCCTCCTCACCAAGCCGAGCCTCCTACTGCTCGACGAACCGACTTCGGGAATGACGCGGTCGGAGGCGGCGCGCATGGCCGATCTCTGTCGCAGTCTCATCGGTGACGGCACCGTGCGGGCCGTCGTCGTGGTGGAGCACAACATCGACTTCATCAGGCGCGTGAGCAATCGGGTGCTCGTCATGCACCGCGGCGCCATCATCGCTTCCGGCACGATCGACGAAGTTCAGAACGACCAAGGTGTTCGTGACGCGTTCTTGGGACGCACGGTATGAGCAGTCCGATCCTCTCGGTCTCCGGCCTCGGAGTCGGCTACGGCCAGACGACGATCGTGTCGGATCTCGATCTCACGGTCGAGCGGGGAGAGGTCCTCACGATGCTGGGTCTCAACGGAGCGGGCAAGACAACGGTCCTGAAGGCAATAGCCGGTTTGTTGCCGCATTCCGGGCAGGTCGTCTTCGATGGCCGCGATGTGTCGCGTTGGTCGGGGAACCGGATCAATCGTGCGGGCTTGGCGTACGTGCCGCAGGGGATGGGGGTTTACCCCGGCATCTCGGTGGGTGAACACCTTCGATTGGCGCGACACTTCCAAGACGACCGCCTCGACATGCAGGGCGAAATTCTCGACTGGTTCCCGGTTCTCAAGGAACGATTGAAGCAGGATGCGCAGAGCCTCAGCGGAGGACAGCGCAAGATGTTGAGTTTCGTGATGGCACTCTCCAGCGCTCCGTCTCTCGTGCTTCTCGACGAGCCGACCGAAGGAGTCGCCCCGGTCGTGCGCGAGCAACTTGTTGAGGCGTTGGGACAGATCGTGCAGCGCACATCGGTCCTGCTCGTCGAGCAGAATCTCGACACCGCGTTGGCGATCGGAGGGCGATGCCACGTGATCGAGCAAGGAGCAGTAGTTGAGTCGGGAATGATTCGCGAACTGCATGCGAGCGGAGTCATCGAGTCGAGGTTGTCCGTCTGATGCTCGGCACACTGCTTCCTGTCGACTCGTTCACGGTCGTTGCACTCGTGGCAACGTTCGTGCTTGCGGCTATTGGACTACATTTCACACTCGGGCTTCTCGGCGTCGTGAACTTGGTGCACGGTGAGTTCATTCTGATCGGCGCGTACGTCACGTATCAGGTTCAGGATTGGCTCGGCTCGCCTCTCTGGGGATTCGTGGTCGCGCCGTTCGTCGCCGGACTGGTTGGTGCGTTCGTCGAATTCGTTCTCGTCCGACGCCTGTACCTCCGGCCGCTCGACACGCTGCTCGTGACATTCGGATTGTCGTTGATCATCCGGCAAGGCGTGCAGTTGATCTACTCACCCAACCCGAAGCAGGTTGACGACCCGATCGGCGGCTCGTTCGTCATTGCGGGGTACAACGTTCCGTGGTGGCGTCTCACGGTGGTCATCACTGCAGTCGTCATCGTTGTGGCTTGGCTGTTGTTCGATCGGACCACGATCGGGCTTCGTTGGCGAGCCGCGGTGCGAAATCCGGAGTTGGCCGAAGCGATGGGCTACAGCGTGCGAACCGCGCGGACGTGGTTGTTCGGAATCGGCTGCGCGACCGCAGGTTTGGCTGGAGCCATGCTCGCCCCCATCAACACGCTGACACCGCAGTACGGCCTGAGATTTCTCGTCAACTCGTTCCTCGTGGTGATTCTCGGCAAACCCGGCTCGCTCAAGGGACTCGCCATTGCGGCGGTCGTTCTAGGTGGTTCGCTCGGCGTGCTTCAGTTCCATGTCTCGACGGTCTACGCGCAGATGATCATGCTCGTGATCGCCGTGGTGGCCGCTCGTCTCCGACCGCTCGTGACCGCCAAGCGAGGCTGACGGCGCGTGCTCGATACGAACCAGTCGTCAGTCGACCGATTCGACGATTTCGACTCCCACTCCAGCGAGTTGCTTCAACGCCGCCTCGGTCGTCGCCGGTGCGACACCCGCGCACATCGGGAGGAGCAGTCGCACGCTGAATCCTTCTTTGACCGCATCGAGGGCTGTCGCGCGATCGCAGTGGTCGGTGGCCAAGCCGACGACGTCGACTTGAGTGACTCCACGCGCCTTGAGAACGTCGGCCAGCGATCGTCCGTCGTCGGAAGCACCTTCGAACCCGCTGTACGCGGCCGTGAAATTTCCCTTCGAGACCACGAGATCGATCGACGATGCGAAGTCGACGGCTTGATTCAAGTTGCTGTGGAACTCGGCTCCCGGCGTGTTGGCGACGCAGTGGTGTGGCCACGTGTCCACGTAGTCGGGCTGGTCGGCGAAGTGACCCTTGGGGTCGATGTGCCAGTCACGTGTGGCCACGACCACGTCGTACGACGAACGGCGGTCACGCAGGTACTGCGACACTCGGGAGGCGACGGCGGCTCCGCCGTCGACGGCGAGCGAGCCTCCTTCGCAGAAGTCGTTCTGCACGTCCACGATCACCAGTGCCTTGCCCATCGGGTTCCCCTTCGTTCGGCGTTGGAACGGACATTAGTGGCTGTTGACTCACTTGTGTACGAGTGGTAGGACCGGGAGGTGGGACGGGTGGCCGAGACGAACTATGCCAAGCCTCGTTCGCTCGACCACGCGCTCGAGGTCTTGTCCCACGGTGGCGTCACGGTCATTGCCGGAGGCACCGACGTGTACCCGGCCTTGGTGGGCCGAGACGTACCTCGGCAGGTTCTCGACATCTCCGCCGTGACCGAACTCGGCGGAGTCACGACGACGAGCGATGGCGTTCGCCTAGGCGCCGGTGTCACATGGGCCGAGGTCGCCGCGGCCAACCTTCCTCGGGGTCTTCGCGCACTACAGGAAGCCGCGGTCCAAGTGGGAGCAGTTCAGGTTCAAAAGGCAGGCACGGTGGCAGGCAACCTCTGCACCGCTTCGCCGGCCGGCGACGGAATTCCCGTGCTCCTCGCGCTCGATGCTCAGATCGAGTTGCGGTCGGTGCGTGGGACGCGCACGGTTGCTCTTGAGGAGTTCGTCACGGGGTATCGCGCCACTGCCAAAGCAGCGGACGAACTGGTGACCGCGATCATCGTGCCCGCCGACGCCGCCGGGCGCGAGTCGTCGTTCGTGAAGCTGGGAACCCGGGCCTATCTCGTGATCTCCCTCGTGATGGTGGCCGTGTCGATCGGCCGTGACGTGAGCGGACGGGTCACCGCCGCCCGAGTCGCGGTGGGGGCCTGCTCGCCGGTCGCTCAACGGCTTTCACGGTTCGAAGCGTCGGTGATGAGTGGATCGCCCCGTCGTGTCACGACTGCTGACTTGGTCGAATTGACGCCAATCGACGACATTCGCTGTTCAGCCGCGTATCGCCTCGATGTCGTGCCGGAAATGGTGCGACGAGCCCTCGCCGAATGCGGGGTCGATCTCGCATGAGTCGTGTTTCGCTGTCGATCAATGGCGAGCGCTTCGATGCGGACGAGTCGGCTCGACGACTCACGACGTTTCTGCGGGAGGATGCTGGGCTGCAGGGGACCAAGGTTGGGTGCGACGCGGGCGACTGCGGTGCCTGCACGGTTCTTGTCGACGGCGACCCGCTTTGTGCATGCATGGTCCCGATCGGACGACTCGACGACGCAACGGTCATGACGGTCGAGCACCTGGGTTCCACCGACCTCGGACGACGGCTGCAAGAGTCGTTCGCTCGTCACGGAGCGGCACAGTGCGGCTTTTGTACTCCAGGCATGTTGATGAGCGCGTATGCACTTCTCTCGGTCCGACCACATCCGTCTGAGGGAGAGGTCGAAGACGCCTTGGGCGGGGTCCTGTGTCGTTGCACTGGCTATCGGTCGATCATCACGGCGGTCGTGGTGGCGAACGACGATGCACCATCTCTCGAGGTACCTCCGCCGAGCAAAGTTGTCGGTGCTCGTATTCCGCGCGTCGACGCGGTCGAGAAGCTCACCGGAACCGAAATCTTCGGTGACGACGGAATCGAGGCGTCGACTGCTCTCGCCGTCGTCGTTCGTTCTCCACATCATCGAGCGGCGTTCACCTTCGGCGACCTCGACGCATTCGTCGCGGCCGAGTCGGGTGTGATCGGAGTCCTGACGGCTGCCGACGTGCCGGGTCGCAACGCCTTCGGTGTGATTCCGGCGTTCATCGATCAACCGGTCTTCGCCGTGAGTGAGGCTCGGTACATCGGGGAGGCAGTCGCCGCAGTCGTTCTCGAACCCGATACCGCGTTCGATGTGCTGTCGCGCTTTCCCATCTCGTGGACTCCTCTCGAGGCCGTCCTCGACGTCGACGCGGCGAAGAAGTCATCGGCGCCCCTCGTTCACGCCCATCGTCCCGACAATGTTCTCGTCCGGGGGTTCGTGCGTACCGGTGATGTCGACTTGGCTCTCGAGAGCGCTCCGTACCGCGTGAGTCGGACGTTCACGACCCCGTTCATCGAGCATGCGTATCTCGAACCAGAGGCCGGATGGGCCTGGCTCGACGGCGACGTCGTCGTTGTGCAGGCGACCACGCAGGCTCCCACGATGGATCGCGACGAACTGATGGCGATTCTCGATCTGCCCCAGAGTCGAGTCAGGGTGGTGCCTACGGCTGTGGGTGGGGGCTTCGGGAGCAAACTTGATCTCTCGATCCAACCCTTCGTTGCTCTGGCGGCCATCAAGTTCGGTCGCCCCGTGCGCATTCGGTATACGCGCCACGAGTCGATTCGTACGACGACGAAACGCCATCCGTCGAGAATCACCCTCGACGCCGGAGCCTCCGCCGACGGACGATTGCTCGGGGTGCGCCTCGATGGCGAATTCAACACGGGTGCGTACGCGTCATGGGGTCCGACTGTTGCCAACCGTGTTCCTGTTCACGGGTCGGGCCCGTACATCGTTCCGAACTATCGGGCCGCCACCGTCGCCGTTCACACGAACTGCACGCCTGCAGGTGCGTTCCGTGGCTTCGGCGTCCCACAGGCCGCCGTCGCTCAGGAGACGGTGTACGACTTGTTGGCCGATGAAGTCGGGCTCGACCGTCTCGAATTCCGACTGCGCAATGCGTTGGTCGCGGGTGCACCGACGGTCACTGGTCAAGTCTTCGAGTCGGGCGTCGGATATCGAGACTGTCTCGAAGCGCTCGAGCCGCATTGGAAAGACGCTCGTACGCGCCGCGGAGCAGTCAGCGCGGGCGAAGTGCGCGGCGTCGGTATCGCTGGCATCTGGTACGGATGCGGCAACACCGCCCTGCCGAATCCGTCCACGATCCTCTGCGGTGTCACGGCGTCGGGCCGGATCGTTCTGCACCAAGGTGCTGTCGACATCGGCCAGGGTTCGAACACCGTCATGACCCAGATCTTCGCCCAGACCCTCGGCGTTCCCGTCGAGGTCGTGACCCGTGTCGGCGCGGACACGTCGATCACCCCCGACGCTGGCAAGACGTCGGCATCTCGCCAGACGTTCGTCACCGGTAATGCGGTGTATCGGGCCGCCGTCGCATTACGGCGGAAACTTCTCGCGCGGGCCGGGTGCGATGACGACGGGTCCGAGATCGTCGTCGAGACCGAGTCCGCATCGACCCGGGTGTCGGTTCGTTCCAGAGGCATTTCGTACCCGATCGATCTCTCTGGTGCGAACGACGAGAACGGGTACGTCATGTCAGCCATCGAAACGTACGATCCGCCGACGACTCCGCTCGATGCCGACGGCCAGGGGGCTCCCTACGCGGTGTACGGCTTCGGAGCGCAGCTCGTCGAATTGATCGTCGATACGGCTACGGGAGTCGTTCGCCTCGAACGAATCGTGGCCGCGTACGACGTGGGCCGTGCGGTCAACCCCACTCTCGTCGAGGGCCAGATCGAGGGAGGCATCGCCCAGGGGATCGGTCTCGCACTCCTCGAGGAATACGTGCCGGGCCGCAACGACAATCTGCACGACTACCTGATTCCGACGATCGGTGATGTCCCTCCGATCACCTCAATTCTCATCGAGTCGAACGACCCCCACGGTGCGTACGGCATCAAGGGCGTCGGCGAACACACGCTCATTCCGACCGCCCCGGCGATCATCAACGCGATCCGCGATGCGACGGGCGCTCTCGTCACGACCCTGCCCGCCACACCCGAGCGTGTGCTTCGAGCGATCAGGGAGGTCGCATCATGACGATCGAAACCGCTTCGGCAGCAGACGACTTCGACCAGCCCGGAGAGGGCAAGGTTCGTTGCGAGGCGTGCCCGATTCGCTGCTTCATCAAGCCCGGACAGACCGGATCGTGCGACCGATACGGCAACGTCGACGGAGTGCTCACGCGCATGGATCCGGTCGTCGTTCTCGAACGTGCGATCGGTCGGGGTGACGAAGTCGTGTCGTTCACGGGCGAGAATGCGGGCAACGTCGTCCCGTCGCGACTTATCGCTTCAGGTGCGGGTACGACGTACCCCGACTACAAGCCGGCCCCGTTCATCGTGTCGGCCGAACATCATGGAGTCGACACCGTCACGGTCGTGACCGAAGGAATCTTCTCCTACTGCGGAGTCAAGGTGAAGATCGACACCGACCGTCATGTGGGCGATGAGACTTCGTCGGTCCTCTACGAGGGTCAGCCGGTCGGACACGTCAGCACCACCGAGTACGGATCGCAGATGCTGTCCCTCGGCGGTGTTCATCACCTCACGGGTCTCACGAAGCATTCCGGACTCGCGACCATGCGCGCGCTCGAGGAGTTGTGTGAAAAGCGCGCAGTCGAGTTGCAAGTAGAGGGTGGAGCGCACCTAGTGGTCCAGGCGGGCAAGGCACCCATCGTGAACGGGGTCGTCGAGCGGCGGATGCGGGTTGGATGCGGCTCGGCGACGGTGGGGATGTTCGCTGGCCAGTGGCACGAGTTGGTCGACGAAGTCGTCGTCGTGGACGAGCACATCACGGGTGTGTTGTCCGAACACCAGGCCGGTGCAGTTCTCGGCATGCGCCCGACCGGGATCAAGATTCGCGGGCGCCGCTCCACTCCGGGTCGAATTTTCAACGTGGCCGGCCCGGGCACTGGGTGGGGTGGAACGACCATCACTGATCCCCTCGAAGTGTTGCTGCCCTTCAACAAGAAGTTCGCGTGGCCTGGTTTGCGTCTGTTGATGACCAGTACCACTGGTGAGGACTGGGCCTATTACGTGCTCGACGAGAACCTGCAGCCGGTTCCGACTCCGATCCCGACCGAGGTTCTCCCGACCGTGGAACAAATCAGTATCAACTGCGAGCCGGCTCTCACGAGTGTCGTATTCATGGCGGGAGCCGGTGGGAGTCTCCGAGCCGGTACCACCACGTCGCCGATCGCGCTCACGCATTCGATTCATAGTGGCGAGACCACCGTGACGGTGGGCGGCGCCCCGGTCTATCTCTGGCCTGGCGGAGGAATCACGATCATGGTCGACGTCGAACGTGTGCCGCCCGGGTCGTTCGGACACGTCCCGACACCCGCCATCGTTGCGCCGCTCGAATTCACCGTCCCACGTGAGAAGTATCTGGCCCTCGGGGGACACGCCGCATCGATTCGCTCGCTCGACGACGTGATCGCTAACGAACGGGTCCGATTCGTTCGCGAGCAGAACAAGTACACGGGCTGACCGTGCCCGGTCCGGTCGCTTCTCGATTTGGAGACGGGCGACTCCACTTGCAACACGGTCCGATCGACCTGGTCATCATCGCCGACGGGGACACCGCTGAGGCCGCCCGAGCCGAAGCGGCGATGACCGCGCGGTTCGCGACCATTCTGGACGAGTTGGTCGCCGAACTCGATCGACTGCGTGCCGACGTCGAATCGGAACCCCACATCGTTGGCGAGACGGCCAGTCGCATGCTTGCGGCCACGCGTGAGCTGCGTTCAGGCGAGTTCGCGACAGCCATGGTGGCGGTGGCTGGTTCGGTGGCCGACACGATCGCTGACGTGGGTTGGGCCGCCGCGCGCTTGCGGCGGCTGGTCGTCAACAATGGCGGTGACATCGCGCTGCGTCAGGTTCCTGATTCGGTCGTCACGATCGGCGTCGTGGACGACGTGACGACCGGAGACGTGGTGGGACGTCTGCACGTCGACGGACGATCAGGGATCGGAGGCGTCGCGACAAGTGGATGGGGAGGTCGAAGCTTCTCCTTCGGAATCGCCGATGCGGTGACGGTGCTGGCTCGCACCGCCGCTCACGCCGACGTGGCCGCGTCACTGGTCGCCAACGCCGTCGATCTTCCCGGCCATCCCTCGGTGATTCGTCGGCGGGCGTGCGACATCAAACACGACAGCGACCTCGGTGAGCGCCTCGTCACGTGCGGGCTCGGTGATCTCACTCCGAAAGAGGTGGAAACGGCGCTCGACTCAGGGACCGAGCGAGCCGAAGTCGCACTCGCTCACTCCGCGATCCTCGGAGTCGTTCTGTGTCTACGCGGCCACCGCCGGATGCTGCTGCCGCCCACGGTCCCCACCGTCCCGATCGTCCCAACCGACGCGCCAAGTGGTGATCTGGTGAGGATTTTTCACCCGCAGGGTGAAAAATCCTCACCAGATCACCAGCACAACGACACGTCCTCGCCGCTATGAGACACCCCGGAGGAGGTCAGCCGGTGTAGCGGGCATCGGCGAGGGACAGAACCTCGTCGATGATGGCGATGCCCTGACGCA
>CAYNKE010000033.1:7060-18579 GCA_964397715.1 uncultured Bifidobacterium sp. | reverse complement strand
GCTGGTTCCTCGACCGCATCGCGACCCACGTGCTCGCCTTCGAAGGCGACAGCCAGGTGCGCTGGTTCGAGGGCAACTTCAGCGAATACGAGACGTGGCGCAAGAAGGAATTGGGCGCAGCAGCCGACCAGCCGCACCGCATCAAGTACAAGCCGCTCGCGCGCTGATGCAGTCCGCGACCTTCGCCCGCGTTCGCGTCGTGACCGCGGTGATGTTCGTCGCGTCCGTCGCCGGCCTCATCGTGTCGTCCATCGCCGGCAACAACGAAGGCTGGGTCGTCACGATTGGGATCGTCAGTGCGGTGGCCGCGATCGTGCTGATCGTGAGTTCGGCTGTCGCGACGTCGAAGCGGATCCCCGCCTTTTCTGAGGTCGATGCCGAGCGGATCGAGGAGCGCATTCGCGACCTCGTTGCTGCTGGTGCCGACGAGAGCGAGTTGCGCGAACTCGTCAAGTCCTCGATCCGCCTCGGCCGAGGACTCTGAGCGGTGGTGGCCGTCGAGTCCGATCAAGATCTCGCGACCCGAGTGGCCACCGAGGCCGGCGTCATGCTGGTCGAATTGCGACGAGAACTCGACGAGGTCGGCACGACGTATTGGGAGATGAAGGACGAAGGCGACGTCGCCGGGCACCGCTTCCTGGTGAACGCGCTGCGCATCGCGCGCCCCGCCGACATCATCCTCTCGGAAGAAGCGGCCGACAATCGCAGCCGACTCACGGCTGATCGAGTCTGGATCATCGACCCGATCGACGGGACGAGCGAGTTCGCCGACCCGCCGCGCTGGGACTGGGCCGTGCACGTCGCACTGTGGGAACACGGTCAACTCACCGCCGCGGCCGTCGCCATGCCAGCCATCGACCGCACGTTCGCGATGAAACCGGTCGAGCGGGTTCCACCGCAGAAGAACGACAAGCCGATCCTCGTGACCTCGCGCAATCGCAACACGTACTCGGCGGTCGCGATCGCCAACGGACTCGACTGCTACGTCGGGCGACTCGGTTCGGCCGGAGCCAAGACGATGGCCGTCGTGATGGGCGAAGCCGACATCTACGTACACGACGGCGGCATGTACCAGTGGGACACCGCGGCTCCCGCCGCCGTGGCGGCGGCCGCTGGATTGCACGTGAGCCGGATCGACGGCTCACCGCTCGTGTACAACGCCCCCGACCTCTGGTTGCCCGACTTCCTGGTGTGCCGACCCGAACTTGCGACGGCGTGTCTCGGGGCACTCGGCGCTCTCTGAGCCGAAGGTGACCGGACCCGCCGGGTAGTTTCGACTCATGAACAAGCCGTCTGGTCACCTGATTCCCGGCTTCGCCGCGCTCGGTGCCGGCGTGCTCCACGCGAGCGCCATCGGGTTGCACGTCGAGAACCCGCAGTTGGCCCGCGTCTTCGTCGTTCTGGCTCTGCTCCAACTCGGGGTCGGTGTCGCACTTCTGATGCGACCGCGAGTCCCGGTTCTCGCCGTCTCGCTCGTCGTCAACGCCGTGGCGGTCGGTGGCTGGCTGCTCACCCGCATCGTGGGCATCTCCTGGATCGACGGACTCGAAGTTCGTGAAGGGCCTCAGATCGCCGACACGGTCTGCGCCGGCCTCGGTGCCCTGGCCGCCGCTCTCGCCCTCGGGATCCTTCTCGCCGGGTCGGTACCCGTCGCGCCACTTCGCTCGCTCAACGTGTCGGCTCCTCTCCTCGCGGTCGGCTTCGCCGTCGTGGTCGGCATGTGGAACGGCGCGACCCACGTGCACAGTCACGGCGCGGCCCATTCCGAGGGAAGCCACGACCACTCGTCGGCCGGCGTGGCGTCCGATGGCCACGATCATTCGACCAACGCAGTCGTCGCGGCGAGCGGAGAGACCGCCGCCGACGGCCACGTCCACACCGCGACCTGGCCGCGCCCGTACGACCCGGCTGCCGAACTCGACATCAGCGGCGTGCCCGGTGTGTCGGCCGAACAGGAAGCCCGCGCTCGCGACTTGATCCTGGCCACGCAACGCGAACTCCCCCGCTGGGCCGACTACGACACCGCCGTCGCTCAGGGCTGGATCTCGATCGGCGACGAGATCACCGGATTCGAGCATCTCGTCAACCGGGGCCTCATCATCGACGGCAAGTTCCTCGATCCGACCGCACCCGAGTCGCTCGTCTACGAAGTGAAGGGATCCACCAAGACTCTCGTGTCGGCGATGTTCATGGCCAACCTCGGCGTCGCCGTCGACGACCCGCAACTCACCGAATACGCGGGGCCGCTCATGCAGTGGCACGTGCACGACAACTTGTGCTTCCGGACCAACGAACAAGGTCGCTCGGTCGTCGCGGGTGTTCTCAACGCCCAGGGACAGTGCCCGGCTGGCTCGGCACTCGGCGGCATCGGACTCGCGATGGTTCACGTCTGGATCGCTCCGCATCCGTGCGGGCCCTTCGCCGCTCTCGAGGGCGAAGGAGCCGGTCGCGCCGCGGTGTCCGACACCGAGCGCGTCGACTTGTGCGCCCACGACCACGGCGCCGCAGCGTCCCCCTCGACGCAATCGTCGTCGGCAGTGTCCCTCGGCGAAGCCGCTTCGGCCCAGGACACCGGGGCCGCGCGCATCGACTTGTCAGGGATGCCCGGAGTGGCCGATGACGAGCGTCGTCGCGCCGAGGACCTCGTGTTCCTCACCCGCACGGTTCTGCCCAAGTTCGCCGATACCGCCGCCGCGGAAGCCGCCGGCTTCTCGTCGATCGGCGACGGCGCGACCGGATACGAGCATTACATCAACTGGACCTACATCAACGACGATCACGAACTCGATCCGGCGTATCCCGAGAGCCTCGTGTACCAGATCGATCCGGCGACGCGACAGAAGAAGCTCGTGTCAGCCATGTTCATGATGGGCGACGAGTACTCCCTCGACACGGTGCCCAACATCGGTGGGCCACTCACCCAGTGGCACATCCACAACAACCTGTGCTTCAGCCGTGATCCGATGATCTTCGGGTCCACGCGCGTCGTCGGCATCACGAGCGAGAACGGCCCGTGCCAGTTCGGCGTCAAGCTCCAACAGAACCCGATGATTCACGTGTGGATCGTTCCGAACAAGTGCGGCCCGTTCGCCGCACTCGAAGGTCTCGGGGCCGGACAGGTGAAGGCCGGCGAAGAACACCTCTGCGACCACGCCCACGCCGCGACCTGATCAGGGCATCGACACCACGGTGACCGTTCCGGACGTTCCGTCCACGGTCACGATCGCTCCGTCGGGGATTCGATCGGTCGCGTCGGTCACGCTCACGACGCACGGGATGCCGAGTTCGCGGCTGACGATGATCGCGTGACTCACGAGTGCACCGACGTTCACGACCACCGCGCCCGCTGGCACGAACAACGGAGTCCACGCCGGATCGGTGATCGGAGCCACGAGAACGTCACCGGGTTCGAGCGCGAGCGGATCAGCCGGGTCGAGGATCACCCGCGCGCGACCCGTGTAGGTGCCGGGCGCACCCGACATGCCGGACAGAACCTCACCCTTCGTCACCATCGCGGCCCGCGATTCACCCTTGCGGGACCAGGTGGACAACGGCGGAACCGAACCATGAACGATGAACGGAGGCTCGAGGTCGAACAATTCGAGGTACTGCCGCTCTCGCTGCGCGAGCCGCGCACGGAATTCATCGGGTGACGTCGCGAACGCATCGAGTTCGTCGTTCAGGAGCATGCAGATCTGCGACGTGGTGTACCCGGTGCGCGCCGCCAGCGCGAAAGCGGCCATCCGAACTTCGTGCAAGACCTTGATGATGTTCGTCTTGGCCCGTTCACGACCGGCGAGATACACGTGCGCCGACCGCAACGCCATCTCGAACTGAGCGAGGACGTCGGGCTGACCAGCGAGAGCCTCGCGGACCCGAGTCTCGGCGGCACGACGCGCGGCGGTGTTGCGCTCGTTGCGAATCTCGGGGCTCTCCGAATCGGGAGCGGCACGCATCGCATCGATCAGCGCGGTCGCGAGCGCCGGCTTGGTCTCCCACACATCGGAGCGGATGTCCCATTCGTTCGGCCCGCGGCTGCCGAACTCCTGCACGAACGCGGCGAATCCGGCGGCGTACTCGGCCGAACTGGCCGGCAACCGCGACAACTTCCACATCGCGTTGCTCGGAGCCGCTGAATCGACGTCGCCGATCGAGGTGATGAGAGTGAGAGCGAGACTCGAGTCGCCGACCGCGGCGGCGATCTGGCCGAGAGCGCCCGGACCGATGGATGTACCGGCAGTCGTGTCGAGGTGATGCTCGAACATCCGACGCAGCGTCGGAACGAACGACCTCATGCGGGCGACAAGCGCCGCCTCGTCGAGTTCGAGCAGATCGGGTCGCGACGCCCGAGCCGCGTTGGCCTCGGCCTGGCCCGCCGTGAGGTGCGGGAGGCTGTCCGCCGTCATCACGCGACCCATCCAGTCGGCGAGCTTCGCGGTGTTCGAGGGGCTGTCATGCCACGGTTCGGCCACGTACGGCGGAACGTCGGGATGCGTCCCGAAGTAAACGGCATCGATCATCTCGGGTGACAAACCCGGGCCGCGTGCTCCGAAGAGACGGGCCATCGAGCCATTGATGTAGAGATACCCGCCGAACGAACCGACGACTTCGGGGCGGTCCGTCGCGATCTCGTGTTCGTCACAAGTACCGGCGCCGACCTGCGAATCCCGCCAGCCCATGACCACGCCGGGTTCCCAGCACACCGTCCAACCGAGCGGGCTGCACGGGTCGGGCAGCACTTCACCGGCGTTCGCGCGCGTGTAAACAGGAAAGCGATCGCTCGTGTCCCAATCGGTGATCCATCGGTCGTTGATCTGCGACTCGGCCATGTCGTCCCCTGTTCGTTCGCCGTGGTGCTGGTCCCGAGGGACAATAGTCACCTCGCCTAGCCGTCGTCCGAGGCGACACCGAAGTCACTCGCGGGCAGACTCACCGCGTGGATCCGTTCGACCGCGACTGGGGTGCGTTCACCGAGTCGGCCCCCTGGACGATCGACCGCGATGCTGTCACGTGGCTGCCGCTCGCTCCCGAACTGCGGGCCCGCGCGCGTGCGGAGGTCCCTCGTCTCACGACACCGAGCCGCGTTCCGCCCGGATCGCGAGTGGTCACCGTGGCGCGTCACCTCGGTGGTGCTCTCGCACCATGGTTCTGGCGCAAGAAACGCGGACGCTATGTCGATCCGTCCGACAGTCGAGGCGACCTCTCGCTCCGTCTGCGTCGCGCCGTCGAAACCTTGGGTCCGACGTACATCAAGTTGGGCCAGATCATCTCGTCGGGTGAAGGCCTCTTTCCCGCCGAACTCGTCACCCAGTTCAAGTTGTGTCGCGATCAGGTCCCGGCCGAACCGTTCGACACGGTCCGCCTCACGGTCGAACAGGATCTCGGCGCGCGACTCGAGGACGTGTTCGAGTGGTTCGACACGCGCGCCCTGGCCGCCGCTTCCATTGCCCAGGTGCATGCCGCGCGTCTGCGTACGGGCGAGGACGTCGTCGTGAAGGTCCAACGGCCGAGGGTCGCCGAATTGGTTCGCAAGGACCTTCGGGTCATGTCGTGGATCGCTCCCCACCTCATCGGCCGGATTCCGATCGCCGCACTCGCCAATCCCCCGGCCCTCGTCGAACTCTTCGCCGAGACGATCGTGGAAGAACTCGACTTCCGCCTCGAGGCCGCGAACATGCTCGACGTCGCGGCGATGCTCAAGGATCTCGGCCAGGACGGCTACGTCGTTCCGCGTCCGCATCCGACACTCGTGACCCCGCGCGTTCTCGTGATGGAGCGGGTGTCGGGATTCAACTTCGACGACGTGGCCGGCATGAAGGACGCCGGTATCGACACCGAGGCGGTCATCCGCACCGGAATGATCGCCTTCATGGAAGGCGCGATGATCCACGGCCTCTTCCACGGCGACCTCCACGGAGGCAACCTCTTCGTACTCGCTGACGGGCGGACCGCGCTTCTCGATTTCGGCATCGTGGCCCGACTCTCGCACGAACGCCGCCTGGCGTTCTTGCGCCTCATGCTCTCGGCCACCACGAACGACGTGAAAGGTCAGATCGCCGCTCTTCGCGACCTCGGGGCGTTGCCGCGGGACACCGACCTCGACGCCGTGATCCGCGATCTGCGACTCGATCAGGCTCCGATCGACCCGACGAAGCTGTCCGGTGAGCAGATGGTCGCCGAAGTGCAACGCATCGTGAAGGCTCTGCTCGGCTACGGAGCCCGTCTTCCGAAGGAACTCATGCTCTACGTCAAGAACATGGTGTTCGTCGACGGAGCGATCGCCCGCTTGGCCCCCGACCTCGACATCCTCGCCGAGATCGCCAGTATCTCGATGCTCTTCGCCGAACGCCACGGTGAACGGCTCGGACGGGACCTCGGGATCGATCCGACCACCGTCGAGTTCGACATGACCGGGGTGAAGGCCCAACTCGGCCTCGACGCCGACGTCGATCGGCTCACCTACAAGGATCTGCAAGCCCGGCGCGATCTGATTCAGAAGCGCATGCGCGAGCACATCGGCCGCTAAGCGGTCGTCTCCTCTCCGAAGATCGCGTCGAGCAACGCGTGAGCACGGCTGCGATGGCCGACTTCATCGTCGCGTAAGTCGCTCCAGAGTGTTCGCCAATTCGACTCGTCGACGTTCACGGTCCGGGCCAGTCGCTCGACGATGTCGCTCGTGAACTCCACGTGCGGTTGGACACCCCACGCCCGACCCACTCGAAACGCCGCGTCGGCGTGCGGAAGGCGAGCCGATGCGCTCGTTGGCGCCGAGATCGCATCCTCGTGCCACACCGCCCACCGACCACTCAACTCGGGAGTTTCGGTCACGAGCTCGGTGTAGGCGCGGAACGTCGTCGGCATACGACTGACCGAGCCACCCGCCGCGCGAGCGAGGGCCTGGGCGCCGAAGCACACGCCCAAGTACGGCCGGTCATCGGCGATCCAGGTCCGCACGAACTCGATTTCGCGACGTGCTGGCGCGAGACAGTGCCCCTCGGCGACCGAGCACGGTGAGCCGAGAACGATCAGCGCATCGACGTCGGGAAGGTCGGGCTCGTCCTCGCGGAAGATTCGGAGCACGGAAGCATCACGTTCCTCGAACCACGATCCGATGTGGCCGAGTTCGGCTGCGACATCGCGATGCGACAGGACCGCGAACGATCGCACGGCTCAGATCCCGAACGACAATCCGGTCGCGCGCTCGCTCAGCGACCACAGCTCGCTCGCTGTCTCGATGTCGCGGGCACGAGACGACGGTGTCTCGACGACCGTCGACCCGAAGGCCAGAAAGCGTGGCCCCAGATACTCGCCGCCGACCAGAGCCGCGTCGGCGGCTCCGCGAACGAGAGGATCGGAACCGCGAGTCGACGACCGCAACGTGAGCCACTCGGTGCGCCGCGTCAACGAGTTGATGAACGACGAGCCGTCCCGACCGAGAGCGGTGGATGCCACGCCCGGATGAGCGCCGATCGAGATCTGGCCGCGCCCGACGGCCTTGAGCCGGCGATCGAGTTCGAGGGCGAACAGCAAGTTGGCCAACTTGCTCTGTGCGTACGCGTCCCACCGGTTGTACTTGCGTCGCTCGAAGTGCGGATCGGCGAGATCGATCTTCCCCTGGCGGTGCGCGATCGAGGACACGGTCACCACCCGCCCGCGTTCGGCGAGCAACGGAAAGAGTCGCGCCGTGAGAGCGAAGTGGCCGAGGTGGTTCACACCGAACTGCGTCTCGTAACCGTCGACGGTCCGCGACTCGTCGAGAGCCATCACCCCGGCGTTGTTCACGAGGACGTCGATCTTCCGGCCCTTCTCGTTCATCTCGGCGGCGAATCGGGCAATCGAACTCTGGTCGGCCAGGTCGAGCGACGCGATCGACACTCGTGGCGAGCCGAGAGATTCGCGGGCCGCCCTCGCCTTGGATTCACTGCGACAGGCCATCACCACCTCGGCACCACGCTCGGCCAACTGACGTGTGGCCTCGAGACCGATGCCGCTGTTGGCTCCGGTGATGACGACGAATCGTCCGGTCTGATCGGTCACGTGGACTCCTTCCAGAACGTGATGAGCTCTTCGGCGGCGCGGTCGGGATCTTCGATCATCCACCAATGGCCACGGCCCGCCAGTTCGATGACTCGTGCTCCGAGCCGTGACGCGACGTCGCGGGCCATGTCGGGTGTACCCGGATACGGGTCAGCCGTCGGCACCACCACTGCACCGCGGCCCGGTCGTCGCGCGAACAATCGCGCGCCCAGTTCACGCATCGCGGGCTGCGCGGCCGAGCGGTAGAGAGCGAGGATGCACCGGCCCATGTCGGCGTCGATCCACGGCGCGACGTCCGCGGCGATGGACTCGGTCATCCCGATGGCGGCGAAGGCCGCCGACTTCTCGGCCACGTTCATCGACACCAGCGAATCGACCATCTCCTCGCCCACTCCCGCGGTCTGCCACGCCTGCGCCGCGTCGTGCCACTCGTACTCGGGGTGCACGAGACCACCGCAGTCGGCGGCCCAGGACGCGAAGAGATCGGGGCGCTCGGCAATCGCTCCGTACACGTGACCCGCTCCCCAGTCGTGACCGAGTACGTGTACCGGTCGCGCGAGCATCTCGACTTGCTCCACGAGCCACGCGCGGTAATCGGACTGTGATGCTTTCCATCCCGGGGGCGACGCGACTCCGAATCCTGGTGGGGTGAGTGTGACGACGTCGCTCACGCCTCGATCGGCGAGAGCGCGCATCAGGGGACCCCAGATCGCCGACGTCTCGGGATTTCCGTGCACCAGCACGACCGTGTTCATGCCGTCACGTTGTCACGCTCATCACAACGAAGCCGAATCGGTTGACCCGATCGAACCGACCGGGCTCGGTATTGTGATTCGACGATGCTCGCCGCTCGCCATCGATCCACGGTCGTCGGGGCCATCGTCGTGATCGCGGTCGCCTGCGTCGTGATCGGCGTCGTCACCAGTGGATCCGGAGGCACGTCCTCGTCATCTGCCGCCGCATCGCTCGTCGAGACGTCGACTCCGTCGGATGTCGGCGAGTCCGCCGACACGCTGCCGCTCGTCTCGACCCCCCTCACCTCGGATTCGGCCGGCTCCTCCACCCTTCCGCTGGCCGCGCCCGAAGACGTCGTCGGCATCGATCCGGCGGCCAGCGAGTCCTGCACCATCTCGGAGCGGTCACTCGGCGGTGGGTCGAGTGGCGCGAACGTGATCTGCCTCCAAGAAGCGCTCCGAGAAGCGGGCTTCTATTCCGGGTCGATCTCCGGGGTGTACGACAACGCCACCGCGGCCGCCGTCGAGAAGATGCAGACCGAACGCGATCTGTTCGTCGACGGGAAGGTCGGCCGGGAGACCGCGCTGTCACTCGGCATCTGGCCGGACGAGCAATCGATGGTCGTGCGGACCCCGCCGCCGCCCGCCGGCGCGGTCGACCTCTACGGCTATCCGCTGTCGACGGTGGCGACCAGCGGACCGGATGCGCCGCCGTTGCCGACTGACTCCGGCTCGGGCCGGCGCATCGTCTACGACCGCATGGGCCAGCGCGTGTGGGCGGTCGACGAGAACGACGTCGTCATTCGCTCGTGGCTCGTGTCGGGCAGCAAGTACGACAACGAGACACCCGGAACCCACGTGGTGTACAGCCGCTCCGACGTGTCGACGGCCTGGAACGGCAAGGCCTTTCTTCCGAAGATGGTTCGCTGGCTGAAGACCGACATCGGGAACATCGGCTTCCACGCCATTCCGATCCGCCGCAGCGACAAGCAGCCGTATCAGACCGAAGCCGAACTGGGTCAGAGGCTGAGTGGAGGGTGTCAGCGCCAGGCCAACGCCGACGCCGACTTCCTGTGGGACTTCGCCCAGGTGGGCACTCCCGTCGTCGTGCTCTGAGGCTCAGCGCTCGAAGAGGCGCGCGAGGTGCTTCTCGGCCATGTCCATGTCGAGACGCGGCTCGTGGGCCAGCGCCGACAGGTAACTGACCGAGACGAAGTCGGATTCGACGAGTCCGCCGTCGGTGTCGGGCGGAAGAGACACCGCGTCACCCCACTGCATCCGGACGTAGTACGACCCGGCGTGACCTTCTTTGGGTTCGAGGATTGCGGTGCTCATGCGTCGCGGTGGCTCGTGGCCGACCCGCGCGACCTTCCAGCCCTTCATGTCGGCAACATCTTTGTTGGGCACGTTGATGTTGACGACGACCGGCTGTTGCGGCATCGACGCCACCAGACCTTCGACGAACGTCGCGGCGACTTCGGCCGCCGCTTCCCACTTCTGGCCGACGAGCATCTCGTCCCAACCCTGGCCTTCGACGCCGAATCCGGTGACGGCCTGGCTCACCGCCACACCCGAAATCAATCCGTTGCGACCCGACAGCGCGGCGCCGACGGTTCCGGAGTGATACACCGAGCGTCCCACGTTCACGCCGGGATTGATTCCGGAAACCACCAGATCGAACGGAGCGCCGAACGCTCCGAGCCGCGCGAACATCACGCAGAGAGCCGGTGGTCCGGTGATCGCCCAGGCCTCGTCGATGCCCTCCACGTGAGCGCGGTGCACTTCGGGCTGAATGAGGTGAAGAGCTCCGAGAGCCGCGCCGGCTCCGGAGAACTCGCGGTCCGGTGCGGCGATGACGACATCGCCGAACGGACGCATCGCCCGAGCCAGGATGTGCAGTCCGACCGAGTCGATTCCGTCGTCGTTGGTCAGGAGGATGCGCACCGGACCATCTTCTCGCATCCGGAGCCGGCGACCGACATCACCGGGATGAATTCCGGGTCAACGACCGGTGAATCGGGCCGGACGGCGCTCGAGGAACGCCGCGACACCCTCACGATGGTCGTCGCTGCGGAAAGAGGCCGCCATGGCCGCGGTGTGGCGGCCCATGTGCTCGGCGACTGACGCGGTCAGACCCTCGTAGGCCAGGCGCTTGATGAGTCGATGCGAGTGCGGGGATCCCATCGCGACGGCTTCGGCCACCTGCCGCGTGCGTCCCGCGAGGTCGGAGGGCTCGACGACGTCGAGCACGTAGCCGAGCCCGAGGGCCTCGGACGCATCGATCATCGTCCCGGTGTACAGGAGGCGCAGCGCGTTCTGGAGTCCGATGATGCGCGGAAGAAGCCAGGTTCCGGCACCGGTGTCGGGAACGAGACCTCGGTGAACGAAGTTCCACGCGAATCGCGCGTTGGTGGTGGCGATGCGTAGATCGCATTGCGACGTGAACTCGGCTCCCATGCCGACGGCGGGTCCGTCGATCGCGCAGATCGTCGGCTTCGAGCACTGCACGAGCGGCCACCACTTGTCCGTTTCTTCAGCCGTACCGCGCAGGCCCCGTTGCTCACCTGGGATGGTGGACAGATCGGCGAGATCGGTTCCCGCGCAGAAGGCGCCCGGTACTCCGGTGACGACCAGAACGGCGATGGCATCATCCGCGCTGGCCTCGTGAACGGCCTCGATGAAGTCGCCGAGCATCGCGAAAGTCATGGCATTCTTCTTCTCGGGACGGTCGATCGTGATGGTCCCGAC
>CAYNKE010000033.1:5626-6960 GCA_964397715.1 uncultured Bifidobacterium sp. | reverse complement strand
CCGACCGAGGAGACCGTATGCGAATCGGAGCACTCATCTTCCCCACCGATCTGTCGATACGAGTCGATCGATTGGCTCGCGAGCTCGAGGATCGCGGATTCGAATCGCTGTGGGTCACCGAGCACACGCACATCCCGACCAGCCGCCGCACGCCATGGCCGGGCGGTCGCGAACTTCCCGAGGAGTACAAGCGGACGCTCGACCCGTACGTGGCTCTCGCGGCGGCCGGCGCCGTCACCACGAATCTCGTCCTCGGAACCGGTGTGTCCCTCGTCGCCCAGCACCATCCGATCACCCTCGCCAAGCAAGTCGCGTCACTCGATCTGGTTTCGAACGGTCGCTTCGCGTTCGGCATCGGAGTCGGCTGGAACGAGGACGAGATGGAGCACCACGGTGTCGATCCCAAGAGCCGACGTGCAGTGGTCCGCGAGACGATCCTCGCGATGAAGCAACTCTGGACCGAGGAAGCCGGTTCGTTCTCGGGCGAGCACGTGTCGTTCTCGCCGAGTTGGAGTTGGCCCAAGCCCGTGCGCAAGCCGCACCCGCCCGTCCTGATGGGTGGAGCCGGAGGCCCGGTGACGTTCCGCCACATCGCCGAGTACTGCGACGGATGGATGCCGATCCACGGCCGACGCGACATCTCCGACAAACTGCCGGTGTTGCTCGAAGCCTGGAGTGCGGCCGGGCGTTCGCGCGGCGATCTCGACCTCGGAGTCTTCGGGTGTCCGGCCGATCCCGCGACCATCGACGCCTACGCCGAGTTGGGTTTCGGACGCTGTGTGCTCGGACTGCCGCCGACGTCGGAGGCCGCGGCCCTCAAGGCACTCGACTCCTACGCCGCGATCATCGAGCGTTACTGATCAGGGCACGACCGTCGTCGTGGTCGATTCGGCGACGGGGACGATCGTCGTCGTGGTCGTCGGCATGACGGGCTTCTCGTTCTTCGCTTCGACGTCGTCTCCGTAGACCCACACCGGAGTTCCCTTCGGCAGGATTCCGGTTTCCCAGATCATGTCCATCGCGGGAACGCTCACCCGCACACAACCGTGCGACGCCGGGTAGTTGGGGATGCTTCGCGAACCGTGGATCGCGATGCCGCCGTTGAAGTACTTGGGTCGGTAGATCTCGCCGAGGTCACCCTCCCACCAACCATCCGAGCGTTCGCGATTGATCTTGAAACGGCCGGAGTCGGTGATGGATCGACCGAGTTCCCACTTCGTCGGATCCTTCTGGTTGACCTCGAGGAACCACTGGCCGCTGCCCGTGGACGTGTTCAGGACCCAGAGGACACGACCCTCGACCACGATCATCAGGATCTGACGGGTCTTGTCGAC
>CAYNKE010000033.1:0-5526 GCA_964397715.1 uncultured Bifidobacterium sp. | reverse complement strand
CTGGTTCCGACCGCGGTGATCGCCCGGTCGAGAAGTGGCACCGCGAGGGTCGTCGTGGTCGTGGTCGGTGCAACGGTCGTGCTCGTCGACGTCGTCGTGCTGGTCGAGGTCGTGCTCGTCGAGGTCGCACCGACCGTTGTCGTCGTCGCGCTCGACTGCTCGGCGACGTCGGTGGATGACGTCGTCTCGGCATCGGCGGCCGAACAGGCGACGACCAGCACGGCCACGACGGCCGCGAGGAGGTACCGATTCGATGCGAGACGTCGCGACATGGGCGCTAGGCAAGGTACCGACTCGCCGAACCCGTGTGTCGTCACCCACCGAAACGAACACGCGACGACCGAAATTTCATAAGGTGATCCACGTCACGGCGCTCGGCCGTGCAATCAGGAGGGTTCATGTCTCAGGCAACGTTCACGATCCATTACGACGAGAAGCGCAGTCGATTGACGACGCTCTTTCGCGCGCTCCTCGCCATTCCTCACATGATCATCATGCAGGCATGGCAATACCTGGTCCAGGTTCTCACGATCGTCCAGTGGTTCATCATCCTGTTCACCGGCAAGCGCAATCAGGGCATCTGGAACATGCAGAACGCTTGGCTCGGGTACGCCGCCCGGGTCTGGTCCTATTACAGCGTCATGTTCGACAAGTGGCCCAACATCGGAGCCGAGCCCAATGGCGAACCGACCTCGTACTCGTTCGAGTACAGCGCGGAGGCGAATCGCCTCACGAACTTCTTCCGGTTTCTCTGGCTGATCCCGACGATCATCGTCGCCTTCTTCGTCCTGATCGGGGCGTCGCTTTGCACGGTTCTCGCGTGGATCGCCATCATCATCACCGGGAAGCACCCGCGCGGCCTGTTCGACTTCGTCGCCAAGACCCACACCTTCATGGTGCGCGTCGAGACGTGCGCGCTTCTCATGACCGACGTTCGGCCCAAGTTCGGCGCCTGACCCGTCCTCGAAACACCCGCCCTCCGACGGAATTCCGTCGGAGGGCGGGTGTTTTTTCTTTGGACGCTGGCACGATAGAGACGTGACTTCGCCTCAGGTCTCGGAGATCTTCGACCCGTCGCAGTGGGTGTCGGTCCCGGGCTTCTCGTTCACGGACATCACGTACCACCGCGCCAAGGCCCACGGCACGGTACGAGTGGCCTTCAATCGCCCCGAGGTGCGTAACGCCTTCCGTCCCCACACCGTCGACGAGTTGTACACGGCCCTCGAGCACGCCCGGCAGACGACCGATGTCGGCTGTGTCCTGCTCACCGGCAACGGCCCGTCACCGCGGGACGGCGGCTGGGCTTTCTGCAGCGGTGGCGATCAGCGCATTCGCGGTCGCGACGGCTACAAGTACGCCGAAGGCGAAACCGCCGACTCGATCGACCCGGGCAAGAGCGGTCGCCTCCACATCCTGGAAGTGCAGCGCCTCATCCGCTTCATGCCCAAAGTCGTGATCTGCGTCGTCCCCGGTTGGGCCGCCGGTGGCGGACACAGTCTGCACGTCGTCTCCGACCTCACACTCGCGAGCCGCGAACACGCGCGCTTCAAGCAGACGGATGCCGACGTCGCCAGCTTCGACGGTGGATTCGGCTCGGCCTATCTCGCGCGCCAGGTCGGTCAGAAGTTCGCCCGTGAGATCTTCTTCCTCGGGCGCGAGTACTCCGCCGAGGACGCCCACCGCATGGGCATGGTCAACGCCGTCGTTCCGCACGCCGAACTCGAATCGACCGCGCTCCAGTGGGCCGCCGAGATCAACGGCAAGAGCCCCACGGCTCAACGAATGCTGAAGTTCTCCTTCAATCTGATCGACGATGGTCTCGTTGGCCAGCAGGTCTTCGCCGGTGAAGCGACACGTCTCGCGTACATGACGGACGAGGCCCAGGAGGGCCGGCTCTCGTTCCTCGAGAAGCGGGACCCCGACTGGTCGCCGTTCCCCTGGTACTACTGACGCCGATCCCCCCATGATGAGCGAGCGTTTCGTCCTCGTCGACTCGCCCGACGACCCTCGACTCGATCAGTTCCGACTGCGTGAACGCGAACTCCGGCCGCGAAGGGTGTCGGCCCGTGTCACCAAGAACATGTCCGCGCACGAGCTCGAACGCGTGTCGGCGGGCTCGTTCGTCGCCGAGGGCGATCTCGTGGTGGAGCGGGCATTGGCCGCCGGCTGCCGGGTCCACGCCGTCCTCACCGACGCCGACGAACCCGCGGCGGTGTGCCGTTCGCTCGCTCCCGACGTACCCGTCTTCGCCGCCTCCAATGAGGCGCGGCGCATGCTCACCGGACTCGGAGTCGCTCTCGACGTCATCGCCCTGTTCGAGCGCCCGATTGGCCGGACCCTCGACGAAGTGATCGGGCAAGCCCGGCACGTCCTCGTCCTGGAGGACGTCGACAATCCGACGAACGTCGGAGCGATCGTGCGCAGTGCGGTTGCACTCGGCGTCGGCGGTCTCGTCCTCGACCGCAACTCGGCCGACCCGCTCTCGCGTCGAGCACTTCGCGTCTCGATGGGGACGGCACTCTCGCTCCCGACGGCGCGAGTCGACAATCTCGGCGTCACGATGACGCGACTCCGAGAACTCGGTTTCACCACGTACGGACTCACTCCCGCCGCTGACGCCGAGGACGTCGGCACGACTTCGCCCGATCGCGGTCGGCGTCTGGCGGTGTTCATGGGCTCCGAACGCGACGGCCTGACCGACTCCGTCCTGCACGCCGTCGATCATCGCGTGCGCATCCCGATGAGCTCGGGTGTCGACTCCTTGAACGTCGCCGCGGCGGCGGCGGTCGCCTGTTACGCGTTGATCGGTCGTTCAGGAGCCGAACTCGACGACTGACCGCAACGCGTCGGGGTCGATGTCGACTCCCAACCAGGCGTCATCGGACGAATGATCACCATCGAACGCGAAGACGAGGCATCCGGCGTCAGCGGCGAGTCGCAGCAGATCGGTATACGCGGGTAGGTGCAGAACGACGGTCCACGACACCTCGGCTGGCGTCGTCATCGCGACACGCAGTCGCACCACCCGACGGCCGTCGGCGAGCATCGCCACGTCGGCGGTGGTGTTGAGATCCCCCACCCCGTCACGAGCCACGATCGACGGCAGAGAGGCCACGTCGGGCCGGGCCGTGGCGTCCACTCTCACGGTCGGAAACATGACTGCTCGCTCGTCGAGCAACGTTCCGGCCGAGCGGATCACGAGCGGTGGATCGTCCTGGAACATCCCCCGAGTCTCGGCGAGGTGTGATCCCCCGACAAATCCAGCAGACTCTCGGGGTGTCCGCGACCGGCGTCCTACTCCTTTCGTGTCCCGACCAGCGTGGTGTCGTCGCCGCGGTGGCCGACTTCATCGCCTCGCACAACGGGAACATCGTTCACGCCGAGCAGCACACCGACGAGATCGAGAAGGTGTTCTTCCAGCGAGTCGAGTTCGAGATCGACGGATTCGACCTGCCCCGTGAGCAGATCCGCTCGGCCTTCGACTCCGTCGCCAGCCGATTCGGGATGACCGCCGATCTGCGCTTCACGGATGTGCGTCCGCGGGTCGCGATCATGGCGAGCAAGCAGTCGCACTGCCTCTTCGACCTCCTGACTCGCTGGCGTTCGGGTGAAATGCCAGCCGACGTCGTCGCGGTCATCGACAATCACCCCGATCACGCCGATCTCGTCGAGCACATGGGCGTCCCGTACGTGCACCTGCCCGTGGCTCCCGACGCGAAGGCGGCCCAAGAGGCGAAGGTCTTGGAGACGCTGCGCTCCCACGACGTCGATCTCGTCGTGTTGGCGCGCTACATGCAGATCCTGTCCCCCACGCTCGTCGATGCGTTCCCCTCGCGGATCATCAACATCCACCACTCGTTCCTTCCGGCGTTCATCGGTGCCAACCCGTACCGCCAAGCGCACGACCGCGGCGTGAAGATCATCGGAGCGACCGCTCACTACGTGACCGCCCAACTCGACGAGGGGCCGATCCTCGATCAGGAGGTCACACGGGTGAGTCACCGCGATTCGGTGGCCGAACTCACGCGCAAGGGACGCGATCTCGAGACGATCGTTCTCGCCCGGGCCGTGCGCGCCCACCTCGAACATCGCGTTCTGGTGTACGGGCGCAAGACCGTCGTCTTCAGCTGACCTCGTCGACCGAGATCAGCCGGGTCCGCTGATCGGAAGGCCGGTGTCGTTGCGCAGGTGCTCGGCGGCCTTGACGAAGTACGCGGTCATCTCGGAGCGAAGTCGTTCGTCGGGGCAGGTGCGCTCGAGTGCCGCGGCCATGTGCACGAGCCAGCGGTCGCGCTCCCGGGGACCGACCGTGAACCCCATGTGTCGCAAACGCAGTCGCGGATGACCTCGCTCCTCCAGGTACGTGGCGACTCCTCCCCAGTAGTGGGCGAGGAACAGAGCGAGACGCCGCCTCGCCCCGGGCAGGTCGGCCTGATCGGGATAGAGAGGCCACAGGACCTCGTCGGTCACGACTCCCGCGTAGAACTCGTCGACGAGACGTTCGAAGAAGGGCATTCCGCCGACACGTTCGAACAGATCGGGTTCGCTCACGAGAACGCGGGGTCCTCCCAGTCGGGGAAGACGTCAGGAAGGCCGTCGCTCACCTTCACCGGAAAGACGGCGGGACGCTTCTCGAGGAAACTCAGCACTCCCTCGCGCGCATCGGCGCTCGCACCCCGCGAGTTGATCGCCCGTGAGTCGACCCGGTGCGCTTCCATCGGGTGATCGGCACCGAGCATGCGCCACAGCATCTGGCGGGTCAGAGCGACCGATACGGGCGCCGTGCCGCTGGCGATCTCTTCGGCGATCGCGCGCGCCGCCGGAAGCAGGTCGTCGGGGGCGTGCACGCTACGCACCAGCCGCCCGTCGAGCGCTTCGCGGGCCGAGATGATGCGACCGGTGTAGCACCACTCGGCCGCCTGCGAAATCCCGACGATCCGCGGCAGGAACCAGCTGCTCGCCGCTTCCGGCACGATCCCACGCTTGGCGAACACGAATCCGAACTTGGCGTTCTCGCTCGCCAGGCGAATGTCCATCGGCAGAGTCATCGTGACGCCGACTCCGACCGCCGCACCGTTGATGGCTCCGATCACCGGTTTCTTGCTTTCGAAGATGCGCAGCGTGACGAGACCTCCCCCGTCGCGAATCACACCCGAGCGAGCGGCGACATCGCTGCCACCCTTGGCGAACGTCTCGCCACCGCCCGACAGATCGGCACCGGCGCAGAACGCCTTGCCCGAGCCGGTCACGATCACGGCCCGAATCGAGTCGTCGGCGTCGGTTCGATCGAACGCGGCGATGATCTCCTTCAGCATCGTGTTGGTGAAGGCGTTCATCTTGTCGGGCCGATGCAGGGTGATGGTGGCCACGGGACCGTCGACCGACAGTTGGATCTCGTTGAAGTTCACGATCCGACCCTAACCAGCGAGGTCAGACGTCGAGGAAGCGTGAGGCGGCGATACCGGATCCGATGGCGCCGGCCAGAGCACCGATCCCGAGGAGAATCAGCATGACCCACCGCGCGTA
>CAYNKE010000032.1:1279-19134 GCA_964397715.1 uncultured Bifidobacterium sp. | reverse complement strand
CTTCACGATGTTGTGGTAGCCGGTGCAGCGGCAGAGGTTGCCCTCGAGGCCGAGGCGCACGTCTTCTTCGGTGGGGTTGGGGATCTCTTTCAACAGTGATGTCGCGGCCATGACCATGCCGGGGGTGCAGTAACCGCACTGCAGGCCGTGGTTCTCCATGAAGGCCTTCTGCATCGGGTGCAGCGATCCGTCCTTGCCAGCCAGACCCTCGATGGTCGTGACGTTGGCGCCGTCGGCCTGAACCGCGAGGAGGGTGCAGCTCTTCACGGCTTCGCCGTCCACGTGCAGACTGCACGCACCGCACGACGAGGTGTCGCAGCCGATGTTGGTGCCGGTGAGACCGAGGACCTCGCGCACGTACTGCACGAGAAGTGTTCTGGGTTCGACGTCGGACGCGTGCTCGACGCCGTTCACGGTGACACGGATTTGCACGGATACCCCCTTGAGAAGCCCTCGACGATCCGGGGCGTTCTCCAGTCTGCCCCATGGGTCGGGGTGGGGCACAACGGACGTCCGAACGGGGTCAGCGGATCCGCCGGACGAGCCCGTCGGGCAGGGGTGCGATGCCGTGAAACGCCGCCGCCAGAGCCTCGGCCCCGTCCACCAGGCGCGGGCCGGGCCGCACCATCACCGCATCGGCGTCGATCGCCCAGACCGTGGCGGTCGCGGGGATGCGGTCGAGGACCGCGCGGGCCTGCTCGGCCGCCCCGTCGAGGCCGTATCCGCAAGGCGCCACGACGACGTGCTCGGGGGCGGCGCGGGTGATGTCGTCCCACGACACCGGAACCGACTTGGCCCCCGGTCGCACCAGCACCGGCTCGGCGCCCGCCGCCGCCACGACGTCGGGAACCCAGTGGCCGCCGAGGAAGGGAGGCTCGATCCACTCGAGCACGAACACGCGGGGTCGTGGTCGGCCGGCGACCTGGGCAGCCAGTCGAACCAGACGCTCGTTCAGTCGATCGACGAGTTGGCGACCGCGCTCGGGGACTCCGGCCGCGTCGGCCACCGTGATCACCGAGGCGATCACCTCGTCGAGCGTCTGCGGGTCGATCTGCAGAACCATCGCCCGGCAGTTGAGTCGGGCGACCGCCTCGTCGACGTCGCCGCTCGGCACGGCACACACCCGGCAGAGGTCCTGGCTGAGGATCAGGTCGGGATCACAACGGGACAGCGCATCTTCGTCGAGTCGGTAGAGCTCGTCGCCGCGCGCCAGCCGATCGCGAACGAGGTCGTCGATCTGCTGCGGTGTGAGGTGCTTGGTGTCCATGCCGCCGACGACGATCTCGCGGCCCACGCGAGCCTCGGGCGGAAAATTGCACTCGAACGTGACACCCAGCAGATTGTCGGCGAGTCCGAGATCGAAGACGATCTCGGTCGTCGAGGGGAGGAGCGACACGATGCGCACCGGCGGAGCGTAGGCCATCTGGCACGATGTGGTCGTGGCCGGAACATCGTGGCAGCAATTGAGCGAGGGCGTGTCGTTGCCGTTCGATCCGCTGCTCTCGGTGCCGAACCTGCACGAGGTTCGCTTGTCACTTCCCGACCCCCAACCGGTGGCCGACGTCGAACGCGCCGTGCACGAAGAAGTCGTGCGCACGATGGCCGCCGATGTCACGCCGGGAATGACCGTGGCGGTGGGTGGCGGCAGCCGTGGCCTGACGCAACGTGTCGAGATGTTGCGAGGTGCCGTCAGCGGACTGCGCTCGCTCGGAGCCGAACCGTTCGTGGTGCCGGCGATGGGAAGTCATGGTGGCGCGACTGCCGAAGGCCAGATCGCGATGCTCCACTCGCTCGGAATGACCGAAGAAGCAGTCGGGGCCGAGATACGCGCCACGATGAAGACCGTCGAAGTGGCGCGGACTCCGGGTGGCATGCCGATCTACCTCGACGAGTACGCCGCGGCCGCCGATCGAATTCTTCCGGTCAACCGTATGAAGCCGCACACCTGCTTCAAGGGACCGATCGAGAGCGGTTGCACGAAGATGGCCGTCGTCGGCTTCGGCAAGCAGCCGGGTGCGGCTCAGATCCACTCGTGTGGCCCCGAAGAAATGCGCGCGCGTCTGTACGCCGGAGTCGAGGCGTTGCGTTCGACGGGTCGCCTGCTCGGTGGCGTCGCGTCGGTCGAATCGGCGGCCGGTGAAGTCGTTCGCATCGCCGGGCTCACCGCGCTCGACGTCGGTGGATCGCTCGAAACCGAATTGGCCGAGTTGGCACGGAGTCTCGTTCCGCCGCTGCCGTTCGCCGATGTCGACGTTCTCATCGTCGAACGGGCCGGCAAGGACATCTCCGGGACCGGAATGGACCCGAACGTCACCGGACGCTTCTGGGTGCACGGTCTGGCCGATCCCGACACCCCGCGCATCGCGACGATCGTGCTGCTCGACATCACCGACGTGTCGTCCGGCAATCTTCTCGGCATCGGCCTGGCCGACTTCATTCCGGTCTCGTTGGCCGAGAGGATCGACTGGCAGAAGACCTACGTCAATTGCTTCACGGCCGGCCCGTCGGGAGTGCGCCGCAGTCGGATGCCGATGGTGCTGGCCGACGAAGAAACATGCGTCAAGGCCGCGCTCTCGATGTGCGGCCGCGCCGTGACCGAGCCCAAACGAGTCGTTCGCATCAAGTCGACGCTGCACATGACCCGTTGCTGGGTGTCGGACGCGCTGCTCGGCGATCTGCCGCCGGGGGCGACGGTCACTTCTCGAGCGACTTGAGTCCGCTCAGCGCGAACCACAACGAGAGCACGAGCATGCCCCCGAGGGCGACGAGACCGCCCCACGTTCCCGCCCACGTGACATCGCCCAGCAAACCCTGACGCGCGAGACGCAAGACGTTGGTCATCGGGTTGACGCGGGCCACGGAGTGGAGCCACCCCGACATCGCGGCGAGTGGCACCTGCGAGGTCGACAAGAAGATCGTGAAGAAGACCGCGAACTGCGTGAGGGTGGCCGCGCCCATGTTGCGCATCCGGAACGTGAGGCCGAGGGCGAACGCCGAAGCGACCAGAGCAATCCCGATCGCGGCGACGACGATGGTGACGAAGGCCAGCGGACCGCCGGGCACGTTCATGCCTCCGACGAAGCCCACGGCGAACACCAGGGCGATGGGAAGAATCGCGCGAACGAGTGCTCCCGCCATCGGGCCGACGACGAGCGCCCACCTCTTGGTCGGGGCCATGAGGAGTCGATCGAAGAAACCGGTCTGCATGTCGTTGATGAGGCCGAAACTGACACCCATCGCACCGAAACTCGCGCCCTGTACCGCGTTGAGCGGCACGTACCAGTCCATGGCGTTCTTGATGCCGGCGAACTTGACGGCGGCTCCGAACGCGCCGGAGAAGGCGACCAACTGGAACACCGGCATCACGAGCGACGGCACGAAGGCCGCGGGCATGCGGCGCACGCGCAGCAGAGTGCGCCGGACGGTGGCGGCGATGACCGCCGAGGTCTGGGTGCGGTGGGTCGCGGACTCGTGAATCGTCGTGGTCACAGCGCCGCCAATCTCTTCGAGAGACTCCGTAGGCCGAAGGCGATACTCACGACGGCGAGGCCGAGTGGGATGAGCCAGGCCCGCCAGAACATGTCGGCGGCGAGGGGCTGATTCATGAATCCCTGCATTCCCTCGACGATGTGCGAGAGCGGGTTCCAGTCGGCAACGGTGCGGTACCAGCCGGTCATGTAACGGCGAGGGAAGAACGCCGACGACAAGAACATGAGTGCGAACACGAGCGGGAACGATCCCTGCACGACTTCGGGGCTTCCCGACTTGATGGCCATGCCCGACATGAGCCCGCCGATGGCCAGGGCGAGGAGGGCGCCGGAGCCGACGAGTCCGATGAAACCGACGACGCCACTCTCGATGCGGGCTCCGAACGCAATGAAGATGCCGAGAAAGACGATCACCTGGACGACGGCCACCACCATCGCGCTCCCGAGGCGACCGAGAACGATCGAGGTGCGCGACACCGGCGACGCGAGCAAGCGTTCGAAGAAGCCCTGTTCGATGTCGGTCGCCAGATCACCCGCCGCCGAGGTGGACGCGAAGAGCACCCCTTGGGCGACGGCACCGGCGACGGCGTAGTTCAGGAACGACGAGGCGATCTCCTGGAAGTCGGGTCGTTGAGCCAAACGGCTGAAGCTCGCACTACCGAGCGCTGCGAAGAAGAGCGGGAACACGAACGACGGCGCGAGAGCGGCCGGCTGACGCAGGCGACCGATCATGCTTCGGTACGTGAGCCACGCCGTGTGCCGGAGCGTGTCGCGAAGCGAGTGCCGAACCGCGTGATTGGCGGTGGTCGCGAGGGCGGTCGTCATGTTCGGGGCGCCTCGGCGCCCTCGAGACGATGGCCGGTCGCCTCGGCGAAGACGTCGTCGAGACTCGGCTCGTTGAGTTCGAGGTGACGCACGTGAATCGACGCCTCGTCGAGCGCACGAATGACCGCGGCGACCGCCGATGCTCCGTCGCGCAATCCGACGCCGAGAGTTCCTTCCGACGAGGGGCGCAGATCACCGAATCGCGTGAGGACGTCGCGAGCCGCCGAGCCCTGGGAATCGTCCACGTCGATGAGAAGTGTGGGTGCACCGACGGCGGCCTTCAGATCGCGCGGCACGCCCTGGCGAACGATGTGTCCGTGATCGATGATCGCGACACGATCGGCGAGTTGATCGGCCTCTTCGAGGTACTGCGTCGTGAGCAGAACCGTGGTTCCTTCGCGATTGAGCCGGCGAACTTCCTCCCACAGCGTGAGTCGGCTCATCGGATCGAGGCCGGTGGTCGGCTCGTCGAGGAACAGAACCGACGGCTCGTGAACGAGCGAGAGCGCGAGGTCGAGTCGGCGACGCATGCCGCCCGAGTACGTGCCGACGCGTCGGTCGGCAGCGGCGGTGAGTCCGACGCGCTCGAGCAGTTCGTCGCTCCGCGTGGCGGCCCGCGCTTTGGCCAAGCCGTAGAGCACGCTCTGCAGAGCGAGCAGTTCGCGCCCGGTCATGAGCGGATCGATCGCCGCGTCCTGGAGTGCCACGCCGATGGATCGGCGTACACGGTCGGCCTGAGTCGCCACGTCGAATCCGGCGACGGTGGCTCGTCCGGCGGTCGGCTTGAGCAGCGTCGTGAGAACGCGCACGGTGGTGCTCTTACCGGCGCCGTTGGGTCCGAGAAAGCCGAAGATCTCGCCGTCGTTCACCGTGAGGTCGACACCGTCGACGGCCTTCACGACTTTGTCGCCCGAGCCGAAGTGGCGAACGAGACCTTCCGCGACGATGGGGGGCGTGGACATGTCGTTGTACGCTACAAGTGAGGCCGAGCCGACGACGATTCACGACGGTGACGTTCGTCGTGAATCGCTCCTTTCGGAGGGACTGACTCGGCCGCTGACTACTTCTTGGCAGCGTTGATGGCGGCCCACACGCGCTGAGCGGTGCAGGGCATCTCGATGTGGCGCACTCCGAGGTGCGAGACGGCGTCGATGACAGCCGACTGCACGGCGGGAGTCGAGCCGATGGTGCCCGATTCGCCGATGCCCTTGGCGCCGATGGCGTTGATGGGTGTCGGCGTCTCCATGTGCACCACTTCGACGCTCGGCAGTTCGGCCGCCGACGGGAAGCCGTACTCCGCGAGGTTCGAGGTGATGGGGTTGCCGTCGGCGTCGTACAGAACTTCCTCGTAGAGAGCTTGCGCGACACCCTGGGCGATACCGCCGTGGATCTGTCCGTCGAGGAGCATCGGGTTCAACACCTTGCCGGCGTCGTCACACGCGACCTGGCGCAGGTGCTTCACCTGACCAGTTTCGGTATCGACTTCGACGACGGCCACGTGGGCGCCGAACGGGAAGGTCGCACCCGACACGCCGATCACGTCGTTGTGGGCGAGTCCACCGTTGCCCTTCTCGGCGGTGGCGAGATCGGCCCACGACTTGGTGACCGACGGTGTTCCGGCGACGTGGAAGACGCCGCGATCCTTGTCGAGAACGACGTCGGCCTCGTTGGCTTCGAGCAGGCGAGCCGCGACGGCCTTGGCCTTCTCGGCGAGCGTGCCCGCGACCTGGAACACGGCGTTGCCGCCCTGCTGCAGCGAGCGCGAGCCCATGGTGCCGGTGCCGATCGGCACGAGGTCGGTGTCGCCCCAGACGAGTTCGATCTTGTCGATCGGAATACCGGTCTGCTCCTGGACGAGCATCGACCACGCAGTGTCGTGGCCCTGTCCGTGCGGCGAGGTGCCGGTGTACACGACGGCGCGACCGTCGGGAAGGACTTCGACCTTGGCCGACTCGCCGTTGCCGACGCCGCCGGTGATCTCGACGTACACGCACACGCCGATGCCGAGCTGCTTCACGTCGCCACTCTTGCGGCGCTTGGCCTGCTCGGCGCGCAGCGCCTTGTAGTCGGACGCTTGAAGCGCCTTGTCGAGCGCGGTCTCGTAGTCGCCGACGTCGTACGTCTGGCCGATGGTGGTGGTGTGCGGCTGCAGGAACTTCGGAATGAGGTTCTTGCGACGAACCTCAGCCGGATCCATGCCGATCTCCGCGGCGTAGAGGTCCATCGCACGCTCGACGGCTGCGGTGGCTTCGGGACGGCCGGCACCGCGATACGCGACGGTGGGTGTCGTGTTGGTGACGACCGATGTGGTGCGGCACTCGATGTTCGGGATCGCGTACACGCCGCTCGACATCGGGCGGGTCATGAACGGCGCGAGGATCGTGCCCATGTCGGCGAATCCGCCGGAGTCCTGAATGGCCCACAACTGGTAGTGGGTGACGGTGCCGTCCTTCTTGCCGCCCACGGTGACGTACTGCAACTGCGCGCGCCCGTGGCCGAGCGCGACCATGCTCTCGCTGCGGGTCTCGCGCCAACGCATGGCGCGGCCGTGCTGCTTGGCGAACACACCGAGGAGAAGCTCTTCGGCGTAGGTGCCGATCTTGGCGCCGAATCCGCCGCCCACGTCAGGGGTGCGAACGCGAACCTTGTCGGCCTCGACACCGTTGGCGGCGGCGATGGGAGCCACGGCCCCCTGCGCGTGCTGAGTGGAGAGCCACTGGTTCAGGCGACCGTCGGAACCCCATGCCGCAGCGGCGCCGCGCACTTCGAGCGGGCAGGGTGCGACTCGCTGGTTGAGGAAGCGACCCTTGACCACGACTTCGCATCCGGCGAAGAACGCGTCACCGGTGTTGTCGGGCATTCCGAGAACCGTCGAGTCGAACACGACGTTGCTTCCCGCGCCTTCGTAGATGAGCGTCGTGCTGGCCATCGCCTGCTCGAGATCGATCAACGCTTCGAGAGGTTCGATGTCGACGAACACCGCCTCGGCGGCGTCGGCGGCCTGCTCGCGGGTCTCGGCCACGATGGCGACAACCGGCTCACCGACGTAGCGCACCTTGTCGCTCGCGAGCAGTGTGCGCCCGACCATCGGGTTGAACTGGGCCGGCACCGGCTGCAGACCGAGCGATGCGGCGGTGTGAACGCCGATCACGCCGGGCATCGAAGCCGCGTCGCTCGTGTCGATGGAGAGGATCCGACCGTGCGCAACCGACGAACGTACGTAGACGACGTGGGCCGCGTTCGCGAGGAGCGGTTCGTTCTTCATGTCGTCGACGTATTCGCCGCCGACGGTCAAGAACTTGGGATCTTCCTTGCGAAGAACCCGATTGCCCAGGATGCTGCCAGCCATGTGAGACCCCCGTTGGATCGTTCGGGAACGACTCCCGTGGGGGCGACCTTAGTCCTGGTCCCGGACGGGATTCATGGTCGGGTCCTGTGCCGGGCGACCCAGCAGCGGGCCGGATCAACCCGTCGGGATCAGGGGTTCTGAACGGCGGATTCGGCCTGGCGAGCGGCCACGATCTGGTCGACCACCTCGTAGGGCCAGCCGCGGGGCAGGTCGAGGGGAGCCTGGGGTGTCCCGACCACCGTTCGACGGTCTTCGCCGACCATCACGTAGCCGAGTTCTTCACGGGCCGCGTCCTCCACGCCGTCGGGTGTGTTGAGACGGTCGACTTCCTGCTGGAGGCGGTCGGTCGCGGCGCGCAGCGCGTCGAGCTCCTGTTGACGGTCCTCGATCTCGGTGCGCTGTCCGAACCACGACTGCACGGGGAGGACCAGGAACGAGTTGGCGAACGAACCGATCACGACCAAAGCGCCGATCAAGAGGGCGATGCGACCGAGAGTGCGCGGGACGAGTCGTTCGGCGCGCGGCGTCGGGCGGGTCAGATCGGCGCGCGACGCTCGCGAACGGGTGCGCTTGGCACTTCCTTTGGCGCCGGACTTCGCCCGCGGCTTCGCGCCGGGCTTGGGGGTCGAGGTCCGTTTCACCACCTCTCCATTGTGCCGGTTCCGGCCCGGACGATGGTGGCAGCCGGCTCAGCCGAGTGGCGCGAGTGCGGCTCGACCGCGGAAGGCCGCGGCTTCGCCCAGTTGTTCCTCGATGCGCAGCAACTGGTTGTACTTCGCGACCCGATCGCTGCGCGCTGGTGCTCCGGTCTTGATCTGACCGCAATTCGTGGCCACGGCCAGATCGGCGATCGTGGAGTCCTCGGTCTCGCCACTGCGATGGCTCATGACACTCGTGTACTGGTGGCGCGTCGCCAACTCGACCGTCTCGAGCGTTTCGGTGAGCGAGCCGATCTGGTTCACCTTCACGAGAACGCTGTTCGCGACGCGGCGCTCGATTCCGAGATTCAGACGACGCGCATTGGTCACGAACAAGTCGTCGCCGACGAGTTGAATCTTCCGGCCGAGTTCGGACGTGAGTGCCGACCAGCCCTGCCAGTCGTCCTCGTGCATTCCGTCCTCGATCGACACGATGGGATAGGTGTTCACGAGGCGGGCCCAGTACGCGACGAGTTCGTCGGAGCTCAGCACCTTTCCTTCGCCTTCGAGGTGGTAGCGCCCGTCCTGGTAGAGCTCGCTCATGGCCGGATCGAGGGCGATGCTGATGTCGGTTCCGGGTTCGAAACCCGCGGCGGTGATCGCCTCGACGAGAATTCGGATGGCGTCCTCGTTGCGGGCGAGGTTGGGCGCGAATCCGCCTTCGTCGCCGACCGCGGTGGACAATCCACGGTCGTGGAGAATCTTCTTCAGGTGGTGGTACGTCTCGGTGCCCCAGCGAAGCGCCTCGCGGAATGACGGTGCACCGGTGGGCATGATCATGAACTCTTGGAGATCGATCGTGTTGTCGGCATGCGCACCGCCGTTGATGACGTTCATCATCGGCACCGGCAGAACGTGAGCGTTCGGTCCGCCGACGTAGCGCCACAGCGGAAGGTCGACGGCATCGGCCGCGGCGCGGGCCGCGGCGAGACTCACTCCGAGGATCGCGTTGGCACCGAGGCGCGCCTTGTTGGGAGTTCCGTCGAGATCGAGCAGGGCCGTGTCGATGTCGCGTTGCTCGCGAGCGTCCATGCCGCGCAGCGCCGAGGCAATCTCGCCGTTCACGAACGCGACCGCGTTGAGAACACCCTTCCCGTTGAAGCGGCGTCCGCCGTCTCGAAGTTCGACCGCTTCGTGTTCGCCGGTGCTCGCACCCGAAGGAACGAGCGCGCACCCGCGTGATCCGCAGGCGAGTTCGATCTCGGCTTCGACCGTCGGATTGCCTCGCGAATCGAGGACCTCGCGTCCCGTGACGGAAACGATCTCGGTCGCGAACTCGGTCATGGCGCCAAACTAATCGCCGCGGGCGGCACGCTCCACGGCGAGGCGTCGACTGGTGACGACCGCACGCAAGGCGACTTCGGGATCGATCTCCCGGCGGCGACATTCGGCCACCACCGCCAGCAGGTGCTCACCCAGATCGACGATGGCGGCCGTGTCGATGAACGACGAGGTGTCGACGGTATGGCCGGCTCGTTCGGCCCTCTTCAGGACGGCACTCGCGTACGACAGCGATCCGGTGGACGATGGAATTCCGACGAAAGGTCCGTCGTCGACACCTTTCGCCTCGCGTTCGGCTCTCTTGATGGCCTCCCACGATGCCGTGAGTTCGTCGAGCGTCTCGTCGTCGCCGGTCGGTGCGAACACGTGCGGATGACGACGGATCAGCTTGTCGCGAATTCCCGAGGCGACATCGGCCATGGTGAAACGGCCTTCTTGTTCGCCGATCGCCGCGTGGAACTCGATCTGGTAGAGCAGGTCGCCGAGTTCCTCCACCAATGCGTCGTCGGTGGAGGGATCGTCGGGGTCGAGGCCGAGCAGGGCATCCACGACCTCGTACGTCTCTTCGAGCAGATAGGTGACGAGAGATCGATGGGTCTGCTCACGATCCCACGGACACTCCCGCCGTAACGTTCGGGCGAGTTCGTGAAACGAGACGAGAGCCCGTCCGACCGGCTCACGCAACCCGGGAACGTAGAGCGACGTCAAGTGATCGGCTTCGAGGGTCCGGTCGATCTCCGACCAGCGCGTCGTGACGATGACTTCGTCGTCGAGTCCGAGATGGTGGAGGAGCACGACGTCGACGTCGTCGTTCGATCCAGTGCCCGAGTCGTCGGCGGCCAACTTGATGTCGGAGAGCACCCAATTGGCGTGGCAGTGGGCGACGAGCAGGGGTCCGCTCGCTCCCGCGGCCGCGCGGGCGAAGTCGTGACCATCGACGAGCATGACGCGCTCTTCCACCGGATCGATGCCGAGGCGTGACCACACGAGATCGAGGAACCCGATCGCCGGGTGAAGCTCGACCCCTACGCGAGCGTCGTCGCGGAGAAGACGAACGGAGCGTTCGAGAACGAGGGGGGAGCCCGGTACGAGGTAGAGAACTCGCCCGTGAGCGATGGCGGCGTCGACCAGACGTTCGACGATCTCGCGGTACACGCCGTCGAACGTCGTGGCCGTTTCGTAGATCTCGTCGAATGATGTGACGGTCGATGTAACAGTCGATGTGACAGTCGATGTCACAGTCGACGCGAGATGGGCACTGGGGTGGCGGGCGGTACGCAGGAACCGGTGCGGGATGCTCGCGATCAACTGCCGGGTCTCGTCGGTGACGAACTGGTCGCCGCCCGGACCGAGTCCGGCGACGTGAACCACCGGGCGAGAGTTCATCGGGCCCGAACTCAGAACGGGATCACTTCGCCTTTGGCGGCGTCCCAGCGTCCGTATTGCGAGGCCACCGACACGTCGGCGTCCGCCAAGAGTTTCGATCGGATGTCACCCAACTCGGGCTGGGCGATGACGTCGCGCACTCCGTCGGCGACTTCGTCGTACGGGCGGAGCAACAAGATGACCCAGCCGACGTTCGGGATCTCGAACGGAGCGGTCGGTTCGTCGATGCCGACGTTGGCGAGTGCCTCGGCGAACTGCGGTGCCACTTGACCGAGCAGTGTTTCCTCGTCGAGGCACGCCCCACCGGTGCGCGGATTCTGGAGGATGCCGCCATTGGCCTTGGTCGGGTCGGCCGAGATCTCGCCGGCAACGGTTGCGAAGTCCTCTCCCGTCGCGAGGCGCAACGCGGCCTCACCGATCTTGGGTTCGTCGGCGCTCAGGATTCCGCGCAGGCAGTAGACCTTCGACGTGGCCGGGCCAGCGTCGTACAGATCGCGAATCTCCTCGTCGGTGAGTCCGTATTCGCGTTCGAAGGCCGTGCGAACCGCCGCGGCGTACACGTAGAAGTCCTGCGCTACGGCCGAAGCCTCGGCGAATCCGGTCGCCTTCGCCATTCCGTCACGCGCCGCATCGAGCTCGGCGTCGCCGATCTCGATGCCGTCGTCGGCGAGTCGCGCGGCGTAGATCGTGGTGGTGGCCCAATCGGTGAGGAACCCGCGCGCCATGGAGGCGTTCACGGTTCCGTTGGCCAGGATCGAGCCGGGAAATCCGGCGGCGTAGCCGACGACGATCTCGTCGAAGTCGGAACGCGACAACGTCTGGCCGTTGACGGTGATGGCGTCGTTGCTGACCGACGAGCACGACGAGACCGTGGTGGCGAGAAGCGCGACCGGAACGACGGCGAGAGCGAGGCGGCGGAGGGAGATCACGCTTCGAAGTTAGTGGGTGGCACGAGTTCCTGCAGGAAGCGAAGTACGAAGGCCACGGGTTCGTCACGCCGCGAGATGGGGACGACGAGCTGCTGGAGGTTCTCCTTCACGATGGCGTCCCGCGACAGTCTCTTGAGGCGCATGGTCTCGGAAACCTTCAGCACCAAGGGAGAGATGCGAGCCTCGGTGTCGCTCACCACCATCTCCTTGATGCCGAGACGGTGGCATTCGGCCCGGAGCCGACCGACGTCGAGGAGCATGGTCGCGGGTTCGGGAACCGGTCCGTACCGGTCGATCCATTCGTCGCGTATGTCGTCGACTTCGGAGGTAGTGGTGACGGTGGCGAGACGACGGTAGGCCTCGAGACGCAGCTCCTCCTTCGTCACGTAGTCCTTCGGGAGGAAGGCGTTGCTCGGCACGTCGATCTTGATCTCGGACGGCAGGGCGGGGGCATCGCCCTTCATCTCGCCGACCGCTTCGGTGACCATCTGGCAGTACAGGTCGTATCCGACCGCGGCGATGTGTCCGCTCTGGGCTTCGCCGAGCAAATTGCCCGCGCCGCGAATCTCGAGGTCGCGCATGGCGATCTTGAAGCCGGATCCGAGATCGGTCGCCTCGCCGATCGTGCGCAGCCGTTCGTACGCCTCCTCGGAGAGCGATTTGTCGCGGGGATGGAAGAGGTACGCGTACGCGCGTTGTCCGCTGCGGCCGACTCGCCCGCGCAACTGGTGCATCTGACCGAGGCCGAGGAGATCGGCCCGCTCGACCACCAGCGTGTTCACCGCGGGCATGTCGATGCCGCTTTCGATGATGGTGGTGCACACGAGTACGTCGTACTCGCCGTCCCAGAAGTCGAGCACCACTTGTTCGAGCGTGCCTTCGTCCATTTGGCCGTGGGCCACCGCGATGCGGGCTTCGGGCACGAGTTCTCGGAGCCGGCTCGCGCACTCGTCGATCGACTGCACGCGGTTGTGCACCCAGAACACCTGGCCCTCGCGAAGCAATTCGCGCCGGATGGCCTCGACCGCCACGCGTTCGTCGTACTGGCCGACGAACGTCAGGATCGGCTGTCGATCGGCCGGTGGTGTCTGCAACAGACTGAGATCGCGGATTCCGACCAGGCTCATCTCGAGGGTGCGGGGGATGGGCGTGGCCGAGAGCGTGAGCACGTCGACGTTGGTCTTCAGGAGTTTCATCGCCTCCTTGTGCTGCACGCCGAATCGCTGTTCTTCGTCGACGACGAGCAATCCGAGGTTCTTGAACTTCACGCCGCTGGCCAGCAGGCGATGGGTGCCGATCACGCAGTCGACTTCGCCGCTCTCGATACCGGAGATCACCCGCGACGCTTCGGCGTTGGTGAGGAAGCGCGAAAGCACCTCGACGCGGATCGGGTATCCGGCGAAGCGTTCAGCGAACGTGTTGCCGTGCTGCGACGCGAGCAGTGTGGTGGGCACGAGGACCGCGACCTGGCGGCCGTCCTGGATCGCCTTGAACGCCGCACGCACCGCGACTTCGGTCTTGCCGAATCCGACATCGCCGCAGACGAGGCGGTCCATCGGATAGGTCCGCTCCATGTCGGACTTGATCTCGTCGATCGCTTTCTTCTGATCGGGAGTCTCCACGTAGGGAAACGCGTCCTCCATGGCGTTCTGCCACGGTGTGTCGATCGGGAACGCCGGTCGTTCGGCGGTGACGCGCTTCTGGTACAGCACCACCAGCTCCTGGGCGATCTCGCGCACGGCGCTGCGTACCTTCGACTTCGAACGCGCGAAGTCGGCACCGCCGAGCCGGTGCAACGTCGGCGTCTCGCCGCCCACGTACTGGCGCACCGCATCGATCTGATCGGATGGCACGTAGAGCTTGTCGCCACCCTTGTACGCGAGGAGGAGATAGTCGCGCTCGATACCACCGATCGTGCGCTTGACCATTCCTTCGTATTTCCCCACGCCGTGCACGTAGTGAACGACGTAGTTGCCGGGCTTGAGATCCTCGAACACACTCGCCGACGTCCGGGATCGGCGACGCGGCTGGCGATGGGCGCGACGGCGACCGGTGATGTCGGCCTCGGCGATCACGGCGACCTTGGCCGACGGCACCGTGAAACTGCGATGGATCGGTGCGACGACGATGATTCCGCCCCGACCCGAGAGGTCGAGGGTGCTGGTCGTGGCCTGTCCGGTCGCCAGCGCGAAGTCGACACCGCCCTCGGCGAGGACCGCCGCCATACGTTCGGCCGATCCGACGCCGTCAGCGGCCACGACGACGCGAAAGTCGTTGCTCAGAAGTTGACGGAGTCGCTCGCTGAATCCGTCGTGCTGACCCGCGCCGAGACCGGCGACCGCGCCCCAACCGCTCGCTTCCACGATCGGAACGTCGGGTCCGTCGGCGACCGGGATGAGATTCCAGGAGCCGCGGCGCTCGCCGAGCAGTCGATCGGGAGACGCGTGCAGCCGCGGGAACTCCTTGTCGGGATCGCGCGCCCATGTCGATGCCAACGCCCGCGCCAGGTCGTCCTCTTCGGCCAGCAGATCGTCGGCGCGGTCGCGGAGTCTCCTCGGCTCGACGAGAACGATCTTGGCCGACGCATCGAGGATGTCGGTGAGGAGAGTCGGTGTGTCGGCGAGCCAGGGGAGCCAACTCTCCATTCCATCGAAGAGCGAACCTTCGGCCAGTCGCTCCCAGTGCTCGCGACCCCACGGTTCGGCGGCCACCAACCGACCGGCACGAACGCGCCGATCGTCATCGAGTACGAGTTCGCGAGCCGGAAAAATGTCGACGTGCTCGAGACCGCGGTCGCTTCGCTGATCGTGCACCGAGAACGATGTGAGTCGGTCGACCTCGTCGCCCCAGAGGTCGATGCGAATGGGTTGATCGGCGGTGGAGGGGAAGACGTCGACGATGGCACCGCGCTGCGCGACTTCGCCGCGGTGCTCGACGATCTCCTCGCGGCGATAACCCATGTGCACGAGGCGCCGAACCAGTTCGGTTGGGTCGAGTACTGCGCCCTTGCGGACCACGATCGGTTCGAGTTCGGTCGCGCCCGGAGTGAGTTGCTGCAACAGAGCGCGCATACTCGACACGACGATGCGCGGCCGGTCGGACGACCGGGTGAGGCGCCAGATGACCTCGAGGCGTCGACCCATCGTCTCGACGCTCGGGCTCACGCGCTCGAACGGCAGCGTCTCCCAGGCGGGGAACAGCGCGACCTCGCCCGGAGGAACGAGAGCCAGCAGATCGTCGTGGATCTGGCCGGCCATGGTGCCAGTCGGGCAGGCGATCACGAGTGGACGTCGACCGGAGAGTTCGGCCAACGCCGCGATCGCGATGGCTCGCGCCGGATCGGGAACCGCCAGGACCCCGTCGGTGCTCCCGAGCAACGACACCAGAGCCCGATCGTCGCGCAGACGCGCGGGAAGAGTCGAGAGGATTCCGGCGGTCGCCCGGTCGTCGACGTTCGCAGCGACGTTCACTGGCGCTGTCTCACAGGCCGTTGAACGCGTTCATCGCCGCATTCACACCATCAGCGACAATGCGCTCGACCGCATCGGCCGCCATCTGCACGCCCACGTCGAGGGTCTGACGTTCGGCAGCCGGCACCTTGCTGAGGACGTGATTGGCGCCCTGGTCCTTGTTGGTCGGCTTGCCGACTCCGATGCGCACCCGGATGTAGTCCTGGGTGCCGAGATCGGCGGTGATGCTGCGCAGACCGTTGTGGCCACCGAGTCCACCTCCCACCTTGACCCGAACGACCCCGGGCGGAAGATCGAGTTCGTCGTGCACGACGATGAGGCGCTCGGCCACCGGACCGTGGGCGAAGCCGTGCCGACGAACCAGCGCGCGCACCGCCTTTCCACTCTCGTTCATGAACGTCGTGGGGAAAGCCAGAACCACGCGTTGGTCGCCCATGCGAACGTCATCGACGAGGGCGCTGTCGCGCGAGGACTTCAGCGAACCACCGTGACGAGACGCCAGAACGCCCACGACCTCTTCGCCGACGTTGTGGCGCGTACGGGCGTACTGCTTGCCCGGGTTCCCGAGTCCGACGACGAGATACGCAAACGTCGAAGAAGAACTCTGCGCGTGACGGTCCGAACGGCCGAAGAGGCCCATTCGGATCAGGCTTCGGGCTTGGGTGCCTCGGCCGCCGGTGCACCATCGGCCGCCGGTGCGGCAGCGGCCGGAGCTTCGGCGCGCGAACCCGCGATGGCGGTCACGATCGGCGAGTCGGGGTCACCGAGCGCGCGAGTACCGGCCGGCAGAGTGATCTGCGACAGACGGATGACCTGACCGGGATGCATCGCCGAGATGTCGACGACGATCTCCGACGGCATGTTCGCCGGGGTCGTGACGATGTCGATCGTGTCCTGCGACGGGTCGACGAGTCCGCCCTCGGCGAGAACCGCCTTGGCTTCACCGACGAGGCGAACCGGAACGGCGATCGTGAGTTCTTCGTCGAGGTTGATCCGGAGGAAGTCGACGTGAGACACGGTACGGCGCACCGGGTGACGCTGGAGTTCCTTCACGACGGCGGGGTAGGACGAGCCATCGACCTCGAGCGTGAGGATGGTGTTGACACCCGCCGGGCCCGACAGAGCGACGCGCAGGTCGCGACGGTCGACGGTCACCGATACCGAGGCCATGCCCTGGCCGTAGAGCACACCCGGGATCTGCTCGTCACGACGAAGACGACGCGACGCTCCGGTGCCGTTCGAGCGGCCCGACTTGAGATTCAGCGTGGTGGACATGAGTGACCTCTCGATTCGATATGTGCCAGGGACGCACGGGCGCTCCGTGGAACAGAAACAGCCTGGAATACTACGGCCGGATCGGTCGGTTGCTACCCGTCGGAGCCCCCGGACACACGACCCGGAGGAGACGGTTCGTCCAGGTCAGGCCTGGTTCTCGCCGCCGAAGATTTCCGACACCGAGGTGTCGTCGAAGACCGCCGACAACGCGTCGGCGATGATTGGGGCGACCGACAGGACCTTGATCTTGCTGATGAGTTTCTCGGGTGCCAGCGGAAGGGTGTTCGTCAAGATGACCCGGTCGATGCGCGACTTCTCGAGCCGCTCGACGGCCGGACCGGACAGAACGCCGTGGCTCGCCATGGCCCAGACCTCGGTCGCACCTTTGTCGAGAAGAAGATGGGCGGCCGAGACGATGGTTCCGCCGGTGTCGATCATGTCGTCGGTGAGGATGCAGAGCCGGCCGTCCACGTCGCCGATCACGTCGAGAGCCTGGGCGGTGTTGGTGGTGCCCTTCGGGCGGCGCTTGTAGACGAATGCCAGATCGGCTCCGAGGTGCTGCTGCATGCGCTCGGCGACCTTGATGCGGCCGGCGTCGGGGGACACGATCACCGGGTCTTTGGCGTTGTCGCGGATGTACTGCTCGATCACCGGCATGGCGGTGAGGTGGTCGACCGGACCGTCGAAGAAGCCTTGGATCTGACCACTGTGGAGATCGATCGAGACCATGCGCTTGGCGCCGGCCGCCTTGAAGAGATCTGCCACCAGGCGCGCGGTGATGGGCTCGCGACCCTCGGCCTTGCGGTCCTGACGGGCGTATCCGTAGAACGGACAGACCGCGGTGATTCGCTTGGCCGATGCGCGTTGCGCCGCGTCGATCATGATGAGTTGTTCCATGATCGAGTCGTTGATGCTGCGACCGTCGCATCCGAAATGGCTCTGCATGATGAAGACATCGCAACCCCGCACGCTCTCTCCGAAGCGGGGCCGCACTTCGCCGTTGGCGAATTCCACGAGATTGGGGTCGCCGAGTTCGATGCCGAGATGCTGGGCGACTTCACGGGCCAAGGCCAGGTGGGTACGGCCCGAGTAGAGGGCCATCCGCTTGGTCGTCACCTTGTCCATGAAGCCCGTGTCCCCCTCGACGTCGTTCA
>CAYNKE010000032.1:0-1179 GCA_964397715.1 uncultured Bifidobacterium sp. | reverse complement strand
GTTCAGTCGTATTCGTAGTCGTCAGATCTACTCAGCCGAATCATAGAACGCGCCGGTTCGCTGGCCGTCAGCCACACGCGTGCCGGGGGCCAAATTGGCGAAAGGTCCGACGCGAGCGCCGACGCCGATCTCGGAATCCCGCGCGACCGTGTTCTCGACGACGGCTCCGTCGCCCACCACGCAGTCGACGAGTCTCGTCTGCGGGCCGATTTCGCAACTCGATCCAATGACCGTTCGGCCCTGGATGATGGTGCCGGGGAACAACGTGACGTCGCGGCCGAACGTGACGTCGACATCGATGAACGTCTGGCGGGGGTCGAGCATGGTCACGCCGTTCAGCAGCCAGCGGCGGTTGGTGCGGGCGCGCAGTTCGCGTTCGGCCAGGGCCAGTTGCCAGCGATCGTTGACGCCCTGGGTTTCGGCGGCGTCGGCGACCACCGCGCCGACGCGGTGGCCCATGCCGGCAAGCACCGCGATCACGTCGGTGAGGTAGTACTCCTTCTGCGCGTTGTTGGGCGTGACCCGACGCAGAGCCGGACCCAAGAGGTCGCGCCGGAACGCGTAGATGCCGGTGTTGAACTCGGTGATCGCCTTCTCCTGCGCGGTGGCGTCGCGTTCTTCGACGATCCGCTCGACTCGGCCGTCCTTCGTGCGAACGATCCGCCCGTATCCGGTGGCGTCGGGGAGCGACGCGACGAGAACGGTGGCTGCCAACCCGTTCGATTCGTGGTGCGACACGAGTTCGTCGATCGTCTCCTTGCGGAGCAAAGGGGTGTCGCCGGTCAGGACCAGAACCGTCGACGTGTCGTCGATGTCGTCCGAGGCATTGGCGAGCGTCGCCACGTCGAGGGCCTGCAGGCCGACCGAGGCCGCGTCGCCGGTCCCGCGCTGGACCACTTGTTCGGCGAACGAGACGTTGGCCCATGTCGGGGCATCGTCTTGAACACGCTTGGTCACTCGTTCGGCGGCGTGGCCGACCACGACGATCGATCGATCGGGTGTCACCAGTTCGAGCGAGTGGATCACGTGCATGACCATCGGTCGACCGCAGATGAGGTGCAGGGGCTTGGGGCGGTCGGAGCGCATCCGGGATCCCTCGCCAGCGGCGAGGATGATGGCGTACACCGGCACGAGACTGTTATAGCGGATCGTTGAACAGCGGATCGTTGAACCGCGGAT
>CAYNKE010000031.1:0-19367 GCA_964397715.1 uncultured Bifidobacterium sp. | reverse complement strand
GGATCGACATGCTTCCGCGGAACCCCTCCGGCAAGATCCTGAAGAAGGACCTGCGTGAGCCGTTCTGGGCGGGTCGCGAGCGCCGAGTGAACTGAGGCGGGCCTCGGCTCACCGTCGCGGGAGAATGCCGACCGTTTCGGTCAGGAAATCCCGATCTAGCAGGGCCTTTATGTCACCGGTAGGGTGCGTACGTGGCCCACCGCAGTACGTCCCGTGCGTTCGCTCGCACGGTCCCAGTTTTACTGCTATTTGCTTCCTGCGGTGGCACCGACGACACCTCGATTCCTTCGGCGAGTGAAGCCTGTCCGTCTCCCGCCCCCATCACCGGTCGCGCTGTCCAGGTGGTCACCACCGTGGCGCCGATCACGAGCATCGCCGCCAACATCGCGGCGGGTACCCCGACCGTGATCACCGGCATCGTTCCGGAAGGCACCAACAGTCACACGTACGAGCCGCCGCCGAGTGTCGCGGCCACTCTCGAGTCCGCCGACGTGGTCTTCATCAATGGTCTGGCCCTCGAGGAGCCAACCAAACAACTCGCCCTCGCCAATCAGCACAGCGGCAGCGTGATCTGCGAACTCGGGACCGCCATCCTTCCCGAGTCGGATTACATCTACGACTTCTCGTTCCCGAAAGAGGGCGGGAAACCCAATCCGCATCTGTGGACCAATCCGCCGATGGCTCTCGAGTACGCACGGATCATCCGCGACACTCTGGTGGCGGCGGACGAGGCGAACTCCGCGGTCTACGAGTCGAACTACGACGCCTTCGCCGCGAAGGTCGAAGCGCTGAGCGATGCCGTGCGTACCGCGACCGCGACTCTTCCAGTCGATGAGCGGCAGTTGCTCACGTATCACGACGCCTACGCGTACTTCGCCAAGGAGTACGGCTGGACCGTGATCGGGGCGATTCAGCCGTCGTCGTTCGACGAGCCGACCGCCAAGGACATCGCCAGCCTCATCGATCAGGTGAAGGAGACCGGCGTGTCGGCCATCTTCGGAAGCGAAGTGTTCCCGTCGTCGGTTCTCGAGCAGATCGGTAACGAGACGGGGGTCCGCTACGTCGACGTCCTTCGCGACGACGATCTTCTCGGCGCACCCGGCGAGCCCGAACACTCGTGGCTCGGTCTCATGAGATTCAACTACGTCACGATGGTCGAGGCCCTCGGTGGCGATGCCAGCGCATTGAAGACGATCGACGTCACCGACGTCGGTCCCGATTCCGCGGTGTATCCGCAGTAACGAGCTCGATCATGGTCAAAGTCGATATTCCCGCCGCTCGTCTCGCAGGAGAGCCCCTCGTCGCCTTCGAGCACGTCTCGTGCGCGTACGGTTCGTCCACGGTCGTCGATGCGGTCGACTTCGCGATCATCCCCGGCGAGTTCGTCGGCATCGTCGGACCTTCGGGATCGGGCAAGACCACGGTCTTGCGCGCGTTGCTCGGAGCCCTCGAACCGGTGCACGGCTCGGTGCACCGCAAACCCGGTCTGCGTCTCGCGTACGTGCCGCAACTCGAGACGGTCGACTGGAACTTCCCGGTGACGGTCCGCGAGGTCGTGTCGATGAGCAGACCGTCCCGTTCGTGGTGGCCTCGAACGAGTGCCGAAGAGATCCGCGAGATCGACGAAGTACTCGAACGCCTCGGACTGGGCGGCCTTGCTGGTCGGCACATCCGCGAACTCTCGGGTGGACAGCAACAGCGAGTCTTCCTCGCCCGCGCCCTGATGCAGAAGCCCGATCTGCTGGTGCTCGACGAACCCACGGCGGGCGTCGACGTCCGCACGCGCCACGAAGTTCTTCACGTGTTGGCCGACCTCAACGAGGCCCCACCGAACGGCGACGGGGTGGCGATCGTGCTCACCACTCACGATCTCAACGGTCTGGCCGCGCACCTTCCGCGCGTGATCTGCTTCAACCGCACCGTGATTGCGGATGGTTCGCCCAACGAAGTGCTCCGTCCGTACTTCCTCGAGCGCACCTACGGCGCGCCGATGGAAGTTCTGCAGCACGGCGGCATGCCGGTGGTCGTCGAGCAAGGTGCCGATGATCTCCGTGTTCGCCTCAGCCGCCGGGGTGCCTGACGTGCTCGCAGTCGACTTGTTCGAGCCGTTCCAGTACGAGTTCTTCCGCAACGGCCTCGTCATCTCGACGTTGGCCGGTGCGCTGTGCGGATTGATCGGCGTGTTCGTCGTGTTGCGCAACATGAGCTACATCGGACATGGTCTGAGCCACGCCATCTTCGGCGGCGCCGCCTTGGCCGCGGTTCTCGAACTCAACTATTTCGTCGGAGCCGGTCTGTGGGGCCTTGCTTCCGGTCTCATGATCGGCCGGGTCGCGCGCCGCCGCATCATCGGCGCCGACGCCGCCATTGGTGTGATCACCACCGCCTCGTTCGCGATGGGACTCGCACTTCAGGCCCGATACGGACAGGCGAGCCGAAGTATCGACGCGGTTCTCTTCGGCAACGTCCTCGGCGTGTTCCCCGGCGACATCGCCGCGGTCGCCGGCGTGGGTGTCGTGAGTGCCGCAGCGGTCGTCCTCTTGTATCGCAAACTGCTCTTCACGACGTTCGACCCCGAAGTGGCGGCGGTCAGCGGAGTACGCGTCCCGGCCATGGAGGCCGCGCTCATGTTCCTTCTGTCGGCGACGATCCTGGTGACGGTTCGCGTGATCGGTGTCCTCCTCATTTCGGCATTGCTCGTTCTGCCGGCCGTCACGGCGCGATTGCTCACGAACTCGTTCGGGCGCATGCTCTGGCTGTCGCCGGTCCTGGGTGCACTGTTCGGGGGCGTCGGGATGTACGCCAGTTGGTACGCCGACGTTCCGAGTGGAGCCGTCATCATTCTGTGCGGTACCGCCGTGTTCACGGTTGCTTACTTGGGCGTCGGTGTGTCGCGGCGCTCACGAGTGGCCGGACTCGATCACCATTCGGGCCCGGCTCTCACCTCGGGCTGAGGAGATACACCCACGAGGCTGCTGACTTCGGGACAATGTCGTCATGTGGCACGACATGTTTCACCTCGCTCCAACGATCGGGGAAAAGGTCCTTCGCCCGCTTCTCGTCTACGGATTCCTGCTCGTCGGTCTTCGCCTGGGCGGCAACCGCGAGATGTCCCAGCTCAACGTGATGGACTTCATCGTTCTCTTGGCCATTGCCAACGCGGTCCAGAACGGGATCATCGGTGTCGACGATTCCGTGACCGGTGCGTTCATCGGAGCCGCTGTTCTGATGATGGTCAATGTCGTGGCCGGCAACCTCACCCGGCGAAGCAGACGAGCGCGCCAAGTACTGGTCGGTACTCCGGTCGTCCTGGTTCGCAACGGAGTCGTCAATGCTGACGCGCTGCGCCGCGAGCGGTTGAGCCTCGACGACCTTCGCGAGCAGTTGGTGGCTCAGGGGGCCGAGAACGAGAGCGACGTCGCTCTGTGCGTGCTCGAACCGAACGGCCAATTCGTCGTTCGTCTCGAACCGAACCACGAACTGGAGAGCCGGCTCGATGACGTGGCCGCGCGTCTGGAGCGCATCGAGGCGGCGATCAGACGAGGCTGAGTCGACGTCGGACTTCGCGTCAGACGACCCAGACCGGTCCGTCGGGGGTGTCGCGTACCTCGACACCGATGGCGGCCAGGCGGTCGCGGATGAGGTCGGACAGGTCGTAACGCTTGTCGGCTCGCACGGCGGTGCGCAGTTCGATGAGCACACCCATCACCGGGGAGATCGCCTCGCGCGGATCGGCGAGTCCCTTGACCGCGGCGTCACCCAGGCGCACGATCATCGAGCGCAGCGCGGCGTGCGCCCGGTCCATCGCGTCGCTCTGCAGCGTGTCGGCTGACCAGTTGCGGATCGATGTCTCGAGATCGAGAACCGCGCGAACCGCACCGGCCGAGTCGCCGCTGGCGAGCGCCGCCTCGAAGTCGCCCTCGGCTCGCGTGACATCGTCGGCGAGAGACAGCGAAGCACCGTCGCTGGTGGTCACGGAAGAACCGGACCCCGTCGCTTCGGAGGCGAAAGAACTCCCCGGCACGGACGGCACCGCGACCGAGCCCCGGGCCGGGTCGCGCAAGGCGTCGATCGGAAGGGTGCGACCCGACTCGTACGACGTCGACTTCCCGCGGATCCGCACGGTGACCGAACTGTTGCCGATGACCGTGGCCGTTCCAGCGTCGATGTCGATGATGAGACCGGTGTGCTCGTCGACGCCGATCACGTGTGCGTTCGCAGGAAGCTCGTCTTCGAGCATCGCCAAGCGGCGTTCGCCGAGGTAGCAGAACCGCGTGTCGTGATGCCCGCCTTCGGCGTTGTCGTAGTGCGGAATGATCGCGACTTCGAGGCCGATCACCGAGAGAACGTCGAGACCCTCGAGCCATCGTGGTTCCTCGCCAACCTTGTAGATCTCGTAGACCGGAACGGTGTAGCGGCCCAATGTGAGGGCCGCCGCTGATGCGAACGTCACGACGCCCCCGCTCTCGAGCTTCGTCTTCACGACGTCGGGGACGGGGCTGTCGGCCCATTGGCGAAGCGCGTAGGTGGGAGAGCCCGGACCAGCGAAGAGATAGTCGGCCTGACGGAGCCGGCTCAGGCCTTGCTCGACCTCGAGCAGATCGGCACCTTTCAGTCGCGTGAGTCCGGCGATCTCGATCGGATGGCCCACGCTCTTGCGGAAGTACTCCACCGCGCGCGACGCGAGTTCAGGCGCGTTCTCCTGGAAGCCGTAGGGAGTGTCGAGGACCACGGCCCGCGCGCCGCCGGGCAGGCGGGCGATGAGTTCACGGTGATGCTTCATCATCGTGGGCGCGGTTTCTCCCGAACCCATGATCGTGAGGACGCGGGGGAGTGCGGTCATGCGAGGAAACCATTCTTCATGTTCGAGACGACGACTTCGGCCAGTCGCTCGGGATGTTGGGCGTGCACGTCGTGGTGAGCCGGTCGGAACCAATGAACCCGCGCCTTGGGGAGTGATTCGAGCGCGGCTTCGATGGCCCGGTCCTTGTTGTTGGTCCACGCGACGTCGCCCGAATCGGCCGGGATCCAGAGGACCGGTCGATCGATGTGGGGATACAACTCGGTGGGACGGTGTTCCCAGAGATGGCGCAGGATCGCCAGGTGGTGGTCGAGCGTGAGCCAGGGTCGGATCGTCCCGTCGTCGAGCACTTCGAAGTTGGACAGCGCACCGACGATTCCGGATTCGGGCCAGTCGGAATGCATCGATCGAATCGCCGCGTCCATGCGACCGCTGCGGGTTCCGAGGAGATTGGGCGGCCGAAGAGCGCGCGCACAATCGTCCCACTCGGGGAACGCACGGCCGAGTTCGATCATGCCGCCGTCGACTGGAACGATGCCCACCACTCGATCGGTATGGCGACGAGCCGTGTGCACCACGACATTGCCGCCCCACGACTGGCCGGCGAGGATCGCCCGCGTCCAACCGAAGTGATCGAGCACCGCGATGAGATCGTCGCTCACGGTGTCGAAGTCGTAACCGTGGTCGGGCTTGTCGGACAATCCATGACCGCGGAGATCGACAGCCACCGAACTGATGCCTTGGCGGGCCAGCGCCGAACCGACGCCGTCCCACATCCGCGCGTTCGAGGCCAGACCATGGATCAGGAGAACAGGGGGCAAGGACGGATCGGCCGAGGCGGGGATTCGCTCGATCGTGCGCAGGGCCACACCACCAGTCGCCGGAACCACGACGACCCGGGCGTCGGTGAGAGGAAAGCGGTCGCGAGGCCGCGCAGCGTGATCGGATGGGGAACTCATCTTCCTCGAGTCTGCCGTTGCCCGGGCGCCGAGCCACGGCCGCGTGGCACGATGGGGGTGTGACCCCTCTCGGCCGCGACGAACTCGACGCCAAAGTCGCGAACCTCGAGACGATCCTGCGTGATCTCGGGTCGGTCGTCGTGGCCTTCAGCGGTGGCGCCGACTCGGCGTTCGTGGCCGCGGTGGCTCACCGCGTTCTCGGACGAGAGCGAGCCCACGCGGTGACCGCCGTGTCGCCGAGTCTGGCCGGAGAAGAGGAACGGGAATGCCGCGCCCTCGCCGACGAGTGGACGTTGCGCTGGACGCCAGTCGACACCGCCGAGATGGAACGAGCCGCGTATCGCGCCAACGACGTGGATCGCTGCTACCACTGCAAAGCCGAATTGATGGACGTGGTCGGACCCATCGCCGAAGCCGAACGGGCCACGGTCGTGCTCGGGGTGAACGTCGACGACCTCGCCGACCACCGTCCGGGCCAGCGCGCCGCGATCGAACGAGGAGCGGTCTTCCCGTTGGTGCTGGCGGGTTTCACGAAGGCTGACGTTCGCGAGACGTCCCGTCGGATGGGTCTGCGCACGTGGGACAAGCCGGCGGCCGCCTGTCTGGCCAGTCGCGTTCCCTACGGAACCGCCGTGACCGTCGAGATCCTGTCGCGCGTCGATCGTGCCGAAGCCGCGCTCCACCAACTCGGGTTCCGTCAGGTCCGGGTTCGGCACTATGGCGAGATCGCCCGCCTCGAAGTCGACGAGGCCGAGCTGGCTCGGGCGGTGTCGGCCCGCCACACCGTGATCCAGGCGGTGAAGAACGCCGGGTACCGCTACGTCACGCTCGATCTGGAGGGCTTCCGCAGCGGAAACCTCAACCCCGTGGCGACTCCGGATCCGTCGTCGAGTGCGTCGATCTCCAGTGAGGAGTCCTCGGGCGGGCGGCCCGAGCCGTTCGACTCACGCCCTTCATAGCCCCGCGCCTAGGGTTCTCGGCGGGTTCCGCGATTCGCGGACCGCTGAAAGGGGTTCCCGTGAAACTGTCGATGATGCTCAACTACGCCGGTGGCTTCCATGCCGCCGTCGATCGCGTGGTCGAACTCGAGAAGGCCGGACTCGACGTGGTCTGGATCGCCGAGGCCTACAGCGCCGATGCCATCAGCCAGGTCGGGTATCTCGCGGCCAAGACGTCGCGTGTCGAGATCGGCACGGGCATCGTGAACGTGTACAGCCGCACCGCCGCGCTCATGGCCATGACCGCCGCTGGTTGCGACTACGTGAGCAACGGTCGCTTCATCCTCGGTCTCGGCGCATCGGGCCCGCAGGTGATCGAAGGATTCCACGGGGTGCCCTACGAGAAGCCGATGCAGCGCATCAAGGAGTACATCGACGCGTGCCGCATGATCTGGAAGCGCGAGCAGCCGTTCCAGATGAACGGTCAGACCGTGAAGGTTCCGTTGCCGGCGGGAGAAGGCACGGGTCTCGGCAAGCCGTTGAAGATCATCAAGCCGGGCCAGGAGATTCGCACCGACATTCCGATCTGGTGGGCCAGCCTCATGGGCTTGAGCGTGCAGGCCACGGCCGAAGTCGCCGATGGCTGGTTGCCGATCTTCTTCGATCCCGAGAAGTTCCACAACGTGTGGGGCGACGATCTGAAGAAGGGTCTGGCCAAGCGCGATCCGAGCCTGGGCCAGTTGCAGATCTCGGCCGGCGGCATGGTGGCCATCGACGAGTCGCTCACCGGCGACGCGCAGAAGAAGATTCTCGACTTCGCTCGTCCCAACGCCGCTCTGTACATCGGCGGCATGGGTGCGCGCGACAAGAACTTCTACAACACGATCTGCAAGAAGTACGGCTACGAGAAGGAAGCCATCGAAGTCCAGGACCTGTACCTCGACGGCAAGAAGGAAGAGGCCGCCAAGGCCGTTCCGGGCGAGATGATCGAGAAGAGCAACCTGGTGGGCCCGAAGGGTTACGTCAAGGAGCGCCTCGCCGCGTACAAGGAAGCCGGAGTCACCGTTCTGTCGGTCAATCCAGTGGGCCCCGACGCCGTCAAGACCATCGAGACTCTGAAGGAACTGATCGGCTGATGTCGGTACACGTGGGGGGATCGGTCGCGGCGGGTTGGGAGCCGGTACGCGACGCGTTCGTGGCCAATCTCGAGAGCGGCCAGGAGGTCGGATGTGCCGTCTCGGCGTATCACCGTGGCCGCAAGGTCGTCGACCTGTGGGGTGGTCACTTCGACGGTGCGCGCACCACGGCGTACGAGGAAGACACTTTGCAGTTGGTGTTCTCCACCACCAAGGGGATCACGGCGATCGCCGTCGCGATCTGCGTGGAGCGCGGCCTGTTGTCGTATTCCGAGAAGGTGAGCACCTACTGGCCCGAGTTCGCCAAACACGGCAAGGGCGACGCGACCGTCGCGCAACTGCTGTCGCACCAGTGCGGTCTCTACACGGTCGACGGCGACATCTCGCTCGCCGACGCACTCGACTGGAACACCGTCACCGCTCGACTGGCCGACACCAAGCCCCGCTGGGACATCGGAAGCAAGCACGGATACCACGCGCTCACGTACGGCTGGTTGGCCGGCGAACTCGTGCGTCGCGTCGATCCGAAGAAGCGGAGCCTTGGCGCGTTCGTCCAGGAAGAGATCGTGCGCCCGCTCGGTGCCGAGTTCTGGATCGGGCTTCCCGAAGCGCAGGAATCACGTGTGTCGCCGATGTTGGGTGGCATCAACCCACCGCCGGGCGAGGACGTCGATCCGGCGATCAAGGCGATGCTCGAACAGTTCATGGGACCCAATTCACCCGGGGGCCAGGCGTTGTCGCTCAACGGAGCATTCGCCGGTGAAGGCACCTTCAACCGGCGCGACGTGCACGCGGCCGAGATCCCGGCCGCCAACGGCATCACCAACGCGCGCTCACTCGCACGCATCTACGCGGCCACGATCGGCGAGGTCGATGGAGTTCGTCTCCTGAAGCCGTCCACGGTCGAGACCGCGCGAACGACGGTGACACCACCAGGTGAGCCCGATGCGTGTCTGATCATGCCCACCACGTTCGGCATGGGATTCATGACCCACGGTCAGTTCACGCCGTACGCCGGTGCCGGATCGTTCGGACACCCGGGTGCTGGTGGCTCGGTCGCGTTCGCGCTGCCCGAGAAGGAACTCGGCTTCGCCTACGTCATGAACCAGATGGCGCAGAACTTGGCGAACGATCTCCGGGCCCAGGTTCTGACCGACGCAGCAGCTGCGTGCGCAGACTCCGCGTCGCGCTGATGTAGACGAGGCTCGCCACCGCGGCCGCGGCGGCGAAGGCCGAAATCGCGGTGCGTACGCTCGTGGCCTCCGACAGCGCACCGGCGGCGAGGCTCGTGAGCGACAGGACCAGTGTCATGAGTGCGAAGTCGCCCGCGAGGATTCGTCCGCGAATCTGATCGGGTGACCTCATCTGCAAGCCGTAGGTGCTGAGCGTCCATTGCGCGCCGCCACCGAGATGCGCCGCGGTGATGAAGATGACGCACAGCCAGAGCGCTGGCATCCAGGCCCCGGTCAGATAGAAGACGCTGAACGCGAGGCTCGCGTAGCCGCAGACCGTGAGTACTTTGCCCACGTCGTCGCCGGTGAATCGCGTGGCGACGATCGGACCGAGACCGACCCCGGCGCCGCGGGCGGCGATCAGGACTCCGCGTGCTCCGTCGCCACCTCCGTAGACGTCACTCGCCAACACCGCGAGTTGGCTGACCACACCCGAGCCGATCGCGAAGGTGGTCTTGGAGAGCAACAGCGAGAGAAGAACCGGATCGCGGCGTGCGTGCCCGAGTGCCTCGCGCATGTCGGCCACCGGGCGCATGCGATCGCGCACCGCATGGCGCTCCTCTTGTAGTGGTCGAGAGATCCGGAAGATGAGCCCGGCCGACAGCACGAACGACACCGCGTTGATGATGAACGCGGCGTCGCGTCCGAGCACCGCGGCGAAGAATCCACCCAGCGCCGCACCCACCGCGAGCATCACGCCCCACGTGGATCCGAACAACGCCTGCGCCTTGCCGAGCTCTTCGTGGTTGCGGGCGAGATTGGGGGTGCCGGCCTCGGAGGCCGGTTTCACGATGGCGGCGAGCCCCGAGATGATGCTCTGGCAGACGAAGGCCAACCAGATCGTGTCGGCGCCCACCAGCACGAGGCCGAGCGCGGCCACCGATTGGACGAGCGAGACGACGATCAGAATGCGCCGACGGTCGAAGCGGTCGACGATCACGCCGGCGATCGGAGACGCGACGAACGACGGCAACGAGAACGACACCACGATCATCGAGACGAGGAAGCTCGAGTTGGTCAGGTCGTCGACGAGGCCGACCAGTGCGACGAAACTGAACCAGTCGCCGAGATACGAGATGACCTGCGCGATGAAGAGACGCCGCATGTCGGCGTTCGTGCGCAGCATCGACCACATAGGGGGAAAGTCAGCGTACGGCGTGCGAACGCAGGATGCAGGCGATGGCCGTCGTGATCTTCTTGCTGGTCGGAATGTCGAGAAATTCGTTCGGCCCGTGGGCGTTCGAGCCGGGTCCGAGAACTCCGGTGATCACGAACTGCGCGTTCGGAAACTTGTCGCCGAGCATTCCCATGAACGGAATCGTCCCGCCCTCACCGAAGGCTCGCCACGAGTTGCCGAAGGCCGTGGTGGAGGCGGCGTCGAGAGCGTCGACGAGCCAGGGCGCGAAAGACGGCGCATTCCAACCGGGCGAGGAGTGCCGATTTCCGAACGAGACGACGGCACCCGACGGGGGAGCGGATTCGAGGGCTCGCGTGACAGCGGCGAGCGCGCGTTCGTGATCGCACGTCGGTGGGAGTCGGAACGACAACGACATCGCGGTGTACGGACGCAGCACGTTGCCGCCGCGCGCCACCGACGGCACGCCGTCGATGCCGACGTAACTCAGCGTCGGATACCACGTGTGAGCGAGCATCTGCTCGACCGGGTCGTCGTGCATCGGCCGCGTGTTGCCGGCGAAGGGATAGTGGCTGGCCGGTGGTTCGGGAAACTCGGCACTGGTGTCGACCGCTTCGCGACGACGGTCGGCCGGAACGTCGACGTGCAATTCGTCGAGCAAGATCTGACCGGTGGCGGCATCTTCCACTCGATCGAGCAACTGGCGAATGATCCGAAACGAACTGGGAACGATGCCGCTGGCCTCACCGCTGTGGATTCCCTCGGTCAGAACGTCGACGCGCAACGTCCCGGAGGCGAGACCGCGCAACGAAGTCGTGACCCAGAGGCGTTGATCGTCGAGGCAGCCGGAATCGAGACAGACCACGAGCGACGGTGTGCCGATCCGGGAGGCGAGGTGGTCGAGGTAGGCCGGGAGGTCGGGGCTCCCGCTCTCTTCGCTGGCTTCGATGAGGACCACGAGGCGTCCGTGCGACCAGCCCATCTGCTGAGCGGCTTCGATCGCGGCGAGAGTCGCGTAAGCGGAATAACCGTCGTCCGCACCACCGCGTCCGTACAACTTGTCGTCCTCGATCACCGGAATCCAGGGGCCGAAACCCTCGCGCCAGCCCTCCATCTCGGGTTGCTTGTCGAGGTGTCCGTACAGAAGAACCACGTCGTCGGGTCCGTGCGCCGAACCGTTGCCGAACGGTGGGACTTCCATCACGATCATCGGTGTGAGTCCGGGCAGTTCGACGACCTCGACCGTGAGGCCTGCGACGGCGCGGCCGGCGCACCACCGCCGGATGTGTTCGACCGCGCGGTTCATGTGTCCGAGTTCGCGCCAGTCGGGTTCGTAGAACTTCGAGACGTTCGGGATCCGGATGTACTCCTGCAGTTCCCCGAGAATGTCGTCGTCCCACACGCGATCGATGCGCGCTTGCATCGAGGCGAGGGGTTCGGTTGTGGTCACCGGCGCACCTTCTGCATCGCGTCGATGATGCGCTCGGCGTCGCGGACGACCTGGCGCACGATGTCGCCCGCCGGCTCGAGCGAACGGATGGCGCCGACGCCCTGGCCGCACGGCATGAACTCGGTGTTCGGGTCGACGTCTTGATCCATGGGCCACCCCATGTGGTTCACGCCGGCCTTCGAGGACTCGAGAGCCTGTTCGGGGAACTTCTTCAGGAGTTCGGGGTGCTCTTCGAATTTCTGCGTCCATTCAGTACGCACGACGCGACAGGTCTTTCCGGTGTAGGCGCGCGAGATGACGGTCCCGTCCTCCGGAAGTGCGAGCAAGGTGCTCTTGTACGACTTCTGCGCGTGCGCCTCGGGCGTGGCGATGAAGCGAGTACCCATCCACACACCATCGGCACCGAGCGCGATCGATGCGGCGAGCCCGCGACCATCGACGAGACCTCCGGCGGCGACGACGGGAACCTTGGCTCCGACCGCATCGACCACCTGCGGAACGAGAGCCATGGTGGCGACGGTTCCGGTGTGGCCGCCACCCTCGGTGCCTTGGGCGATCACGAAGTCGCAGCCACTGGCGACCGCTGCTTCGGCGTGGCGCACCTTGCCACACATCGACCCGACGAGGATGTTGTTCTTGTGCAGCACATCGATGATCTCGCGCGGCACGCCGAGACCGGCCACGAAGATGCGCGCACCACCCTTGATCACCGATTCGACGTCGCGCTCGAGTTGACCGGGTACGGCCGTGAGCAAGTCGACGCCGAAGGGCTTCGTGGTGGCCTGCTTGACCGCGCCGATCTCTTCGTCGAGTTGGCCGGGACGCATGGCGGCCGCGCCGAAAGTGCCGATGCCACCGGCCTCGCTCACGGCGGCGACGAGAGCCGAGTACGACACTCCACCCATTCCGGCCAGCATCACCGGGTGTTCGATGTCGAGGAGTTCGGTCAGACGTGTCTTCATGAGGCCACGGTAGCCGTGGCCCCCGGGGGCGTCAGAACGCTCCGCGTTGACGCAGGAGGCGTCGGTGCCAGCGCGACGGCGTGAGAAGAATCGCCCGCGGCTCGTCCTCGAACATCCATCGGGCGAACATGCGTCGACTCCACGAACCGGCGTGATCGAGGAGGGCGATCGCACCGCGGGCTCCGCGTCGACGCGCGAGCACCTTGCCGAGGCGAATGGACATGCGGTGATCCGCGAGCAAGTGGTGATCGACGGCTCGGCGATAGGTCCGCCGCACGTCGAGGGCCGAACCGCCAGCGATGATCGCCGCGGCCGCCTCCACGCCGGTGAGCAGCGCCTGACCGATGCCTTCACCCGTGAGAGCGTCGGTTGCCATCGCAGCATCGCCGACGAAGAGCACACGGCCGACGCCCGTGACGGCCTCGTCGATGCGCGCCGGAATCGGCCACGCCGTATGACGTCCCTCCATCACGACGTCGGGTCCGAGTGCTTCGCGAACGTGTGGACGTTGCTGCAGATCGAGCCATGTGTCCTTCATGTCCTGGATGCGACGGTTGCCGTCGCGCAACACACCGAATCCGATGTTGGCGCGGTTTCCCGGAAGCGGGAAGCTCCACGCGTACCCAGGAAGCAGGTCTTCGTCGAACCACACGATCAGTCGATCCTTGGCGACTCCGGTGACGTTGGATGCGTACTGGCGAAAGGCGTGCCACTCTCCGAGATATCCGTCGACGCCGACTCCGAGCGCTCGGCGAACCGGACTCCACATCCCGTCGGCGGCCACGACCCACGACGCGCCGATGGTCTCGGTCACGCCGTCGCGGGCGACGGTGACCAGCGCCGACTCGTCGGTGCCGGTGATGTCGACGAACGACGTGTTCTCGTGGAGGACCGCACCATGGACACGCGCCAGATCGACCAGCGCCGAGTCGAGTTCGAGGCGGGGAGCGACAGCGGCGAACGAACCGTCAGTCGGCAGAGGTAGTTCGACTTCGCGGCCCGAAGGGGACCGCAGCCACGCCGCGTCGACGCTCTGCCACGACGGCACGACCCCCGGATCGAATCCGAGTGATTCGAGTTGACGGAGGGCCAACGACGTGAGCCCGTCTCCGCAGCACTTGTCGCGTGGGAACTGGGCCTTGTCGATCATGGTCACCGTCAGACCAGCCCGTCGGGCCGTGATCGCCGCGGCCGAACCGGACGGCCCGGCTCCGATGATCAGCAGATCGACCTGGTTTGTCGGTGCGGACACGGGGTCAGGCTAGGAGCGGGGTTCGGCTGGTGCCGGACCCGACGGCCGTTCCTATGATCGGAAGCGTCATCGCACACGTCACAGAGAGAACGTGTCTCGATCGAAAGGATCCCCCATGGCCCGCTTGTGTGAAGGTCGTATCGCCATCGTGACCGGTGCTGGTCGAGGAATCGGCCGCGAACACGCGCTGAGTCTCGCGTCCCAGGGCGCCAAGGTCGTCGTGAACGATCTCGGCGGCAACGTCGATGGTTCGGGTGGAGACCTCAGCCCGGCCGAGCAGGTCGTGCAGGAGATCAAGGCCATGGGCGGCGAGGCCGTCGCCAACGGCGACAGCGTGAGCGACTGGAACGGCGCGCAGCGGCTCATCAAGACCGCCATCGATACGTTCGGCGATCTGCACGTGGTCGTGAACAATGCGGGCATCTTGCGCGACCGCATGCTTTTCTCGATGGCCGAAGAGGAGTGGGACGCGGTCATCAACGTGCACCTCAAGGGAACCTTCGCGCCGAGTCGGTTCGCCTGTTCGTACTGGCGCGAGCGCTCGAAAGAGGGCAAGCCGGTCGACGGTCGCATCATCAACACCACGTCGGTGTCGGGCATCTACGGCAACCCGGGCCAGACCAACTACGGCGCTGCGAAGGCCGGCATCGCGGCGTTCACCAATATCGCCGCTCTCGAGATGTCGCGTTACGGCGTCACGGTCAACGCCGTCGCTCCAGTCGCGCTCACACGAATGACCGAAGGTCTCGGACCCGCGCCGGAGACCGATGCCGACCGCGAGCGTCGTTCGCCGCGTTGGATCGCACCGATCATCACGTGGCTCGCATCCGAAGAGTCCAAGGGGGTGTCGGGGCGCGTGTTCGAAGCAAGCGGTGACGTGCTCGCCATCGCCGAGGGCTGGGTTCGTGGTCCGCGTGTCGCGCCAGTGGACGATCCGACCAAGTTGGGTCCGATCGTCGCCGACCTGTTGGCGAAGGCTCGCAAGAATTCGGGGATGAACGGCGATCCGGGCGGCTGGCCGCAGCCCAAGTGATCGTTTCGTCGACCCGAGTGTTCCGCTTCGCAGTTCGACTTCACCATCTGAAAGGAATCTGACCATGCCGTTGAATCCGAATGCCGTCGGCGCCGTCGGCGACAAGCGCACCATTTCGTGGACCTCGAAGGATGCCCTGCTGTACGCGGTGGGAATCGGAGCCGGTTCGGCCGACCTCCCGTTCACCACGGAGAACACACAGAACGTCCAGCAGGTCGTGTTCCCGACCTTCGCTGTGGTGGCCGGCTCGGGCACTGCATCGCCCGGCAAGAGCGCGATGGGTGAGATCGGCTCGTTCAACTGGGCGATGCTCGTTCACGGCTCGCAGGCCATCACGTTGCATCGGCCCATTCCCGTCGAAGCAACCGCGACCACTCAGGACAAGGTCGTCGCGATGTACGACAAGGGCAAGGCCGCTGTCGTCGTGACCGAGGCCGAGGTGAAACTCGAATCGGGTGAGCCGCTCTGGACCACTCGGTCGTCGGTCTTCATCCGCGGGGAAGGCGGCTGGGGTGGGGATCGCGGCCCGTCGGGTCCGCAGAACGTTCCGCCCGACACCAAGCCCGATCACGAAGTCACTCTGCAGACGTCGCCCGACCAGGCGTTCGTGTATCGCTTGTCGGGCGATCGCAATCCGCTGCACACCGATCCGTCATTCGCGGCACTCGGCGGCTTCGATCGGCCGATTCTGCACGGACTGTGCACGTATGGCTTCACCGGCCGTGCTCTGCTCGGAGCACTCTGCGGCAACGATGTCACGAAGTTCAAGCACATCGAAGGTCGCTTCTCGTCTCCGGTCCTTCCGGGTGACGCCCTCACGGTGCGTGCCTGGAAGACCTCGGCGGGTGAAGCGGTGTTCACCACCTCGGTGGGCGATCGCGCCGTGATCGATCAGGGTCTGGTGAAGTTCGGCTGACCGGACGCGTCGGAACGAAAACTCAGAACAATCGGAGTTCTTCGGGGCGTCGGCCGCGTAGATCGTCGTAGTCGATCTCGACACACGCGATCCCACGGGCTTCGGCGATGGTCTTGGCCTGAGGTTTGATCACCTGAGCGACGAAGACGCCTCGCAGGTTGGTGAGTGTCGTGTCGGGAGCGAGGACTTCGAGGTAGCGAGCCAGTTGCTCCACGCCGTCGATGTCGCCCCGACGTTTGATCTCGACGGCGACGTAGCGGCCGTTCTCGTCGCGGCACATGAGGTCGACCGGACCGATCGACGTCGGCCATTCGCGTCGTACGAGGGTTAGACCCGGGGCGATCGCATCGGGAACCGCGGCGAGGAGTTCCTGGAGATGGGCCTCCACTCCGTCTTTCTGGAGACCCGGATCCTCGCCGAACTCGTGTGCGGAGTCGGAGATGACCTCGTGGAAGGTGATCGTGAGAGTCTCACCCTTCGGGTTGGTGACGATCCACTGCGTCTCCTCCTCGCGGATGACGTTGGGTGCGTTCATCCAATTGAGAGGCTTGTAGGCGCCGCCATCGCTGTGGATCGCGACGCACCCGTCGGCTTTCACCATGACCAAGCGCACGGCCTCGGGGAGCTGCGCGTCGAGACGCCCTTCGTACTGAACACTGCAGCGTGCGATCACCAAACGCATGCGATCACACGACACCGATCGACCGAATGGCCAAACGGAAAGGACCTTCTTGCTTGTCGAGGATGTACACGGCGATCTGCAGAATCGATCCCGGGTCCAGAGGTTCGAGCGGTGTGATGGCGTCGAGCATGAAGTCGGTGGCTGTGAAGTCGGCGAACGGAAGAACGTAGGTGTCCTCGGCGGCGCGGATGGTGATTCGCTGAACGAACAGATCGCGATCGGTGCGCACTTGCACGACGTACACCTGATCGTCGCCCGTGGCGGTGAGCGTGAGGGCCGTGGCCCCAGCGGCCAGTGCGCCGAAGTCGGCCGACACCGGACTGCGCATCGAGCAGAAACCACCGTTGTTGTCGAGGGAGAGATCGCCGGTGAAGACGAGCTGGCCGTCCTCCCACTCGGCACGGCTCGACGAGACACCGCCCATCACGGTGTCGTTCTGGATCGACCAGCCGGCGACCGACTCGGCGGTGGGGAACTCGACGAGAACGATGTCGTTCGTCAGCGGGGGAGTCGTCGACGAGGAGGACGTGGTCGACGGGGTGGTCGACGGGTTCGAGACCACGGGGACCGTCGTGGACACGTTGCTGGCAACCGGGGCGGGCGTATCGACCACCGCGTCGTCGGACCCGCACGCCGACAGTGCGATGCCCGCAGTAAGAGCCGAAATCGACGAAACGAGAGTACGTCGCACGTCAGATCTCGACATGCGAGCCGACCTCGAAAACCTTTTCGGGTGGCAGATTGAAGAACCGGCTCGCGCTGTCGGCCCCGCGGTTCAGAAGAACGAACAACTGCTCGGCAAGCGGATGCATACCGGGTGCCTTGCCGGCCACGATCGACTCGTGACCGAGGAAGTACGTGACGTCATCGGGGTCGTATTCGAGGCCGCGCTGATCGATGGTCGCCAGGGCCGCCGGCACGTCGGGATCCTCCATGAAGCCGTAGTGGAGTTGGACCTGGAAAACGCCGGGAGCGACCTTCACGAGATCACACCGTTCCGACGGGTCGACACGTGGCTGGTCGCTCGTCTCGACGGACACGATGAGCGTCGTCTGATGCAGGACCTTGTTGTGTCGCAGATTGTTCACGAGCGCCGGCGGCGCCTTGCCGAGATCCTTGAACATGAACACCGCGGTTCCGGCCACGCGCTTGATGTCCTCGGCTTCGTCGAGGACTGTTTCGATGGGGCGCTCGCCGCGATGAATGCGCTCGGCCACCAGCGCCCGGCCGCGGCGCCAGGTCTGCATCTGGACCATGAGGACGACGGCGACGCTGAGGGCGAACCAGCCGCCGTGAGGGATCTTGACGACGTTCGCTCCGAGGAAACCACACTCGATCACGAAGAGCGGCGTGCAGACGAGCAGGGCGCGGAATCGACCCCACTTCCAACGGTCGGTGAGCACGCGGAAGAAGATGAGCGTCGTGATGGCCATGGTCATCGTGACGGCGATGCCGTAGGCCGCGGCCAGATTGCTCGAGGTCTGGAACCCGATCACGAGGCCGACGCAGCCGACCATCAGTACCCAGTTGACCAGAGGGACGTAGATCTGGCCGAAGTGCTGCTGCGAGGTGTGGCGGATCTCGATACGGGGCAAGTAGTCGAGTTGCACGGCCTGCGCGGTCAGCGAATACACGCCAGAAATGAGTGCTTGTGACGCGATGATCGTGGCCATCGTCGCGAGGATCACGATCGGCAACGTGAGGTTCTCGGGAACCATCCTGAAAAAGATGTTCTCGACGTCCTCCGGATGCTTGAAGAGGTAGGCACCCTGTCCCCAATAGTTGAGGACCAGCGAGGGAAGCACCATGCCGTACCAGCCGAAGGCGATGGGGCGACGGCCGAAGTGGCCCATGTCGGCGTAGAGCGCTTCGCCGCCCGTGACGACGAGGAAGATCGAACCGAGAGACAAGAACGCTTTGCCCGACTCGTGGGTGAAGTAGTCGATTGCATACTTCGGATTGACCGAGGCGATGATGTCGGGGTTGTCGATGACGTGTCGTAGACCGAGCAGGGCCAGCGTTGCGAACCAGATCATCATGATCGGTCCGAACACTTTGCCGACCGCGCCGGTGCCCTTGCGCTGAACCAGGAACAGTCCGACCAGGATGACGATCGCGATCGGGACGACCCAGTCGGCGAAGGACGTCGAGACCTCTTCCAGACCCTCGACCGCCGACAGCACCGAGATGGCCGGGGTGATGATGCCGTCCCCGTAGAGCAAGGCGGTGCCGAAGACGCCGAGGATCACCAGGATCCCGGCCTTCTTGACGGCATCGCCCTTCTTCGGCATCACGAGGGCGGTGAGAGCGAGGATTCCGCCCTCGCCACGGTTGTCGGCCCGCATCACGAAGAGCAGGTACTTGATCGAGATGATGATGATCAGGGCCCAGAAGGCGAGCGAGCAGATGCCGTAGACGTTGATCTTGTCGACGGTCATCACGTGAGACTTCTCGTTGAAGGCTTCCTTCAGTGCGTACAGCGGGCTGGTGCCGATGTCGCCGTACACGACGCCAAGGGCCCCCAGGGCGAGCGAGACGGTGCCGACCTTGCTGTGGGGGTGGGAGTCGGTGGAGGACACGTGGATGCGGGGTGGAAGTGGACAGTCGGAAGTCGCGCGATCGCCTCTGGCAGGGTAGTCCTCGGACTCGGGGTACGTCTTACCTATCGCGCCCATCTCGAGCGAGGTCATCGTTTCGATCGAGGACGTGCTGAGACGATTGACCACGTCGGCGTGGATTGAGGTTCGATGGCTCGCGTTGTCGCCCCGAAGGTATCTCGCTACGGTTTGAGAGGGCATCCCCGGGGTGCCGTTCACCCCCAGGAGTTCGATGACCCTCGCCCCCCAGGCCCCCGATGCCGGCATGATCGAC